>DATKEK010000261.1:0-2438 GCA_035512195.1 Burkholderiales bacterium
TCGGCTCAATCCCCGGCATCTGGATCGGCAGCCAGCTCGCCAGCCGCGCGCCGGAGCGCCTGCTGCGCTCGCTGCTGGCAACCGTGCTGATGTTGATCGGCGGAAAACTGGTTATCTGAACAAACTCAAGGAACATTGAAGATGGGCGCAACCGAAAGCTTCGACGATCTCGCAGACCTGGACGAGATCTCCCGTTACGAGGACGCGCTGCGCGCCTACCTTAACCTCGAGATCGACGAGGAGCGCTTTACCGCGATCCGCCTGCAGCAGGGCATCTATGGCCAGCGCCAGGGCGGTGTGAACATGATTCGCGTGAAGATCCCCGGCGGCCTGCTGGTGCCGGAACAACTGAATGCGGTCGCCGACGTGCTGGACACCTGGGCGCAGCACGAGACCGCGCACATCACCACGCGCACCTCGATCCAGATTCATTACGTGCCGCTTGCCGACACCCCGGATGCGCTGCGCCGCCTGGCCGCTGCCGGACTCACCTCGCGCGAAGCCTGCGGCAATACCGTGCGCAACATGACCGCCTGCCCGATGGCCGGCGTCTGCCCACGCGAACACACCGACATCGACCTGCACCTGCAGGGCGCGCTGCGGCATTTCCTGCGCAACCCGCTGAACCAGCAACTGCCGCGCAAGTTCAAGATCAGCTTCTCCGGCTGCGAATCCGATTGCGCCCAAGGCATGCTGCACGACCTCGGGATCGTTGCCGTGCGCGAAGGTGAGCGTTTCGGTTTCAAGCTGCTGGCCGGCGGCGGCCTCGGCCACAAGCCGCGGGAAGCCATCGTAGTCGAGAAATTCATCGGGGAGCGCGACCTTCTGCCGGCGATGGAAGCGGTGATCGCACTGCACAGCAAGTACTCGGATCGCACCAAGCGCGCAAAGTCTCGCATCAAGTTCCTGGTCGACCGCTTCAGCGCCGAAGGCTTCGTCGAAAAGTTCCGCGAGGAGTTCGCGCGCACGCGCAGCGCACTCGCCGCCGCCAACCATCCAAAGGGCGAGTGGCGCAAAGGCGGCGAATCCGATGTTCCCGGCAGCGGCGCGCCGCGCAAACTGTTTGCGCAGAAGCAGCCCGAACAGTACGCACTGCCGCTGGCGGTGCCGCTCGGCGACCTGAGCGCGAAGCAGCTGCGCGGCATCGCGCGCATCGCAACCGAACATGGACTGCGCGACTTGCGCACCACACAAGACCAGAACCTTCTGGCGCTCAACGTGCCGGCGTCGAAACTCGAAACGCTGCGCGCAGAATTCTCCGCGCTCGGCCTGCGCGAACCGCAGACCGGCGACGATGTTGTCGCCTGCCCCGGCACTTCCACCTGCCGCCTCGGCATCACCTCGAGCACCATTCTTGCACCCAAGCTGCTCGAGATCGGCGGCAACGATCTGCGCATCCGCGTCTCCGGCTGCCACAATGGCTGTGCGCAACCGGAGATGGGCGACATCGGCATCTACGGCGAAGGCCGGCGCATGCACAAGAAACTGATTCCGCACTACCAGATGTACTTCGGCGGCAACGGCCTCGGCGGCGGCGCGCTCGCGCTCAAGGGTCCGTCGGTGCCGTCGGCGCGCATCGAGGAGGCGATACGCCGCGTGAAGCAGGCCTGGATTGACAGCCGTCAGTCCGGCGAAAGCTTCTTCGCATGGACCCGCCGGCAGGCGTCCGACTATTTCGCAACCTTGCTCGCCGACCTGATCGAAGTGCGGGAAGAGGATGTGCCGGCCGTTTCGCAGGATCACGGACAGAACGCCGACTTCAAGGTGCTGCAGCTGGGCGGCGGCGAATGCGCCGGGGCCAGCCAGGTGCAGATCGGCTCCGCCTTCTTCGAAGCCGCGCACGAACGCGGTTACCGTACCGCGCTGTACCACCAGCGCAAGTACGCCGAAGCCGCCCAGTGCGCGGAGAACATCGTGCGCCTGATCGGACAGGGCCTGTTCGGACTGGTCACTTCCTCGAAGACACTGCCGAAACTCGAACAGATTTCCGACCTCCCGCCGCTGCTCGACGGGCATCTTCCGGCCGACCTCGCCGCACCGCTTGCAGCGTTCGCCAAAGAATTCGCCCCCAAAGACGTCGAGTGGGACGAGCCGACGGTCAAATCGCTCTCTGCGCAGATCGACACGTGGACGCACGCAGCGGCGGCTTTCAGCGTCGGGCGCGACCGCCAGCTCGACCTGACGGAAGCGCTGCCGCCGAAGGCACAGCCGATCCGCATCGTCGACAAACGCAAGGCAGCCGCCGGAGAGATCGCGGTATGACGTTCGAGCAGCAGATCGCCCAGGCGCATGAACTGCTGACCGAAATCGGCTCGCGCCATACGCCCGCTGCGTTCGGCACCAGCTTTGGCGTCGAAGACATGGTGCTGCTCGACCTGATCTCTCGCGGCAAGCACGCGATCGAGGTGTTCACCCTCGATACCGGCCGGCTGCCGGAG
>DATKEK010000262.1:0-2943 GCA_035512195.1 Burkholderiales bacterium
GCATCACCCGGTCACCCTCTTCCTGAGCACCGAGCGCTCAGCACCGGGCACTACTTGTAAATAAGCACCGCCACCTTCGAATGCGCGAGCACTTTCGACGCCTGGCTGCCGAGCAGCAGGCCGGTCAGGCCTCTGCGGCCATGGGAGGCCATGAAGATCAGGTCGCACTTCCTCTTCTTTGCCGCTTCGACAATCGCTTCCCACGGAGAAATGCTCGCAAGGTGGTAGCCCTGGTACGGCACCTTCGCGGCCTTCGCCTGTTTCTCGATCTCCGCGAGGAATTTCTCCGCGGTCTGTTTGCCGCGCTCCTCCCATTCCTTGCGCGACACCAGGTTCGGCGGAAAATACTCGCCATAGGCGAGTACTTCATACTGCTCGGGCGAGTAGAAGCCGGTGACCTTGGCGCCGACCGATTTCGCGAACTTGATGCCAGCCTTGATCGCCTTGCGGGACAGCGGGGAGCCGTCGGTGGGCAACAGGATGTGCTTGTACATGTTCATTCCTCCCAGTGCGTGCAGGTGTGGATAGTCTAGGCGCTTGTGCCGCGGCCCGCTTGACGGAGGTCAAAGCGCGGCGGCGCCGGCCGCCCGGGCATCGCGCGCAGACGGTTCGGGTATAGTTCGGCGCGTCATTCCTTCGAATGTTCACGTGACCCGGCATACCCTCGAAGTACTGCGGCTGCTTGCGGATGGCGAGTTCCATTCCGGCGAAGCGATCGGCCGTGCGCTCGACGTTACCCGCGAATCGATCTCCAACGCGCTCGCCGATGTCGAAGCCTTCGGCCTCACGGTGTATCGCGTGCGCGGCCGCGGCTACCGCCTGGTCACCCCGGTGCGCTGGCTCGATGCCGTCGACATTGGCCGGCGCCTCCGCGCGCAGGCCGAAGCGTTCGCCATCGAAGTGGTGGACCGGACCGGCTCCACCAACGACGACCTGATCGCCCGCGTGCCGCAGGGCGCGCCTTCCGGCCTGGTGCGCATCGCCGAGCTGCAGACCCACGGCCGCGGGCGGCGCGGCCGCGTGTGGCACACCGGGCTCGGCGGCGCGCTGACTTTCTCCGTGCTGTGGCGCTTCGAGCAGGGCGTGGGCTTTCTCTCCGGGCTCGCGCTCGCGGTCGGCGTCGCGCTGCTGCGCGCGCTGCGCCGCGCGGGCGTGGATGACGCGCAGCTCAAATGGCCGAACGACCTGCTGTGGCGGCACTGCAAGCTCGGCGGCATCCTGATCGAACTCTCCGGCGACGTCATGGGCCCGAGCGCCGCGGTGATCGGCATCGGCATCAACGTGCGCCTGCCGCAGGACGTGATCGATCGCATCGACCAGCCGGTCGCCGACCTTGCGCGCATCGGCATCGACGCCGACCGCAACGTACTGGTCGCCGACATCCTTGCCGAGCTCGGGCGCGTGCTTACGCAATTCTCGCGCGAAGGCTTCGCGCCGCTGCGCGACGAATGGCAGCGGGCGCATGCGTACCAAGATAAAATGGTCGTGCTTCGCATGCCCGACAACACGCAGATCGAGGGGCGTGTGGCGGGCGTCCACGAAGACGGCGCCCTGCAGCTGGAACAGCGCGGCGGCGTGCGTAAATACTACGGCGGCGAACTGAGCCTGCGGCCGGTGAAACGGTAATCGGTCCGGTCTCCCTCACCCGGCGCTTTGCGCCACCCTCTCCCGGAGGGAGAGGGGCAACATCACCCTTCTCCTCCGGGACAACATGCGCATAGCGCCTGTTGCGGTGGAGACTGACCTTCAGGTCATGTCGAAACCACAAGGCAGGGGGTGAGGGAACGCCGGTGGCTGTTTTACCTGGACACCGCAAACGTGGGTGATATCCGCGCACAAACGAAATCGTTAAGCTGAACCCAACCTTGCCCGAACCCAAACTCATACTCGCGGTCGACGTCGGCAACAGCCGCATCAAGTGGGCGATGCACGACGGGCGCGCCTTCGTGCGCGAAGGCTGGCGCATGGTCGCCGACCTCGACACCCTGCCCGACGACTGGATCGCGCTGCCCGCGCCGGACGCGGTGGTCGTCGCCAGCGTCGCCAACCACGCGCTCGCGGAAAGGCTCAAGCGCTACTGCGGCCACTGGCGCATCGAGCCGGTGATGATCGAGAGCCAGCCGAGCCAGGCCGGCGTCACCAACCATTACACCGATTTCTCCCAGCTCGGCCCCGACCGCTGGGCCGCGCTGATCGGCGCGCACCATCTCGTGAGCGAGCCCTGCGTGGTGGTCTGTGCCGGCACCGCCACCACCATCGACGCGCTCACCGCGGACGGCGATTTTCTTGGCGGGCTGATCCTGCCCGGGCTCGACCTGATGCGCGAATCGCTCGCCGCCAACACTGCACGGCTGTCGCCGGAACGCGGCAGCTTCGAGGCCTTCCCGCATTCCACCCGCGACGCCATCGCCAGCGGCGCCATCCAGGCCGCCTGCGGCGCGATCAAGCGCATGCGCAGCGCGATGATCGAAGCCGGCCACCTCGAGCCGACGATCCTGATCAGCGGCGGCTGGGCCGAGCCGATCGTGCAGCACCTTGGCCGCCCGGCGCGTTTCCACGACAAGCTGATCCTCGAAGGTCTGGTGCGCATCGCCAAGGAGTTCAGATGAACGGGGCGTCGCGATGAAGTGGGTGTTCTTCGCGGCGGTGGTGCTGAACGTCGCGCTCGGCGTGTTCCTCTATCTGCACAACACCCGCCCCAATCCGGATGCGCGGCTGCCCGCGTTGCAGATGAACGCCGAGCAGATTCGCATCGTCGATCCGCGCGAACTGCCCGCGCGCCCGCAGGCTTCAGCCTGCCTCGAATGGCGCAGCTTCGGCGTCGCCGAACTCAAGCGCGTGCAGGACGTGCTCGAACCGCTCGCGCTCGGGGAGCGCGTGCAGACACGCGAAGTCACCGTCACCACCAACTGGTGGGTCTACATGCCGCCGCAGGGCTCGCAG
>DATKEK010000263.1:0-2218 GCA_035512195.1 Burkholderiales bacterium
GTCTGCGTGCCAATCGCCAGCGGCACCATCAAATCGGCCACCGCGGCCGCCGAACCGCTCGACGATCCGCCGGGGCTGTGCAGGCGATTTTTCGGATGCGAAGTCGGGCCGGGGTGGCGGTTCGCGAATTCGGTCGTGACCGTCTTTCCTATCAGGATCGCGCCCGCCGCACGCGGCAGCGTAACCGCGCTCGCGTCGAAGGTGGGCCGGCAGCCGGTATAGATCGGCGAGCCGTAGCCGCTCGGCATGTCGGCGGTGTCGAAGATGTCCTTGATGCCGAACGGCACGCCTTTGAGCAGCCCCCCCTTGCCACTCCGGTCGCAAGCGCGGGCCGCGGCGAGCGCCTGGTCCGGGTCGAGATGGGCCCAGGCGCGCACGACCGGCTCGCGTTCATGGATGCGGTCAAGGCAGCTGCGCACGACAGCCTCAGCGGTCAGCTCGCCATTCGCGACCAAGCGGGCCAGGATCACCGCCGGCAGTCGATGCGGTTCGGAGTGCGGCATGGCTGGAGCCTAGTGAATGCAAGTTGTGTCCGTCAAGTTGTGCAATTTGGCGTCATGGCAGGTGCTTGTGGTGCAGGCGCGGCAGCCGGTAGAAGGTGAGCGTGCAGCCGATGTCGTCCTCAGCCCAGTCAGTAAAGCTGGGGGTATTTCTTCTGTCAGCGCTCCAGCCAGGCGGTCAGGTCGCGCTGGGCCTCGGCGAGGTTGCGCCGGGCCGTCCGAACCGAAGCGAAAAGGCGTCGGGCAGCGGAGAGCCCGATCTCACGTTCGGCGCGGTCGTAGAGCCAGCGCCGCTCCTGCACGCGGTCGTCACTTTGTGGAGGCCCCGGCCTGCCGTATGGCGCTTCCGAGTCTCTCCACATCCTGCCTCACGTAGGCCGCGAAGTCTGACGGCGCGCTACCCACAGGCACATAGCCAAGACCGGCCAACCGCCGCGCCACGTCGGGCTGCTTTAAAACCGACTGCAGCGCGCGGTGAACAGTATCGATCGGCTGCCGCGGGGTCCCGGCCCGTGCGAACCAGCCATACCAGTTACTGAACTCGTATTGCGGCACGCCGGCCTCCGCCACGGTTGGAACGTCGGGAACGGCAGGAACGCGCGTGCTCGTGCTTACCGCCAAGGCACGCAATGCCCCCCTTCGAATCGGGGACAGCGTTGAGCCCAGTGGCAAGAAGGCCACCGCGGTTTCGCCCGTCATGACACCGACCAGCGCGGCGTTGCCGCCCTTGTACGCAACCTGCAGGAGATCGACCTTTGCAGCATGCTTGAACAACTCTGCGCCCAGAAACGCCGAACTGCCGATGCCTGCAGAGGAGTAATTCACTTCGCCAGGCCGCGCCCTCGCCAACGCGATCAATTCCCTGATCGATTTTGCCGGGATCGCCGGATGGACGACGACGACAGCCGGGCCGGATGCAACCTGGGATACGGCAGAAAAATCCTTCAGGATGTCGTATGACAGGTTCGGACGCAGCGCGACATTGGCAGCAGCCGAGACCGTTACCTGCAGCATCGTATACCCGTCGGCCGGCGCCCTGAGCACGATCGGCGGCGCTAGGGTGCCCCCGGCTCCCGGCCGGTTTTCCACTATGACCGGCTGAGTCAGGACTTTTGCCAGTTCTACGGTAATGATTCGCGCCAGAACGTCTCCGCCGCCACCTGCGGAGCCGTCCGTTACCAGCCGCACCGGCTTCACCGGATAGTCCTGTGCATGGGCAGCAGTGCCGGCCGGCAATGCCAGCGCCGCGGCTGCAAGAGCCAGCAACGATGCTCTTCCTGAGGTAATCATCGCGACTCCTGTCGTCAAAGTCCGGTGAGGTCTTAAAGTTGCCGGAAATTCGAGGTGGGATGCATCCTTCGGTTTGAACGTTTGGCGGCGTTCGAACTGAACAACCAAGAGGAGCATCCCGATGGCAAGAGTACCGAGTTCGCAGAACACGCGCAACGAGCTGAAGCAGATGTTGGACGGCCGAGGCGGCGCCGATCGCTGCGCGCTTGTGCGGCAGGCAGCGCGTTTGATCGTAGAAGAGGCGCTGGAGGCTGAGGTGGCGCAGGAACTCGGACGTGATTACTACGCGCATGGTGCCGCTAAGCGCGGTTACCGCAACGGCTATCGGACGGACAGAGTGAAGAGCGCCGATCGTGGCATTGCGTGACGGAAACTCAGCAACCGGCGCGTCGGCCGCCAGTCCGCCCGCGCACAGCATTGCGTTCACG
>DATKEK010000264.1:0-4616 GCA_035512195.1 Burkholderiales bacterium
ACCTCTTTCTCGAAATACTGCGTAAAACGGTACTCAGCCATTTCGAGTTCGATGCAACGTAAGGTCCATCACCTGGGACAACACGGGGTCAGAATCGATAAATTCTCAGCTCGTCGAAACTTCCGGACAGCACCGGGAAAGAATAAGAACTGATGGCTCTCGCGTCCACCCTGTCAGCATACCGCATCCATCGGCGCCGGAACCGCTCGCCCGCCCTCTTTCTTGCCTTGCTCTGCGTCCTCCGCGACCTCCGCGTTGAGTGCTTCGGCCGAGGCTACAACTCCCCCCAGACTTTCTCGAGCCGCTTGAACGACACCGGGTAAGGCGTCTTCAGCTGCTGCGCCCAGAGCGAGACGCGCAGTTCTTCCAGCATCCAGCGGAACTCCGCAACTTTCGGATCGCGCACGCCGCGCAGGCGGTCCTGCTCTTCGCGCGTTGCGAGCATCTGCGCAAAGCGCGCGAGCTGCTCCTGCCAGCGGGCGTCGCGATTCGGGTTGGCGACGAGCTTCGTCAGGCGCACGGGAATCGCTTTCAGGTAACGCGGGTAGTGTTTGAGGCGCTCGAACGGCACGCTGGCAATAAAGCTGGCGGGGAGCAGCGCTTTCAGTTGCGCGCGGATGTCGGCGATCGCGCGCGGCCACGCCTTGTAGCGCGGATCGTTCAGCGCGGTGCGCAGCGCGTGGTATTCGGCGAGGATCTCGGCGGTCAGGCGGCAGAGTTCGTTGGCGACTTCGACCACGCGTATCTTGGCCTTGGCGACGCGCGCCTCGAAGGCCTTGCGGTCGCGCACCGGTTCATCGTCGACGAAGAATGCGCGGTCGCAGGCGGCAGTCACCAGTTCCTCGCGCAGACGCTCGGCGATCGAGGCCTTGTCGCCGCGCACGCCCTGCTCTTCCAGCAGCAGCGTATAGCGCAGCGCCATCTCTTTGAGCCCAGGCAGGTTGCGGGCGAGGAATTTCATCTGCTCCGGCAGCGCCAGCCGCAGCAGCCGGCGCAGGCCCCTGCGGGTGGCGGCGTCGGCCTCGGCTTCGGTGTCGAGCAGCGTCAGCGATACCGCATCGCCGTCGTCCACCAGCGCCGGGAAGCCGACGATCTTCTGTCCGCCGCGATCGACTTCCATGATCTCCGGCAGCTCGCCGAAGTCCCAGCCCGTGAGCCCCTTGCGTTCGAACTCGACCGCGGCGGATTCGGTGAAGCTGCGCCGCGCCTTGACGCCGAGTTCGGCGCGTAGCTCGACCAGGTTGCGGCTCATCGCCACTTCGCTGCCGGCTTCGTCCACCACGCGGAAGTTCATGCGCAGGTGCGGCGGTAGCTCGATCGACTCCCAGATGTCCTGCGGCACCTCGACCCCGGCTTTCTTCAGCAGCGCCGCGGATAGCGCCACGCCCAGCAGACGCGTGCCCGGTTCCATGATTTCCAGCGCAGACGTCACCACCTGCGGCACCGGGAAAAAGTGCTTGCGCAGGCCCTTCGGCAACCCTTTGACCAGGTGCGTAACCTTGTCGCGCAGCAGGGCGGGCACCAGCCATTCGCAGCGGCGCTCGTCCACCTGGTTCAGCATCGGCAGCGGGACGGTAATGGTCACGCCGTCCAGCGCGTGGCCGGGTTCGAAGCGGTAGTCCAGTCTGAGCCGCTGCCCCGCGATCTCCATATGCTCCGGATAGAGGTCTTCGGTCACGTCGGCCGCGGCGTGCCGCATCAGGTACTCGCGGGTGAGGCGCAACAGCCCGGAATCCTTGCGCTCGGCGTCGCGCCGCCACTTGTCGAACGCCGCCCAGCTCCAGATATCCTCCGGCACCCGCTCGTCGAAGAAAGCGTAGATCGACTCGTCGTCCACCAGCACGTCGTGTTTGCGCGACTTGTGCTCCAGGTCCTGCACGTCCTCGATCAGTCTGCGGTTGTGCTCGAGAAACAGCGCGCGCGCGTTGACCTCTCCCGCCACCAGCGCGCCGTGAATGAACAGCTCGCGCGCCGCGCGCGGATCCACCGTGCCGTAGACCACCTTGCGCCGGGGCACCACGATCAACCCGTAGACCGTCACCTGTTCGAGTGCGAGCACGTTGCCGGCGTCCTTCGACCAGTGTGCATCGCGGTAGCTGCGCTTCGAAAGATGCGTGCCGAGTTTCTCGATCCACTCCGGCTCGATCGCCGCCACGCAGCGCGCGAACAGACGAGTGGTTTCGGTCAGCTCGGCCGCCATCACCCATTTCGGCTGGCGCTTCTTCAGGCCGGAACCCGGATGGACTGAGAATTTGATGCCACGCGCGCCCAGATACACGCCCGCCTCGTCGGACTTGTAACCGATGTTGCCCAGCAGCCCGGTGAGCAGCGCGCGATGGATCTCCTCGTGGCGCGCCTCGGTCTCGTTCGGCCGCCAGGCCATCTCCGCCACCATCGCCGCAAGCTGGCCGTGCAGCTCGCGCCATTCGCGCAGCCTCAGATACGACAGGAATCGGTCGTGGCAGGACTGCACCAGCTTGCGGTTGGATTCCTTGTGTCGCAGCGCCTCCTCGAACCATTTCCACATCACCAGCCAGGTCAGGAAATCCGAGCGCTCGTCGGTGAAGTCGTCATGCGCACGGTTCACCGCCTCGATCTTGTCCATCGGGCGTTCGCGCGGATCCTGTACCGACAGCCCGGAAGCGATGACCAGGATTTCTTTCAAGCAACCGAACTCCTTCGCCGCGACGATCATGCGCGCGATGCGCGGATCGATCGGCAGCTTCGCAAGCTGCCGGCCGACTTCGGTCAACCGCCGGCTCTCGTCCACCGCGCCGAGTTCGGTCAACAACTGGTAGCCGTCGGCGATCGCCTTCGGCGCCGGCGGATCGACGAACGGGAAATCCTCGACCTCGCCCAGTTTCAGCGCCTGCATGCGCAGGATCACCGATGCCAGCGAGGAACGCAGGATCTCGGGATCGGTGAATTCGCCGCGCGCGTTGAAGTCCTCTTCGCCGTACAGGCGCACGCACACGCCATCCATCACCCGCCCGCAGCGGCCGGCGCGCTGGTTGGCGGAAGCCCGCGAGATCTTTTCGACCTGCAGCATCTCGACCTTGTTGCGGTAGCTGTAGCGGTTCACGCGCGCCAGCCCGGAGTCGATCACGTAGCGGATGCCCGGCACGGTGAGCGAAGTCTCGGCAACGTTGGTGGCGAGCACGATGCGGCGCGCGCCGCCCGGGCTGAACACGCGCTCCTGCTCCTGCGCCGAGAGCCGCGAATACAGCGGCAGGATCTCCGCGCCTTTCGGGTGCTGCTTGCGCAGCGCCTCCGCGGTCTCGCGGATCTCGCGCTCCCCGGGCAGGAAGACCAGCACGTCGCCGGTGCGCGACTGGCGCGTCAGGTCGTCCACCGCGTCCGCCACCGCCTCGGGCAGGTCGATGTCGTGCGCGTCCTCGTCGTCCTCGTCGAACGGCCGGTAGAGTACGTCCACCGGGTACAACCGTCCCGAGACCTCGATCACCGGCGCGTCGTCGAAATGGCGGGAGAATTTCTCCGCGTCGATGGTCGCGGAGGTGACGATCAGCTTCAGGTCGGGGCGTTTCGGAAGCAGCTGTCTGACGTAACCCAGCAGGAAATCGATGTTCAGGCTGCGCTCGTGCGCCTCGTCAATGATCAGCGTGTCGTAGGCATTCAGGAAGCGGTCGGACTGCGTCTCGGCGAGCAGGATGCCGTCGGTCATCAGCTTGATGAGGTTCTGCGGGCTGGAGCGGTCGGTGAAGCGCACCTGGAATCCGACCGTGTCGCCGGGCGGCGATCGCAGCTCTTGCGCGATACGGCTGGCGACCGCACGCGCCGCGATGCGCCGCGGCTGGGTATGGCCAATCTGTCCGTAGATGCCGCGCCCGAGTTCGAGGCAGATCTTCGGCAACTGCGTGGTCTTGCCGGAGCCGGTCTCGCCGCAGACGATGACCACCTGGTTGTCGGCGATCGCGCGCGCGATGTCGGCGCGCTTCGCGCTGACCGGCAGTTCCTCCGGGTACACGATGCGCGGCACGCGCGCGCGGCGCGCCGCCGCTGTCGCGCGCGAGCGCTCGATCTCTTCAGCAGCCTGGGCGCGTGTCTTCGGGTCCGTCAGCTGGCGGAGCAGACGATGGCGGTCGCGGATCAGACATTCGCCGATCAGCGCCTGGAGTTCCTGCGCAACCGGAGGGGAATCCTTGCGGGCTACCGCCATGCGGGATGCGTTTTCAAGCGCTCAATGCCGAGTGCGCTGAGGAAAAACACAGCGAACCACCAAGGACACCAAGAAATTCTCGTCGATGCAAGTCTCCCGAAACCTTATCGACACAGCGTTGGTAAAACCATCCGGGAAAGTGGACAGTGCACCAGGAAATCCCTCGAATTCCGATTTTCTTGGTGCTCTTGGTGTCCTTGGTGGTTCGCCCTGTCTTGTCTTTTCGTCTGCACTTCAACCCGCCTGGTCTTCCGGGGCGGGCCCCTCGGTGCCGGCGGCGCGGCGCTTTTCGAGCTGGAGCGCGGCCTGGCCGAGCATCTGCGCGCTGACGGGCGCGGTGGTCATCAGGAACACCGTGATCAGCAATTCCTGCAGGCTGAGCTGGCGTTCGGTGAAAGAGAAGTACACGATCGAAGCGATCAGCAGGCCGCCGACGCCG
>DATKEK010000265.1:0-7216 GCA_035512195.1 Burkholderiales bacterium
ACGTATTGAACAGGTTATGGCTCATGTCCGACCCCTTGCGAATTCAGTTCAGATGCCTCGCTATAGAGGCTACTTGTTTAGGAAACAGCCTTAACACGAAGGGGCACGCAGGCAACACGAAGGGATCACGAAGGAAAACGGGATACTGAATCGTACTGCGTCTCCTGCAGCGTCTTTGGCGCATGCGTATGCGTTATGTCAGCTTTCGGGCAGCAGGACATCCATTCATTGGCCCCGAACAGCCCACAGAGAAACCGTTTCGTCGCCTTCGCTCTTGCGCCCTCGTGTTGCCTTCGTGCTCCATCGTGTCAACGCTGTTCTTCCGGTCTACAACCTCAAATCACCATCAGGTCCACGAATTCGTTCACCGGCGTAGCGGCGAGTTTCTTCGGGTCCATGCACAGGTCCAGGATCGCCTTCTGCTGCTTGGCCGGAAAGCGGCGGGCGAGGTTGGTCTTGAACTTCTCGACCAGTACCGGCATGCCCTCCTTGCGGCGGCGCTTGTGGCCGATCGGGTACTCGACCACGATCTCCTTGAGCTTCTTGCCGTCGGTGAATTCGACCGTCAGCGCATTGGCGATCGAGCGCTTCTTCGGGTCGTGATAGTCCTTCGTGAACTGTTTGTCCTCGACGCACACGATCTTGTCGCGCAGCTTGTCGATGCGCGGGTCGCGGGCGATCGCATCTTCGTAGTCCGGCGCGGTGAGCCGCCCGAAGATGATCGGCACGGCGACCATGTACTGGATGCAGTGGTCGCGGTCCGCCGGATTGTTGAGCGGGCCTTTCTTGTCGATGATGCGGATGCAGGCCTCGTGCGTGCGAATGGTGATCTTGCGGATGTCCTCGGGTTTCCTGCCGAGCTTCGCCAGCTGCTTGTGGATGTCCATTGCCGCTTCGACCGCGGTCTGCGAATGGAATTCGGCAGGGAAGGAGATCTTGAACAGCACGTTCTCCATCACGTAGCTGCCGTACGGGCGCTGGAACTTGAACGGGTTGCCCTTGAACAGCACGTCGTAGAAGCCCCAGGTCTTGGCGCTCAGCACCGACGGGTAACCCATCTCGCCGGTCTTCGAGATCAGCGCGAGGCGCACCGCCCGGCTGGTGGCATCGCCCGCCGCCCAGCTCTTGCGCGAGCCGGTGTTCGGCGCATGCCGGTAGGTGCGCAGGCTCTGGCCGTCCACCCAGGCCAGCGACACTGCGTCGATGATCTCGTCGCGCGTGAGCCCGAGCATCTGCGCCACCACCGCAGTGGAGGCGACCTTGACCAGCACCACGTGGTCGAGGCCGACCTTGTTGAAACTGTTTTCCAGCGCGATGCAGCCCTGGATCTCGTGCGCCTTGATCATCGCGGTCAGCACGTCCTGCACGGTCAGCGGCTTCCTGCCGGCGGCGACCGCGATGCGCGACAGCCAGTCCGCCGTGGCGAGGATGCCGCCGAGGTTGTCGGACGGATGGCCCCATTCGGCCGCCAGCCAGGTGTCGTTGAAGTCCAGCCAGCGAATCATCGCGCCGATGTTGAACGCCGCCTGCACCGGGTCGAGCTGGATCGGCGTGCCCGGCACCCGGGCGCCGTTCGGCACCACCGTGCCCGGCACCACCGGCCCGAGCAGCTTGGTGCAGGCGGGGTACTCCAGGGCCTCGAAGCCGCAGCCGAGCGTGTCCATCAGGCAGTAGCGCGCGGTCTCGTAGGCTTCCTTGCTGCTGACCTTGTACTTCGTCACGTAGTCGGCGATATCGACCAGGACCTTGTCCGGCTTCGGCCGGACGTTCGAAATATGTGCGGACATTCAGTTGCCTTTTGTAAGAAGAAATTCTTTTGCTACAGAGGACACAGTCAGAAGCGGCACAAATCGCCAACACGAAGGGCCACGGAAGTCACCAGCGGCATCGACATGACCCGCAATCGAATTACTTCGTGCGCCTTCGTATTACCTTCGTGACCCTTCGCCTTTCCTTCGTGCCCCTTCGTGTTAGCGCTTTGCCTTCTTTATCTTTGACGCTATTTGCGTTTCTCGATCGGCACCCACTTGAGGTTCTCCGGGCCGGTGTAATTCGCGCTGGGCCGGATGATCTTGCCGTCGATGCGCTGCTCGATGACGTGCGCCGACCAGCCGGAGGTGCGGCTGATCACGAAGATCGGCGTGAACATCGCGGTCGGAATGCCCATCTGGCTGTAGCTCACCGCTGAAAACCAGTCGAGGTTCGGGAACATTTTCTTTTCCCGCCACATGACCGTTTCGACGCGCTCGGCGATGTCGAACAGGTTCATGTTGCCGGTGTCCTTGCAAAGGCGCTTTGCGACCTGCTTGATCACTTCGTTGCGCGGGTCGCCGGTGGTGTACACCGGATGGCCGAAGCCGATCACGATTTCCTTGTTGGCGATCCGGCGCTTGATGTCCTCCTCTGCCTCGTCCGCGTGGTGGTAGCGCTGCTGGATGTCGAAGGCTACCTCGTTCGCGCCGCCGTGTTTCGGGCCGCGCAGCGCGCCGATCGCACCGGTGATCGAGGAGTAAAAATCCGAAGCCGTGCCGGCGATCACCCGCCCGGCAAAGGTCGAGGCGTTGAACTCGTGCTCGGCGTACAGGATCAGCGAGGTGTGCATCGCGCGCTCCCACAGCTCCGACGGCTCCTTGCCGTGAAGCAGGTGGAGGAAATGCGCGCCGATCGAGTCGTCGTCGGTTTCGGTCTCGATGCGCCGGCCGTTTTGGCTCCAGTGGTACCAGTACAGCAGCATCGAGCCGAAGGAGGCCATCAGCCGGTCGGCGATGTCGCGCGCGCCGGGCACGTTGTGGTCCTCCTTTTCCGGCAGTACCGTGCCGAGCGCCGAGCAACCGGTGCGCAGCACGTCCATCGGATGCGCGGATGCGGGCAGCCACTCGAGCACTGCCTTGACGTTGCCGGGCAACCCGCGCAACGCCTTGAGCTTGCGCTTGTAGTTCTCCAGTTCGGCTTCGGTGGGCGCTTTTCCGTGCACCAGCAGGTAGGCGATCTCCTCGAATTCGGCATCGCCGGCAAAGTCGAGGATGTCGTAGCCGCGGTAGTGCAGGTCATTGCCGGTGCGGCCGACGGTGCACAGCGCGGTATTGCCGGCCGGCACGCCGGATAGCGCGACCGATTTCTTGGGTTTCGGGGTGGTTTGCGTGGTTTCGCTCATCGTTTCTTGTCCTTTGCGAAAAGGGCGTCGAGTTTGTCCTCGAACTTGTGGTAATCCAGATAATCGTACAGCTCCGCGCGCGTCTGCATGGTGTCGACTACGTTCTTCTGCGTGCCGTCGCGGCGCACGGTTTCGTAAACTTTCAGCGCCGCCTTGTTCATGGCGCGGAACGCGGACAACGGGTACAGCACGATCGACACGTCCGCCGAGCGCAATTCGTCCACAGTGAACAGCGGGGTGTGGCCGAACTCGGTGATGTTGGCGAGGATCGGCACGCCGACCGCATCGGCGAATTTTTTGTACATCCGCAGTTCGGTCATCGCCTCGGGGAAAATCATGTCCGCGCCGGCCTCGACGTACGCCTTTGCGCGCTCGATCGCGCGCTCCAGGCCTTCGCTGGCAAGCGCATCGGTGCGCGCCATGATCGCGAAGTCCGGGTCGGTGCGCGCATCCACCGCGGCCTTGATGCGATCGCACATCTCGTCGGTGGCAACGATCTCCTTGCCCGGGCGGTGGCCGCAGCGCTTGGCGCCGACCTGGTCCTCGATGTGCATGGCGCCGGCGCCGAACTTGACCAGCGACCTGACCGTGCGTGCGACGTTGAACGCGCTCGCACCGAACCCGGTATCGACGTCCACCAGCAGCGGCAGCGAACACACGTCGGTAATGCGGCGCACGTCGGTCAGCACGTCGTCCAGCGTGGAAATGCCGAGGTCGGGCAGTCCCAGCGAGCCGGCGGCCACGCCGCCGCCGGACAGGTAGATCGCCTTGTAGCCGGTGCGCTCGGCCAGCCGCGCGTGATAGGCATTGATCGCGCCAATCACCTGCAGCGGCTTCTCCGCCGCCAACGCGTCGCGGAATTTCTTTCCAGGGGTGGGATTCATAAAAAAACAGTGAACAGTGGTTAATTCGAGTTCTTGAAAAAAGCCTGCTCCGCCGCCTCCGGCAACTGCACGCCGGTAGCGCGGGCGCGTTTCAGCAGGTCCCAGAAATAGCGGTAGCTCGCGCGGTCGTGCATTTCGCCGCGGTGGGACACCGGTCCCCAGTCCGCTGCCTGCGCCGCCAGCAGGATCTCGCCGGCGCGCGCGACGTCGGCCTGGCGAGGCTGCATCGCCTCGACGATCGGCCGGATCTGCGCCGGGTGGATGCTGTACATGCGCAGAAAGCCGAACAGCTCGCGCGCCTGCCGGGCATCTTCCGCGGTCAGGGCCAGGTCGTCGAAGGCCAGGCTGGGATTGTGAGTCGGAATCAGCCCGTTCGCCAGCGCGGCCGCCGCGATCTCGGCCTTTGCGCGGCGGATCAGCGCGTGCGCGAACTGCCCCGGCGAACGCATCGCCTCGGCGCCGATTGCGCCGCGATGGTCGCTGACGAAATCCAGCAGCCCGAACACCAGTGCCTCGAGCCCGGGCAGGGCAGCGATGCGGAACACGTCGCGCAGCGCGCCCTGCGTCTCGATGATGAAATGTACGGGCGGCGCTTTCACGCCTTCGGCAATGGCGCGCCCGAGAACGTAATCCACCGCCTGCGCGGCCTGGTCGTACGACACCGGTTTCGGCACAGTCATGTAGGCGAGCCGGGGCCCCGCTCCGGCGAGCAGGATGTCCACGTCCTGGCGCCACACCGCATGCGCCGGATCGTGGATACGCACGCCGGCGCGGCCCGCGCGGTTTTCCGCCGAAGCGATCAGGCGTACAACCATTTCGGCATGTTCGCGCTCGGCGCCGACCGGCGCGCCGTCCTCGCAGTCGCAGGTGAGGTCGAACGCGGCGCCCGGTTCGGACTGCAGACCGAACCCCTTGCGGATGAACTTCTCGTTGCCGGCAAAGTGCTCGCAGCCGGGCAGGGCCGGCAACGCCTTATCTCCGGCGAACAGTGCCTGGTCCGGATGCGACACCGCGATGATTTCCGCTTGCCTCAACCCAGAAGGTGCTCGATTGCGCCGCGCTCTTCCTCCAGTTCCTTGAGCGTGGCGTCCATCTTTTCGCGGCTGAAGGTGTCGATTTCGAGACCCGGCACGATCTGGTATGCGCCCTTGGCGCAGGTCACCGGAAAGCCGTAGACGACACCTTTCGGAATGCCGTAGGAGCCGTCCGAGGGGATGCCCATGGTGGTCCATTTGCCGCCGGTGCCGAGAATCCAGTCGCGCACATGGTCGATCGCGGCGTTCGCAGCCGATGCCGCCGACGACAGTCCGCGCGCCTCGATGATCGCCGCGCCGCGCTTGCCCACGGTTGGAATGAAGGTATTGCGGTACCAGTCCTGGTCGTTTACCGCCTTGGGTGCCGGCTGTCCGCCGATGGTGGCGAAGCGGTAGTCCGGATACATGGTGGGCGAGTGATTGCCCCAGACAATCATCTTTTCGATCGAGTCGACCGGCTTGCCGGTCTTCGCCGCCAGTTGCGACAGCGCGCGGTTATGGTCCAGCCGCAGCATGGCGGTGAAGTTTCCGGCGGGCAGGTCGGGCGCGCTTCTCATCGCGATATATGCATTGGTGTTGGCCGGGTTGCCGACCACCAGCACCTTGACCTCGCGGCTCGCCACCGCGTTCAACGCTTTGCCTTGCACGGTGAAGAGTGCGCCGTTGGCTTCCAGCAGATCCTTGCGCTCCATGCCTTTGTTGCGCGGTCGCGCGCCGACCAGCAGCGCAATGTCGGCATCCTTGAACGCGACCGTGGGGTCGTCGCTTGTGACCACGCCCGCCAGCAGCGGGAAGGCGCAGTCCTCGAGTTCCATCACCACGCCCTTGAGCGCCTGCAGGGCAGGCGTGATCTCGAGCAATTGCAGCACCACCGGCTGGTCCTTGCCCAGCATCTCCCCGGAGGCGATACGGAACAGCAGGCTGTAGCCGATCTGGCCGGCGGCGCCGGTGACTGCAACGCGAACTGGGGCTTTCATGGGTCGGGACTCCTTCGTCAGGTGCTTGATTCCAGATTGATTGTCAGGCCGGACTGGGTCGCTGACCGGGGCGGCCGGCAGGCCTTCGCGGGCCGCATGCGGCCCCGCTTCCGGCGCTGCATGTTAGCCAAACGCCCGTCGAACTGTCAATGAACTCTTATGTCTTATATAAGACATATGTTTCCGTGGACGTAAGCCCTTTCGCGGGCTTAGAATTCACCGGCGTTATGAAAGAATCTTCGCAGAACACCCCGGCGTATCAGCCGCTGTATCGCCAGATCAAGAACCTGATCACCGAATCGCTGGTGACGGGGGAATGGCGGCCAGGCGACTCGATACCCAGTGAACTGGAACTGGCCAGCCGCTACAGCGTCAGCCAGGGAACCGTGCGCAAGGCGATCGCCGAGCTCGCGGAAGAAAACCTGCTGGTGCGTCACCAGGGCCGCGGCACCTTCGTCGCCTCGCATTCCGAAGAGCGCAACAAGTTTCCCTACCTGAGCATCACGCCCGACAAGGGCGCGATGCAGTCCCTTTCCGCGGACCTGCTCGAACTGCGCAAGGTGAAACTCGACGCAGTCTCGGCACGCAAGCTGGCGCAGGCCAGTGGCAATTCGGCATTCCTGATCCGGTGCACCGTGTCGCTGTCCGGGACGCTCGCGATCTACGAAGAGATCCGCCTGCCGGCGCAGGTCTTCAAGGGGCTCACGACCGAAGTCGTGGACCGCTTTCAGTGCATGCTCTACAGCATGTACGAGACCGAGTTCCAGCTGCGCATCCTGTACGTGGAAGAACATGTGAAGGCGCAGCAGGCCGATGCCGAAGTGGCGGACATGCTCGAGGTGACGCCCGGCACGCCGCTGCTGGTGATCGATCGTGTCGCCTATACTTACGCCGACAAGCCGGTTGAGTTGCGGCGCAGCTATTGCAATAACAGGGAGCACCATTACCGCAACCGGATCATCTGAGCGCCGCCCACCCGACCGCGTAAGGGCGGCGAGCCCGTGGAACAACAAGATGCTCGCCACACAAAGACCGAAATACCTCAACCTGTTCCGCATCCGGCAACCGGTGCCGGCCGTGGTTTCCATTCTTCACCGCATTAGCGGCGCCGCCATGTTCCTGTTCGCCTGGGCGCTGCTGTGGCTGCTGCAACTGACACTTGAGTCG
>DATKEK010000266.1:0-3146 GCA_035512195.1 Burkholderiales bacterium
GATCCGCAGTTCGGTGCGCGCGCGCAGCCGATCTACTTCACCACGTCCTACGTGTTCCCGGACACTGATCACGCCGCCTCGCTGTTCAACATGGAGCGCGCGGGGCACGTCTATACACGCATCTCCAATCCGACCAATGCGGCGCTGGAAGAGCGCATCGCCGCGCTGGAAGGCGGCGTCGGCGCGATTGCCACCGCCAGCGGGCAGGCCGCGCTGCATCTTGCAATCGCCACGCTGCTGGATGCAGGTTCGCATATCGTCGCGTCCGGCTCGCTCTACGGCGGATCGCACAACCTGCTGCGCTACACCCTGCCGCGCTTCGGCATCGATACCACCTTCGTGAATCCGCGCGACGTGGATGCTTTCCGCAAGGCGATCCGCCCGAATACGCGGCTTGTCTTCGGCGAGACGCTCGGCAACCCGGGGCTGGACGTGCTCGACATTCCGCGCATCGCCGAAGTCGCGCACGATGCCGCGCTTCCGCTGCTGGTCGACTCCACCTTCACCACGCCTTACCTGATGCGCCCTTTCGAGCACGGCGCCGACCTGATCTTTCATTCAGCCACCAAGTTCCTCGGCGGCCACGGCGTGGCGATCGGCGGCTTGCTGGTGGACGGCGGCAGCTTCGACTGGGACCGCTCCGGAAAATTCCCGACGCTGACCGAGCCCTATGACGGGTTCCACGGCATGGTGTTCACCGAGGAGTCGACCACCGCCGCATTCCTGCTGCGCGCGCGCCGAGAGGGCCTGCGCGATTTCGGTGCCTGCATGAGCCCGATGAATGCGTTCCAGATCATGCAGGGCGTCGAGACGCTCGGCCTGCGCATGCAGAAACACATCGACAACACGCGCAAGATAGTCGCCTTCCTGGACAAACACGAGGCCGTGCAGTCGGTCGTCTATCCCGAACTCGAGTCCCATCCCGACCACGCACGGGCCACGAAGCTGCTGCCGCGAGGCTGCGGCGCGGTGTTCAGCTTCGAGATCAAGGGTGGCCGCGTTGCCGGCAAGCGCTTCATCGAAGCGCTCAAGGTGTTCTCGCACCTTGCCAATGTCGGCGACGCCAAGTCACTGGTCATTCACCCTGCAACCACCACGCACTACCGCATGGACGACGAAGCGCTGCGCGCGGCAGGGATCACCGAAGGCACGGTAAGGCTGTCGATCGGCCTGGAAACGGCGGACGATCTGATCGAAGACCTGTCGCGGGCGCTCTACGCATCGCAGAAAGCCTGAGCGCATCGACGAAGGGATTTACGCCGGATTTCGAGTTGTCCGTTTTGCAGATCTGATGAAATGAACCTCACCGTCAACGACTCGAGCACATTCATCTACACCGCAGGCAAGCACATCGACAGCGCAAGGCCCGGCATCGTATTCATCCACGGCGCAGCGAACGACCACTGCGTCTGGACGTTGCAGAGCCGCTATTTCGCCTACCACGGGTGGAATGCGCTGGCGGTCGACCTGCCCGGGCATGGCAAGTCGGAAGGTCATGCGCTCGATTCCATCGGCGCGCTGGCGGACTGGGTTGTCAGTGTGCTGGATGCCGCGGGGCTTCGGGAGGCGGCGCTGGTCGGGCACAGCATGGGGTCGCTGGTGGCACTCGAGGCTGCAGCGCGGCACGCATCGCGCGTTACGCAGGTTGCGCTGATCGGCACCGCGGTGCCGATGCTGGTATCTGAACCGCTGCTGAACGCCTCGAAGGCGAACGATCATGCCGCTTACGACATGATCAACGTATTCGCGCACAGCAGCGCCGCGCAGGTCGGCGGCAACCGCGTGCCGGGTCTGTGGATGATGGGCAACAACATGCGTCTGATGGAACGATCCGGCCCGGGCGTACTGCACGCGGACTTCACCGCCTGCAACGCCTACGACGGCGGGCTGGAGGCGGCGAGCAAAGTGAAATGCCCGGTGCTGCTGGTACTGGGGAAACGCGACCTGATGACGCCGCCGAAGGCGGCGAAAGACGTGACGGCGAAACTCGGCAAAGCGAAGATGGTGGTACTGGACGGCGCCGGCCACGCCCTGATGGCGGAAAAACCGGACGAAGTGCTGGACGCCCTTGTCGGATTTCTCGCCGGCGCCACTGCTTCTGCTTCCCCTCGCTAGCGTCTGACCGGACGCCTCCTGCTATTGCGAGTATTACTGACCGAAAGCATCGATATCGGCGCGTTGCTGCATCTTCAGGTTCGCATCTTCCAGCTTTTGCTGAACCTGCTCCTCCGTACGTTCTGCCTGTTTCGCTTCCTGCGCCTTGAGCGAAGCCCCTGTCGCCGCGGCGGTAGTGGTTTCGCCGAGGCCGCAACCCGACAGCGCGAGTACTGCGCAGACGACAAGAATGTTTCTCATTCGGACACCTCTCGATACGATATTTGGCGGGTATGGACTCAATGCGGCCATCTGCTCCGGCGATGAGTCCGCCGCCTTTGTATCAAGCAATCCCCGTGCCCCTGCCCGACGCGAAGTGCGAAAGCGATTTCAGGTAATGTTTGCGGCCTGCTTCAGCAAGGTATCCACGTCGCTCACCTCGAACTTGCCCGCCTGTTCGATATTGATGGCCTTCACCACGCCGTCGACCGCCAGCATCGAAAAACGCTGCGCACGCAGGCCCAGGCCGCGCGCGATGAGATCGAGATCCAGTCCGAGCGCTCTTGCGTAATCGCCGTTGCCGTCGGCCATCATGCGCACCTTGCCGCCCGCACTCTGCTCGCGGCCCCACGCGCCCATCACGAATGCGTCGTTCACCGACAGGCACCAGATCTCGTCGACTTTCTTCCTGAGCTGATCGGCCTTCTGCACATAGCCCGGCAGATGTTTCGCAGAGCAGGTCGGCGTGAACGCGCCAGGCAGGCCAAAAATCGCAATACGCTTGCCCTTCACCTGTTCTTCCACCTTGAACTCGTTCGGCCCGACGCTGCAGCCCTGGCGTTCCTCGTCGACGAACTCCCACAGCTTGCCTGCAGGCATCTTGTCTCCAACCTTGATCGTCATTGGTTTCTCCCGATTGTCTATGGCCCGTGACGCGATTTTACCTCGGCGCGGCGATGGCACCGAATCACCCGAAGTTTCCCGTTTCGCTCTTCAGATGATCCTTTCGCCTTTCGCGTCGCACATACTGATAGACTTTTCGCCAACACGCG
>DATKEK010000267.1:0-22871 GCA_035512195.1 Burkholderiales bacterium
TCCAGATCGCCCGCGGTTTCTCCAGCTTTTCCACCAGGTCCGTGAGCGAGGACGCGCCAGTCGCCTTCTCCTTGACCAGCGCCTTCACGGCTTTTGCCGACCTGTCAAAAACCACGCACTGGTGGCCGCCCTGCTGCAGCCGGCGCACCATATTGGCACCCATCCTTCCAAGTCCGATCATGCCGATTTTCATGCGTGTCACCTGTTTGAGGACCGGTTGTCTGATGTCCGTGTTGGGATTGCGGGCTGCTGGAGTTCCTTCACGTTGCCACCGCCCAGGACCACGTCATCCGGCTGCAGTGCATTGACCAGATGGGCGACCACGTCGGCGACGTACTTGCGCCATTTTTGCATGCCCAGCTTTGCTAACCCACGAGCGCCTGTGTAGTCCTCGAAGCTGCCTTTCTTGTAGGGAAGGTGCGCAAGCTCCATAGGTATAACCCTGCCGCGATTTACCATCGCCGAACCAGGACCCGTCCCCAGGCCCAGAAATTACAGCATTCCGCCCCGGTAACTGCCGAGGGCCAGCATGGCCGCGTCGTTGATGAGCTTTACCGGATAACCGAAGGCGGATTGAAAATCGAACTCCACTCAGCCCAGGGCAAGGCTAGGCGGTTCCGACTCGGCGCGACAGAGCCGGGCCCGGATAGCCGATAAAGACCACCTCATATTGCCAGTCCTTGGCCAACTTCCTGGCGCCAGATACCGTCAGCCTTGGCGTCATCGTCCGCCCAGAGGCGAACTTCCGCGCTTCGTCCTGCCCGGTCGCAAGCATCCTGACGTGCGACCCGCCGATGTCGATTACCAGTACGTTCATGTGGCCGCCTCAGGTTTGCATTTTTTTAGGAGTAGGTGAGCACGCACCTGGCGAAGCAACCCGGTGCCTGCGGGGCTGGCGGCCATCCGAAACCTGGGCACCGAAATTACAGCAAGATTGTTCTGCTGTATGTACGCCCACGCACAGATCGTCCGGGTTGCAAATTGCAGAGGGAGTGTGCCATTCCATTGACTCCCGGCATGCAGCCGCAGTGCCGCCAGGTAGTCCTGGCCGGGACAAAATGAAAGTCGCTCGTAATATTATAGCCATGCTGCGGGTCTTCTTGATTGTCGGATTTCCCTCAGCTCGGATGACAATGCCGCCGATGTATCTTTCGTTTTCGATGCAGCTATTGGCCTCGTTTGCAGACTCGTGTAAATGATTGCCAATACACGAACGGTGCCGGCGCGCGTTTTCGACAGTCCGAATTCTCCGATACCGCAACTGCAGTTGCTGTCGAACGGCCGTTACCACGTGATGATCACGAGCGCGGGCGGCGGCTATAGCCGCTGGAAAGATCTCGCCATTACCCGCTGGCGCGAAGACACGACCTGCGACAACTGGGGCGCATTCTGCTACCTCCGCGACGTGGCAAGCGGGGTGTTCTGGTCGAATACCCATCAACCGACGCTTAAACCGGCACAATCCTACGAAGCGACGTTCTCGGTGGGGCGGGCAGAATTTCGCCGCCGCGACCTCGATTACGAAACGCGAACTGAAATCGTCGTTTCACCGGAAGACGACATCGAGCTGCGCCGGATGCGCATCACGAATTGCGCTGGCGCACGCAGGACCGTCGAAGTTACGAGCTACGCGGAGATCGTGATCGCGCCGCCCGCCGTGGATTCGGCGCATCCGGCATTCAACAAATTGTTTGTCGAAACCGATATCGCCCATGAGCGCCAGGCGATCCTGTGCACGCGGCGGCCGCGTGCGCCCGATGAGCCGACGCCATGGATGTTTCACCACATGGCCGTGCGCAGGGCGGAATCGGAACAATTCTCCTACGAGACCGACCGCCTGCAGTTTATCGGTCGCGGGCGTACCACGGCCGATCCACACGCATTGCACGACAGCGGGGCATTGTCGGGCAGCGCGGGTGCGGTGCTCGATCCAGTGGCGGCGATCCGCTTTTGCATCGCGCTCGAGCCGGGTGAAACCGCGACCGTCGATTTGATCAGCGGCATCAGCGAAACGCGCGAAGCGTGCCTGAAGTTGGTTGACAGATACCGGGACGAGGCCTTCGCAGATCGCATGATCGCCGCCGAGCCTTCACATGATGCGGCGGTCTCGGGCAAGCTCAGGGTCACGGCTGTGGATGCCCTGCTCTACGGACACCTGGCCGGTTCTGTCATCTACGCCAACGGCGCGCTACGAGCTGATCCTGCCATCCTCGCCGAAAATCGCCGGGGCCAGTCCGGCCTGTGGGGTCACGCCATCTCCGGCGACTTGCCGATCGTTCTGTTGCAAATTACGAACCCGGCGAATCTCGAGCTGTTGCGCCAACTGCTGCGGGCCCAGGCGTACTGGCGTGCACACGGATCGGTCGTGGATCTGGTGATTCTGAGCGAGGATCGAGTCGGCGGCAATTCCCCGCTCCGAAAGCAAATTAGCAAACTGATTGCCGCAGGCAGCGGCGCCGACCCGATCGATCAGCCCGGTGGCATCTTCGTGCGCTCGGCCGACGAAGTCGACGATGGCGACCGCATCCTGCTGCAGACGGTCGCCCGTGTCGTCATCCGCGATGGCGATGGGTCGCTCGCGGAGCAGCTCGAAAGAGTCCAGGCCGTGCCAGCTTCATTCGCGTCGCTACGAACCACGCCCGCCTGTGGTCCCGGGTCCCGGCCGGCGATCGAACCGCCCGAGCGAGACCTGATCTTCCGCAACGGGCTGGGCGGCTTCACGGCGGATGGCCGTGAATACGTCATCACCATCGGTCCTGATCAGATGACGCCCGCGCCGTGGGTGAACGTGCTGGCGAATCCAGGATTTGGAACCGTCATTTCCGAGAGCGGCAGCGCCTATACGTGGAGCGAAAACGCGCATGAGTTCCGTCTTACGCCGTGGTCCAATGACCCGGTCGGCGATGCCAACACCGAGGCGTACTACCTGCGCGACGAGGAAAGCGGCTACGTCTGGTCAGCCACGCGCCTGCCGATTGTCGGAGCGGGGCCGTATGTCACCCGTCACGGCTTTGGCTACAGCGTGTTCGAACACTCCGAGGAAGGCATCGACTCAGAACTCTGCGTATTCGTTGCGATCGATGCGCCGGTCAAGTTCGCGGTGCTGACCCTGCGCAATAGGTCGGGCCGCGCGCGCCGGCTCTCCGTCACCGGCTACCTGGAATGGGTGCTGGGCGACGAACGCGCGAAAACGCGCATGCACGTGATTACCGGGATTGATCCTGACAGCGGCGCACTGTTTGCCCGTAACGCCTACAGCACTGACTTTCCGACTCGCACGGCGTTCTTCGATGTCGACGATATTGCGGCCTGCAGCTCGTGCGGCGACCGCGGCGAGTTCCTCGGGCGCAACGGCTCGCTGCGCGACCCGCGTGCAATGTCGCAGCCCCGGCTGTCGGGAACGGTGGGCGCTGCGCTGGATCCCTGCGCCGCGATCCGGGTCCCGTGCGCACTGGCCGACGGTCAGACACGCGAGATCATCTTCCGCCTTGGCGCCGGGGACAGTGCCGACGCGGCTCGTGATCTGGTGCGGAGTTCTCGAGGCCTCATGGCTGCGCACGACGCCCTGGCAAAGGTGAAGCAGTATTGGCGGCACACGCTCGACGCCGTGCAGGTTGATACGCCCGACTCGGGCCTGAACGTCTTGGCCAACGGCTGGCTGGTGTACCAGACACTGGCCTGCCGGGTCTGGGCGCGCAGCGGCTTCTATCAGTCGGGTGGGGCCTACGGATTCCGCGACCAGTTACAGGACACGATGGCGCTGGTGCACGCGCGGCCCGCCCTGGTGCGCGAGCATCTGCTGCGCTGCGCGGGACGCCAGTTTCCGGAAGGCGACGCGCAACACTGGTGGCATCCGCCGGCCGGGCGCGGAGTGCGTACCCGCATCTCGGACGACTACCTGTGGCTGCCGCTCGCGACCTGCCGCTACGTGCAGAGCACGGGCGATACCGGCGTGCTCGACCAGAACGTGCACTTCCTCGAGGGCCGAGCGCTCAAGGCCGGGGAGGAATCCTACTACGACCTTCCTGGACATTCTGCGGAAACGGCCAGCCTGTACCAACACTGCGTACGCGCGATCGAACATGGATTGCGCTTCGGCGAGCGCGGCCTGCCTTTGATGGGCTCCGGCGACTGGAACGACGGCATGAACCTGGTCGGCATCCACGGCAAAGGCGAAAGCGTGTGGCTCGGATTCTTCCTTTGCGAGGTATTGACGTCGTTTGCGGAACTCGCGTGCCGCCACAATGATCCGGCTTTTGCCAAGCGTTGCCTGCAGGAAGCGGAACAACTCCGGCAGAACCTCGAGGAACACGCCTGGGACGGCGCCTGGTATCGCCGTGCCTGGTTCGACGACGGCTCGCCGCTGGGCTCCGCGGAAAACGATGACTGTCGTATTGATTCCATCGCGCAAAGCTGGTCTGTGCTTTCCGGAGGCGGCGGTGCTGAGCGCTCGCGCATGGCGATGCGTTCGCTGGATGATCACCTCGTGCGCTGCGGCGACGGATTGATCCAGTTGTTAGACCCGCCGTTCGACAAATCTCCGATGAACCCCGGCTACATCAAGGGTTACGTCCCGGGCGTGCGCGAGAACGGCGGTCAGTACACGCACGCCGCGGTGTGGGCGGCGATGGCTTTCGCGCGCCTGGGCGACTGCCGCCGCGCCTGGGAGTGTTTCGCCCTGATCAACCCGCTGAACCACGCACTCACTCCGGCGGCGGTGGCCACATACAAGGCCGAGCCCTATGTCGTCGCCGCGGATGTCTACGCGGTTGCTCCGCACACCGGACGCGGCGGCTGGACCTGGTACACCGGCTCGGCCGGCTGGCTGTACCGACTGATCGTAGAGTCCCTGCTGGGTCTGCAGCGGGAGGCCGACCGACTGCACATAAGCCCGTGTATGCCCGCGGACTGGCAAACTTACTCGCTTAATTACCGTTATGGCGACAGCGTTTACCGTATTGCTGTCGTGCAGACAGATACCGCGGGCGACGCAACCGGCAGCCGTACCACGCTCGACGATATCGCCCAGGGCGACC
The DNA here is from genome assembly GCA_035512195.1 of Burkholderiales bacterium. Taxonomy (GTDB): domain Bacteria; phylum Pseudomonadota; class Gammaproteobacteria; order Burkholderiales; family Eutrophovitaceae; genus DATKEK01. The sequence goes on from DATKEK010000267.1 coordinate 5,037, forward strand.
AGGGGATTGCCCTGATCGACGACCAGCGGGAGCACACTGTCGTGGTGCGAATCAACCGCGGAGAAATGGATTCACCATGACCCAATACGATTCCGACGCCTTCGTTTTCTTCGGTGCGACCGGCGATCTGGCGTACAAGAAGATTTTCCCGGCGCTGCAGGCCTTGATCCGCGCCGGCGATCTGGACATGCCGATCATCGGCATGGCCCGCGCCGGCTGGACGCTGGACAAGCTGCGCAAACGCGCGCGCGACAGCCTGGAGAACAATGGCGGCGTCGATGCCGATGCGTTCGCCAAGCTGTCGGCCCAGCTGCAATACATCGACGGCGATTACAACGATCAGGAAACCTTTGAACGCCTCAAGAAAACTTTTGGCGCTGCCGCCCGTCCGCTGCACTACCTGGCGATTCCGCCCAGCATGTTCGGCGCGGTCGTGCAGGGACTGGCGAAAGCCGGCTGTGCCGAGGACGCCCGCATCATCGTCGAGAAGCCGTTCGGGCGCGACCTTGCTTCGGCGCAGGCGCTCAACCGCACGCTGCACGCGGTCTTCCCCGAATCGGCGGTGTTCCGGATCGATCATTACCTGGGCAAGGAGGCGGTGCAGAACCTGCTGTACTTCCGCTTCGCCAACGCCTTCCTCGAGCCGATCTGGAACCGCAACTACGTCGACAGCGTGCAAATCACCATGGCCGAGGACTTCGGCGTGCAGGGTCGCGGCGCGTTCTACGAGGAGGTCGGCACGCTCCGCGACGTGGTGCAGAACCACCTGCTGCAGGTGATCGCGCTGCTGGCGATGGATGCGCCGGCAGGGCGCGATCCGCTGGCCGTGCGCGCCGAGAAGCTGCGGCTGTTCCGCGCGATGCGGCCGCTGGATCCGGCCTGCGTGGTGCGCGGCCAGTTCCGTGGCTACCGAGATGAAAAAGGCGTAGCCGCGGATTCCCAGGTCGAGACCTTTGCCGCGCTGTGCCTGTACATCGATACCTGGCGCTGGGGCGGCGTGCCGTTCTACATCCGCGCCGGTAAGTGCCTGCCGATTACCGCTACGGAAGTCCGGGTGAATATGAAGTGCCCGCCGCTCACGATCTTCGACGAGATCAGCGAGGCGACCTCGAACTATTTCCGCTTCCGGCTCAGCCCCGAGGTGACGATCTCGGCGGGCGCGCGGGTGAAGCAGCACGGCGAGGAAATGCGCGGCGAACCGGTCGAGCTGATCGCCCGCCATGAGCCGCGTAGCGAACAATTGCCGTACGAGCGCCTGCTGCGCGATGCGCTGCACGGCGATCCCACGCTGTTCACGCGTGACGACAGCGTCGAAGCGGCTTGGCGGGTGATCGAACCGGTGCTGGCCGACGCGGACCCGGTACAGGAATACGAGCCCGGCAGCTGGGGACCATCGGGTGCCGCGGCTGTCGTGGCCAGCGAGGAAGGCTGGCACGATCCGATACCCGAGAAGGCATCGCCATGCTGACACAGGCACAAGTGGTGTTTCTTTTCGACGTCGATAACACGCTGTTCGACAATGATTGTTTCGCCGCGGACCTCAGCGCGCGGCTGCGGCGGGAGTTCGGGGGTGCCGGGCACGATCGCTACTGGGCACTCTACGCGAAGCTGCGCGATGAGCTCGGCTACGCGGATTATCTCGCCGCGCTGCAGGAATTCCGCGCCGAGCTCGACGACGATCCCAGGCTGCTGCAGATGTCGGCCTTCCTGCTGGAGTACCCCTTCGCACAACGCCTGTACCCACGAGCGCTCGAAGCGATTGCGCACCTGGGCACGCTTGGACTAACGGCGGTGCTGTCCGACGGCGACGTGGTATTCCAGCCCCGCAAGATACAGCTTTCCGGCATCTGGGACGCTTTCGCAGGCCGGGTGCTGATCACGCTGCACAAGGAACGCAGGCTCGAGCTGGTCAAGCGGCGCTTTCCGGCCAGCCATTACGTGATGATCGAGGACAAGCCGCAACTGCTGGCAGCGATGAAGCAGGTGCTCGGCGCAGGACTGACCACGGTTTTTGTGCGCCAGGGTCATTACGCCGCCGAATCCGGCCGCATTGCGATCAACCCCATGCCCGATATGACCATCGGACACATCGGCGATCTGTGTGATCTTGCGATGCCCGATTTTCACGCCGTCACCGCCAGCCATTTGGTCGACGCAGAACGCCAGAGTCCGCCCGAAACAACCTCCCAGGAACACCCATGAAACCGACCCGACAATTGCACGATCTCGGCCAGAGCCTGTGGCTGGACAACATCACCCGCAAGATGCTCGACAACGGCATCCTGCAACGCTACATCGACAATTTTTCGATCACCGGCCTGACCTCGAACCCGAGCATCTTCGACGGCGCGATCGGCGGCGGCACCTATGACGCCTGCATCCGCGCGAAGGCCCGGGAAGGCAAACCCGGTGAAACCCTGTTCATCGAATTGGCGCTGGAGGATCTGCGGCGCGCCGCCGATCTGTTCCAGCCGGTGTTCGAAGCCAGCAATCATCTCGATGGCTGGGTGTCGATGGAAGTCTCGCCGTTGCTCGCCGGCGACACCCAGGGCAGCATCGACGCCGCCCGGCGGATCTACCGGCAGGCCGATCGGCCGAACCTGTTCGTGAAGATACCCGGCACGCCGGAAGGGATACCCGCCATCGAGGAGTCGATCTTCAATGGGGTCCCGATCAACGTCACCCTGCTGTTCTCCCGCGAACAGTATCTTGCCGCCGCCGAAGCCTACCTGCGTGGCATCGAGCGGCGCCTCGAAGCCGGGCTCGACCCGCGCGTCGGCTCGGTCGCCTCGCTCTTCGTCAGCCGCTGGGATGTGGCGGTCAAGGACGAGGTGCCTGAGAAACTCCAGAACCAGCTTGGAATCGCGATCAGCGGACGCGTGTACCGCGCCTATCGCGAGCTGCTGGCGTCCCCGCGCTGGCGCAAGCTCGCCGATGCCGGCGCCCAGCCGCAGCGTCTGCTCTGGGCCAGCACCGGCAGCAAGGATCCGGATGCTTCCGAGACGCTGTATGTCGAGGCGCTGGCCGCGCCGGACACCATCGACACCATACCCGAGAAGACCCTGAAGGCGTTTGCCGAACATGGCGTGCTCAAGGGCACGATGGCCGTGGACGGTGGCGATGCCGAGGCCTTGCTGGCGCGCTTCGCGCACGCCGGCATCGACATCGACGCGCTGGCCATCAAACTGCAACAGGACGGCGCAAAGTCCTTCGTCAAATCCTGGCAACAGTTGCTGCAGCGCATCGCCGACAAGAGCGCCGCGCTGGCGGGCGCCGGCAAGGCGACCGCGTGATTGCCGGCCTGCTGCTGTGGGGACTGGACCGCTATTTCGGTCAGAGCGACGCCCGCTGAGTAAGGGAAACGCGCCATGACAACGATTGATACCGACACCCTGCGAGACTGGCAGGGGCAGGGCCGGGATTTCACGCTGGTGGATACCCTGCCGGCAGACAGCTTTGCCGCAGGACATCTGCCGCGTGCCATTAATATCGTTTCCGACGACATTCTGGACGAGGCGCCCACCCGGCTTCCCGATAAACAGGCAACCATCGTGGTCTATTGCGCCAGCGAGAGCTGCAAGCGGGCGGGCCTCGCCGCCGAGCGACTGGTCAGCCTCGGCTATCGCCGCATCATTCACTACGTGGGTGGGAAAAAGGCCTGGGTTGCCGCGCGGCTACCACTCGAAAGCTGAGGATTCATCAATGACCGTTCACCTGGCGTTCCTGTTTCTCAGCGTTCCCCTCGTTGCCGTTATTGTGTTGCTGGCCCGGCAGTGGCCTTCGGCGCTTTGGGCCTGGCTGGTGCTGGCTCCTCTAAACGTTTTGTTCACCAGAAAACCTGTTGCATAGACTAAGGAGCATTCAACATGGAACACAAATTGCCGCCGCTGCCTTATGCGATGGACGCACTGCAACCGCATATCTCCAGGGAAACGCTCGAATTTCACCATGGCAAGCATCACCAGGCCTACGTTATCAATCTCAACAAGCTCATCAAAGGTACCGAATTCGAAAATGCGAGCCTCGAGAATATCGTAAGGAAAGCTTCGGGCGATATTTTCAACAATGCCGCCCAGGTGTGGAACCATAGCTTTTACTGGAACTGCCTGTCGCCCAAGGCCGGCGGCGCGCCCTCGGGCGCGCTCGGCGCGGCGATCGACAAGAAATGGGGCTCGTTCGCCGCCTTCAGGAAAGTCTTCTCCAAATCGGCCGTAGGCAATTTCGGATCGGGCTGGACCTGGCTGGTGAAAAAGGCCGATGCCTCGGTCGACATCGCCAACACCGGCAATGCGGCCAATCCGTTGACGGGCGCGGACAAGCCGCTCATGACCTGTGATGTCTGGGAGCACGCCTACTACATCGACTATCGCAATGCGCGTCCCAAGTACGTCGAATCGTTCTGGAACCTGACGAACTGGGATTTCGTGTCGAAAAACTACGCCGGCTGATCTGAAGTGCTGACAAAGGCCAAACAAGCATGAGCCGCCGGACTCTGACCCCTCGCGCTACTGCGCATGCGCAACGCCTGACAGAGCGGCCGGTGTGGAAGGCTCTCGAAGCACATTGCGCAACGATCCATGATCTTCACCTCCGGCAGATCTTCGCCGAAGATACCCTCCGGGGCGAGCGTCTGACCGCCGAGGCCCCCGGCCTGTATCTCGACTACTCCAAGCAACGCGTCACCGACGAAACGCTGCGTCTGCTGCGGGAACTTGCCAATGCCTGCGGCCTGCCCGAACGTATCGACGCGATGTTCCGCGGCGACCGGATCAACACCACCGAGCAGCGCGCGGCGCTGCACACCGCCCTGCGCGCGCCGGCGGGCGAGCGCATCCTCGTCGACGGCAGGGATGTTGTGCCGGACGTGCATGCGGTGCTCGACCGCATGGCGGCGTTCTGCGAGCGCGTGCGCAGCGGCGCCTGGACCGGCCACGGGGGCAAGCGCATCCGCAATATCATCAACATCGGCATCGGCGGCTCCGACCTGGGGCCGGTGATGGCGTACGAAGCATTGCGCCACTACAGCCGGCGCGACATGACATTCCGTTTTGTGTCCAACGTGGACGGCACCGACTTCGTCGAAGCGGTGCGCGACCTCGAGCCTGTGGAGACCCTGTTCGTGGTCTGCTCCAAGACTTTCACCACGCTGGAGACGCTGACCAACGCGCAAGCCGCACGCGCCTGGTGTCTGCATACGCTGGGCGACGAGCGCGCAGTGGCGAAGCATTTCGTCGCGGTATCGACCAACGCCGCGGAGGTCGCCAAGTTCGGCATCGATGCGGACAACAAGTTCGGTTTCTGGGACTGGGTGGGCGGGCGCTACTCGATGGACTCGGCGATCGGCCTGTCAACCATGCTGGCGATCGGGCCCGAGAATTTCCGCGCCATGCTGGCCGGCTTCCACGCGATGGACGAACACTTCCGCAGCGCGCCGCCGGAACGCAACCTGCCGGTCCTGATGGGCCTGCTGGCGATCTGGAACGCCAATTTCCTGGGCGCAGCGACGGTGGCCGTGCTGCCTTACGAGCAGTATCTCAAGCGCTTCCCGGCCTATCTGCAGCAGTTGACAATGGAAAGCAACGGCAAGCATGTTTCTCTCGATAGCGCGCGCGTGGATTACAAGACCAGTCCGATCTACTGGGGCGAGCCCGGCACCAACGGCCAGCATTCGTTCTACCAACTGATTCACCAGGGCACGCACCTGATCCCTTGCGACTTCATCGGCTTCTGCCAGCCGCTGAATCCGCTCGGTGACCAGCACGACCTGCTGATGGCGAACCTGTTTGCGCAAAGCGAGGCGCTGGCATTCGGCAAGACCGCCGCTGAACTGAAAGCCGAGGGCATGCCCACGGCGCTCGTGCCACACCGCACGTTTGAGGGTAACCGGCCGAGCAACACCCTGCTCGCCGAACGACTCACGCCGCATACGCTGGGAGCACTGGTCGCGCTGTACGAGCACAGCGTCTTCGTGCAGGGCGTGATCTGGGACATCGATTCGTTCGACCAGTGGGGCGTCGAGCTCGGCAAGGCACTGGCCACGCGCATCGCTGCCGAGATCGCCAGCAGCGGCGACCCCGAACTCCGCCATGATGGTTCGACCAATAGCCTGATCCGCCGTTACCGCCGGCTGCGGTTGTCACGCTCATGAGCGCGAAGATCAGCCCGCTCGCCGGCAAGCCGGCGCCGCCATCGCTGCTGGTCGATGTGCCGGCGCTGCTGGCCGCCTACGCCGACCTGCGCCCGGATCCCGCGGTGCCGGCGCAGCGGGTCGCGTTCGGCACCTCCGGCCACCGCGGCAGTTCGCTGCAGGCCAGCTTCAACCAATGGCATGTGCTGGCGATCACCCAGGCGATCTGCGAGTACCGCAGCGGTCAGGGCATCGACGGCCCGCTGTACCTGGGCATCGATACCCATGCGTTGTCGCAGCCGGCGCTGGAAAGCGCGCTGGAGGTGCTGGCCGGCAACGGCGTCGACACCATGATCGCCGCCGACGGCCAGTTCACCCCGACGCCGGCGATCTCGCACGCGATCCTGGTCCACAACCGCGGCCGTAACGCGGGGCTGGCCGACGGCATCGTCATCACGCCCTCGCACAATCCCCCCGACAGCGGCGGCTTCAAGTACAACCCGCCCAACGGCGGGCCGGCCGACACCGACGTCACCGGCTGGATCCAGGCGCGTGCCAATGCGCTGCTCGTCGCGGGCCACACGGCGGTGCGGCGCATCCCGTACGCGCAGGCGCGCCGCGCCAGCAGCACCCACGTGCATGATTTCCTCAACACCTACGTCGGCGATCTCGGCGCGGTGGTCGACTTCGACGCGATCCGCGCCGCCGGCATTCGCATGGGAGTCGATCCGCTCGGCGGCGCCGGCGTGCACTACTGGGCGCCGATTGCCGAACGCTACCGGATCGACCTGACCGTGGTCAGCGAGGTCGTCGATCCGACGTTCGCGTTCATGACCGTCGACTGGGACGGCAGGATCCGCATGGACCCGTCCTCGCCCTATGCGATGCAACGGCTGATCGGCCTGAAGGATCGCTACGACATCGCGTTCGCCTGCGACACCGACCACGACCGCCACGGCATCGTGACCCGCGGCGCCGGGTTGCTGCCGCCCAATCACTACCTCGCGGTGATGATCGACTACCTGTTCCAGCATCGGCCGCAGTGGGGACCGCAGGCCGCGGTCGGCAAGACCGTGGTCAGCAGCGCGTTAATCGACCGGGTGGCGACGCGGCTGGGGCGCACGCTGCTGGAGGTGCCGGTCGGCTTCAAGTGGTTCGTCGATGGCCTGTTCGATGGCGCGTTGGGTTTCGGCGGCGAGGAAAGCGCGGGCGCGTCGTTCCTGCGCCGCGACGGCGCGGTATGGACCACCGACAAGGACGGCATCGTGCCGGCGCTGCTGGCGGCGGAAATCGCCGCGCGCACCGGCCGCGATCCGGGCGAGCGCTATCGCGAGCTTGCCGACGAACTCGGACCCGTGTTCGCCGACCGGGTCGAGGCGCCGGCCAACGCCGGGCAGAAGGCCCGCCTAGCGAAACTGTCGCCCAAGCAGATCAAAAGCACCGAACTGGCCGGCGAGAAGATCGACAGCGTGCTCGATCATGCGCCGGGCAACGGTGCTGCGATCGGCGGCATCAAGGTGATTGCCGCCAACGGCTGGTTCGCCGCGCGACCCTCGGGTACCGAGGACATCTACAAGATCTATGCAGAGAGCTTCAGGGACCAGGCGCACCTGCAATCGCTGCTGCACGAAGCGCAGGCCATCGTCGATACCGCGCTCAAGGCGCGATGACGCGCATGCACGCACGCCCACGATTCACACACGTTGTACTCAATCAGGAAGCCGTCATGACCGCTGAACTCGATCAGCAATGCATCAACACGCTGCGCTTCCTGTCGGTGGACATGGTGCAGAAGGCCAACAGCGGGCATCCGGGCCTGCCGCTGGGTGCTGCGCCGATGGCCTACGTGCTGTGGACGCGACGCCTCCGGTTCAATCCGCGCAACCCGCACTGGGTCGATCGCGACCGCTTCGTACTCTCGGCCGGTCACGGCTCGGCATTGTTGTACGCGCTGCTGCACATGACCGGCTATGACCTTACCCAGGATGACATCAAGCAGTTTCGCCAATGGGGCAGCAAGACGCCGGGCCACCCCGAGCGCCGCCACACGCCGGGCGTGGAAACTACCACCGGGCCGCTCGGGCAGGGCTTCGCCAACGCGGTCGGCATGGCCGTCGCCGAGGCGCAGCTCGCGGCGCGCTACAACCGGGCAGGTCACAACGTGATCGATCACGCGACTTGCGTGCTGGCGGGCGATGGCGACCTGATGGAAGGCGTCGCCGCCGAGGCGGCCTCGCTGGCCGGGCATCTCAAGCTCGGCAAGTTGACCTGCCTGTACGACGACAACCGCGTCACGCTCGCGGCCGGCACAGATATCAGCTTTACCGAGGATCGCGCCGCCCGTTTCGAAGCCTATGGCTGGCACACCGTGGTAGTGGCGGATGGCAACGACCTCGCCGCGATCGAGGCCGCGATCGACGCCGCGCGCGCGGAAACTACACGCCCGTCGCTGATCCTGGTGCGAACGCATATTGGCTACGGCTCGCCGGAACAGGACAGCTTCAAGGCGCACGGCTCACCGCTCGGTACGGACGACGTGCGCAAGACCAAGCAGAAACTGGGCTGGCCAACCGAGCCGGATTTCCTGATTCCGGACGCAGCGCTGAAGCACTTCCGGAAGTCGGTGGAGCGCGGCGCGCAGGACGAAGCAGCGTGGAACGAACGCATGAGTACCTACGCCAGGAAATTTCCGGATCAGTTCCAGGAGCTTCAGTGCCGTCTGCGTGGCGAATTGCCGTTGGGATGGGATACGGACATTCCGGCATTTCCCGCCGATGCCAGGGGTCTTGCCACGCGCGATGCATCCGGCAAGGTGATGAATGCCATTGCGCCCAGACTGCCTGCGCTGACCGGCGGCTCGGCCGACCTCGACCCATCGACGAAAACAGCCTTGAAAGGCTTGGGCGACTTCAGCCCGCCGCCATCAAAGAACGAGGTCGAACCAGGCTCCGATGACGGTGGGCGGAGCTACGTCGGACGCAACCTTCACTTCGGCGTGCGCGAACACGCGATGGGCGCGATCGTCAACGGACTGGCTGCGCACGGCGGCTTCATCGCGTATGGCGCGACCTTCCTGATCTTCTCCGACTATATGCGTCCGCCGATCCGGCTAGCAGCGTTGATGGGCCTGCACGTCGTGCATGTGTTCACGCACGACAGCATCATGCTCGGCGAGGACGGCCCGACCCATCAACCGGTCGAGCAACTGGCCGCGCTACGCGCGATTCCGAACCTGATCGTAATCCGCCCCGGCGACGCCAACGAAACTTCGGTCGCGTGGCGCGTCGCGCTGGAGACGCGCGATCGCCCGGTGGTGCTGGCGCTGAGCCGGCAGAACCTGCCCACGCTCGATCGCAGCCGCTACACGCCGGCCGACGGCCTGCGTCGCGGCGCCTATGTCCTGCTCGATGCGCCCGGCGGCAAGCCGGAACTGATCCTGATCGCGAGCGGCTCCGAGGTCGAATTGATTGTCGCCGCGACCGATCGCCTGCAAAAGCAGGACATTGCGGTGCGCTGCGTGTCGATGCCGAGCTGGGAGCTGTTCGACGCCCTGCCGCAACGTGAGCGTGACGCCGTGCTGCCGCCGTCGGTCACTGCGCGCCTCGCGGTCGAAGCGGGCATCGCGCAGGGCTGGCATCGCTACGTCGGCGCCGTCGGCGACGTGCTGAGCGTCGAGCAGTTCGGAGCGTCCGCGCCGGCGGAAGTGTTGCAGCACGAATACGGGCTTACTGTCGACAACGTCTGCGTGCGCGCCAGGGCGCTGCTGATCAGTTGATGTCGGCTGGCAAGAGCGTCGATTCCACCAGCACATCGACCCCGGCCTCCGGACGGATGGCCCGCGCGGGAATGTCGGCACCCATGCGCCACTGCGCCACTGCATTACGCTTTGATTCGCCTTCGACCAAAAACAGCACGGCACGCGCTCGGCTCAGGCGAGCGGCGCTGAGCGACACCCGCTGCGAGGGCGGCTTGGGCGCATCGAAGACGGCCAGCGCGTCCAGTGCGCTCGGCGCGACACCCCAGCCACGGCCGGGAAAGAGACTCGCGGTGTGGCCGTCCTCGCCGAGACCGAGCAGGACCAGATCGAAATCGCCGACGCCGCGCAGCGTTTCCATGCAAGCGAGCGCCGCCGCACTCGCGCCGAGTTCGGCCGGAATCACGTGCACCTGCTCCTGCGGAATCGGCACGTGATCGAGCCAGGCACTGGCCGCCATCGCGCTGTTGCGCTCGGCGTCGTCTGCCGGCAGGCAGCGCTCGTCGCCGAAGTACACCTGCCAGCGCGACCAATCGGCGGCCGCGCCGCGTAGCATCCGGTAGATGCCGCGCGGCGTGCTGCCGCCAGCGAGCACGATCAGGAACCGGCCGCGCTGGTCGATCGCGCGCGTGGCAGCGTCGAGGATGCACCGGTACGCGGCCTGCCGCAGCGCCTGCGCATCGGCGACGCCGGTCCAGCGCGCGCTGCCGGGGGTGGCATCGTCCGGCGCGTGCTTAGCGCTCATTTGCCAGCGACCATGCAATACCCTGGAAGAAACTCGGCCAATATGACGTCATCGGCATTGGTGCCACGCTCGCGCTGATTGAGCGCGGGCGGCGCGCGAGATGGCCCAGACACCGTCGACGAAATTCTTCATGTCACGGTCATCGACCTGATCGTGCAGGGCTCCATGCCTCCGAGGCAAGCTCAGGCGCGAACATGGCAGCGATCCCGAATTCTAACCAGCCTGCAGAGATGCTATCAGCGGACAAGCCACTCGCCCTCTCGCGACGCCGCATGCCTGAATCACCGCCACCAATGCCGATTCGATGCGATGCAAGTGCGCGAGCTTTGATCGGACGCTGACGAGCTTGCCTTCGGCGAGTGCGCGTGCCTCTTTGCAGTGAGCGCCATCGTCGAGTCGCAGCAGGACGGCGACCTCGTCCAGACTGAAACCCAGCTGCTGAGCTGCCTTTACGAACCGCAAGCGATCCAGGTCCCGCATTCCGTAACGGCGGATACCGCCCGCTGGCCTGCCAGGCTGTGGCAGCAATTTCTTGCGCTGATAGAACCGGACGGTCTCCACGCCGACTCCCGATTCTTTTGCGAGCGCTCCAATCGTGAAGCTGCCCTGATTGTTCACGGTGCTTGACTCCGTACTTGACTACGGGAGTAACGTTAGTCCATCACGCGCGTGCTTGAAAGGAGCAATTCCATGGCAGGTCCGCTCGAACGGATCTCGCGCATCGGCGACAAGGCCGGTTCACTCGGCAGCGTCGTCGCGGCGATGGGCTGCGCAGCCTGCTTCCCGGCCATCGCAAGTCTCGGCGCCGCCATCGGCTTGGGTTTTCTGAGCCGATGGGAGTGGGTGTTGATTGAGACGGTGTTGCCGCTGTTGGCCGGCTTTGCACTGCTCGTCAACGCGCTCGGGTGGTTCAGCCACCGGCAATGGCATCGCAGCGTGCTCGGCGTGCTCGGACCGACCATACTGCTGCTGTCGCTCTACCCCTGGTTCAAGTACGGCTGGAGCAGCTACGCCACCTACGCGGGGCTCGCGATGATGGTGGCTGTCTCCATCTGGGATCTGGTTGCGCCGGCAAATCGCCGCTGCGGCCCGGAAACGCGGCGGTGCGATTGACATGGTCGTAGCGCGCCTCAGCGGGCACGACACGCCTCGTGACGGTGACGGCGGCGGCAGACTCCACGTCGCCGTGATCGGCAGCGGAGGCGCGGCGATGGCGGCGGCGCTGAAAGCGGCCGAGCGCGGGGCGCGCGTGACGCTGATCGAGCGCGGCACGATCGGCGGCACCTGCGTCAATGTCGGCTGCGTACCGTCGAAGATCATGATCCGCGCCGCCCACATCGCGCATATGCGCGGCGAAAGCCCATTCGACGGCGGCATCGCGGCGACTGCGCCTACGATCGCACGACCAAGGTTACTCGCCCAGCAGCAGGCGCTCGTCGACGAACTGCGTCAGGCGAAGTACGAACGCATTCTGGACGGCAATCCGGCCATCACGGTGCTGCACGGGGCGGCTCGATTCGAGGACGGTCGGACGCTTGCAGTACAACTGAGTCATGGCGAGACGCGTGCAGTCGCCTTCGATCGCTGCCTGATCGCGACCGGCGCGAACCCATCCATGCCGCCGGTCCCCGGCCTCAAGGACACACCATACTGGACCTCCACCGAAGCGTTGGCGAGCGATGCGATACCGGTACGCCTGGCCATAATCGGTTCATCCGCGGTCGCCGTGGAACTTGCCCAGGCTTTTGCCCGCCTGGGCAGCAAGGTAACGATCGTGGCGCGCAACACTCTGCTCTTTCGCGAGGATCCGGTGATCGGCGAGGCCGTCACTGCAGCCTTCCGCGCCGAAGGCATCGAAGTCCTGAATCACACCCAGGCAGGCCGCGTCGACCATGCGCTCGGCGCATTCGTGCTTGAGACCAACCAGGGTGAGCTTCGCGCTGACAGGCTGTTAGTCGCCACCGGCCGCTCACCGAATACGCGGGACCTCGCGCTCGACGCCGGCGGAGTTACGGTCAACGGGGCAGGCGCCATCGTCGTCGATGCAGCAATGCGCACCTGCGCGCCGGACATCTACGCCGCTGGCGACTGCACGACCCAACCGCAGTTCGTCTATGTCGCGGCGGCAGCCGGCACCCGAGCGGCAATCAACATGACGGATGGTGAGGCATCGCTGAACCTGAACGTGATGCCGGCGGTCGTGTTCATCGACCCTCAAGTGGCCACCGTTGGCTTTAGCGAAGCCGCAGCCCGCGATGAAGGCCTCGTCACCGATACCCGCACCTTGCCGATCGAAAATGTGCCGCGCGCGCTAGTCAATTTCGACACGCGCGGCTTCATCAAGATGGTCGCCGAGGCCGGCACCGGCCGTCTCATCGGCGTGCAAGTGGTTGCGCCGGCAGCCGGCGAGTTGATCCAGACCGCCGCGCTGGCGATTCGCGCGCGAATGACAGTTGACGAGCTCGCAGTTCAGTTGTTTCCGTACCTGACGATGGTCGAAGGCCTGAAGTTGGCCGCTCAGGCTTTCACAAAGGACGTGCGGCAGATGTCCTGCTGCGCGGGCTGAAACTCAATCGGCACTTCGTTCGCCCCAGCGCAGTTGACGGTGGTCGAATCCGTTCTCCACCTCCGGCTTGATCACGCGGAAATACGGAGAGAGATCGAAGTCTCGCGGCGTAAACAGGCTGTAGTGACGGATGTGGAGCACTTCCTTCACACCCCTGCTCGGGTGCGTCCCGTTCCGGTCCGCCAGTCGCTCCACCTGCGGGAGAATCGGATACCGCACGGACTGAAACGCTTGCGCGATCAACGTGGAGCAGATTGCCCGGGTCGGATCGCCGCTTCCCAGCGCCAGCATCCGGCGGCGCCAGTGAACCGGTACCGGCGGCACCGGCAACAGGTAGCGCGCGAGATCGATGATGTTTTTGAGATCGTAGACCAGTCCGAGACGCTCGATTGCATAGCGGCACACCTGTCGGCAGTCGTCGGGGCGGAGGCCGACCGGGCGGCACAGTCGGCTGTTGAGTCCGGCTACGGTCGAAAGTGCCACGGCCCGGACGCCGTGTTGCATGTCCGCTTCGATGAGTACAGGCGCCTCAATGCCGAGCCCCGTGCCACGGAAGTCTCCGACAAATAGTGCGGCGTGCGACCAGGTCGATTGCGTCAGGTACTTGATCGCGGTGCTGACCCGGCGATTGCCCTCGACCAGCAATACGTCGCCGGGCGTGAGCGCGGCTACCAGACGCTCCGGACTGGTGACAGCAAATGGCTCATAGCGCCTGAGCGGCCGGTTCAGATAGCGTGCCAACCGGCGCCCCAACGACCTGCATGTCCGTTTGATCATCTGCCGGCTCGCATGTGGTCGCGTAGCAGGGACTGCGCCCTGGTGCAAGCGCGCGGAGCCTGCGTCATTCGAGGTGGGTATGGGGAGATGCCGCGAGGCACCGCGCGCCGCATTCGGTGTCACATGCTCTTTAGACCGGGGCCGCTCGCATAAAATTACGCAACCGATACTCGAGTGCCGGTTCCCCACGCATCGACGCAACGGCGCAAGCTGCTTGTCTCGCCAAGCGACGACCCGCTAGCGGTTCTCCGCAGTTACCGAAAACGGCAACTCCAATAGCGGCAGGCAGATACGATCGTCGCAGGCCTGTACTTTGACCACGCCGCGGATGGCGTCGGATCTCGGCAACGCGCCTTTTGGAAATGCCGCCACCACCTGCACGGTGCCCTCGTACACATCCAGGCCGTCCGGGGCAAACTCGGCATTGAAGCGAACGGGTTCGGGATAGCGGACCTTCGAAGGTTGCGGTCGCTCGAACCTGACACTCGTCGGGATCAGATAATCAAAGGAAGCGGGATTCGCATTGATGTGATACCCCTTGTCCACGATGACTATAACTATCACGCGATCGTCGTTTGTTGCCGCCTGCGTCGCCGCTGAAACCCGCACGTGATCGGCCGTGACGGGAATGCGGAAATTCTCCGGCTCCGCCCCGGGCGCATCCGCCTTTTCTTCCGTCCTCGCCACAGCCTCTGGTGGCGGCAATGGATAGGCATTCAAGGAGGCGACGGTCGTGACCCACACGGCAGGGTATTGCTGCAATGCTCCGCTCATGTGATCGGCCGCGCGCCGCGCCGCCAAACGGTAGCGCGGATCGGACCCAGACACGGCTGCGAGCTTCAGCAGCAGCTCAATCGCAGCCGAGGTGCCGGAGGGCGCTTCGCTGTCGCCTTCGTCCGTCAGCGCAATGAGGAGGCTTTTCTTGTCCGTGCTCATCGCGAACGATCCGTCTACGCGCACGAACAGCCGCAGAATGTCGTCGGCAAGCCGGGCGGCGCGGTCGCGCCAGACAGTCTTGCCAGTCGCCTCGGCCAGCGTCATGAAGGCTGCGCCGAACTGCGCGCAGTCCTGAAGGAATCCGTCGGTGTGGGCACGGCCGCGGAAAATCGTGTGCCGTAGCGAGCGGTCTTCCAAACTGTAGGCGAGCAACCAGATTCGATCGGCGACCGTTTGGGCCAGCGTCACGAATGAAGGTTCCTTCAGCAGCAGGCCGGCACGGGCGAAGGCCTGCACCGCGAGACCGTTCAGACCCGTCAGCATCTTATCGTCGCGCGCCGGCTGCGGCCGCCGGTTGCGCGCGGCGAGGAGCGTGGCGCGCTGTAGCGCGAGGCCGGCGAGCATCGTCGCTGCATTGTCAAATCACACGGCTTGCACCGTTCGCTCGATCGGCAGTCGGATTCTCAGCTCGCCGGGCCACTGACCGTCGCGGGAGGGCAGTTCCCGCACGCCGGGGGCGGTTTGTTCGGGCATGGGCACCAGTTCGTAGACCCCGAAGAAACGTCTGGCGTCCGTCTCGCCCAGGAGCGCGGTGATCTCGGCGCGCGTCCAGACATAGCTCACGCCTTCGACGCCCTCGATCTGCGCGTCCTAGGCGGTGAAAAAGCCCGCCGGTGGCGACGCGCTCATCTCGCGCATCAGATACTGAGCGGTTTCCAGCGCCACGTATCGGTGCAGCATATTGCCGGTCAGCGCGTAGGACTCGGCAAACAATTGCAGCAGTTACGCATTGTCGTAGAGCATCTTCTCGAAATGCGGGACCGACCAGGTCGGCTCGGTGCTGTAGCGATGAAACCCTGCCGCCAGATGATCGTGAATGCCGCCGAACGCGATTGCGTTCAGTGTCGCATTCACGGCGGAACGCGCCCCCGCGTGGGCGTTGAGGCGAACATCCGTGAGCAACAGTGCCAACTCGGGCGAACGCGGGAATTTCGGCCCTTCCCCGGCACCGAATCCGCCATGCCAGAAATCTTGTTGCGCGAGCAGATTGTTGCGTGCCGACCGCAGCCAGGCTGGAGGATCCATCGGGGCCGGCGAATCTACGCGTAGCTGCGCCTGCATCAGCTGCATGACACCGTAGACGTTGTCTGCAGTCTCCAGCACTTCGTCGCGCTTATTGGTCCAGGCCTCGTGCAGTGCGCGCAGAATGGTCGGAAACCCCGGGCCGCGAACCGGATCATCGGCCGGCGGAAAGTAGCTGCCGCCAAAGAACGGTTGCAGATCCGGCGTCAAGAACACATTGTTAGGCCAGCCACCGCCGCGAGTCATCATCCGGGTCGCCAGCATGTAGATCTGGTCGACATCGGGGCGCTGCTCGCGGTCGACTTTGACGTTGACCAACCATTGGTTCATCAACTCCGCGATGGCAGGGTCGGAATAAATGGTGCGCTCGGCCACGTGGCACCAGAAACAGGTGCTGTACCCGACCGACAGAAAGATCGGTTTGTTCTCGCGCCGGGCTTTCTCGAAAGCCTCCGGTCCCCAGGGATACCAGTCGACCGGGTTGTGAGCATGCAGCAGCAGGTAGGGATTATCGGAGTCGGCAAGCCGGTTGGTAAAAGTGCGGGGAGATTCCGCGGTCAGGTCGATCGCCATGGCCGGTGCGGAATGAACAGCGAGCGTAAACAGTGCCGTGACAGCGGCCGCCCGCAGGATGCGATTCGATGCAATCTGTTCCTTCAGCATGCGAAATTCCTGCTCGGTCGAGTACCCGCTATCAATCCCATTCTTGGAGCCAGGACCACGGTCAATGTTCTGCCGGCCGCCACCTTTCCACCCGGTGATTGCCGAAGTCGACCGCAAACACCGAGCCATCGCTTGCCACGGCGACGGCGATGGCGTGATTGAACTGGCCCGGGCCGCTGCCTTGCGTGCCGAAACGGCTCAGGAATACGCCGCTATCGGTAAATTTCTGAATCCGGTGATTGTAAAAATCGGCGGCGAATACCTGACCGTGCCTGTCGACCGCCACACCGGTCACCGTCGCGAACCAGCCGTTGAAGGGACCAAATATGTTCGCCCCGAATGGACCGCCCCACTTGCGCAAGAAAGTCCCGCCAGGACCGAAAGCCTGTATCCGGTCGTTGTACCCGTCCGCGACGTATATTGCCCCGTCGGGGCCCAACGCTACGTCAGTGGGATAGTTGAATTGGCCTGCCCGAATGCCGATCGTGCCTGTGACTCCCCACTGACGCACAAAGCGGCCGTCGGCTTTGAGCTGCTGGATGCGCTGGTTGTAGAAATCCGCGACTACCAGGTCGCCATTGGGCGCCGCCGCCACCCCGCCTGGTGCGTTGAATTCGCCGGGACCGTTGCCCGCTCTGCCGATTAAACGATTGGGCTCGCCGTCGAGGCTGAAGACCTGGATGCGGTCATTGAAATACTCGGCCACGTAAAGTTCGCCGTCGTGAACCGCAAGATTCATGGGTCGGCCCAACTGACCGGGCTCGCTGCCGGGGCCGCCGAATTGCCGTTTGAAGCGGCCGGCGAAGTCGAAGACCTGAATGCGACCGTTGCGCGCGTCGGAGACGAACACTTCGTCGCCGGCGACGGCGATCCCCGTCGGATCGTGGAATTGTCCGGGCGCCGCACCTTTCTCGCCCCACGCGGTCACGAACACGTAGGGCGGTTCCTTTGGCCGAGGCACGAACGCCAGCCACGCGCCGGCGAGGAGGACAGCCAGTCCGATGGCCATGTTGCGGCCGGCCCTGACTGCTGTTTGAAGCTTCACCGGCCGTTGCCCCTTCAGAAATTGACGCGAAAACCGGCGTTCAAACCGTAATCGTTTTCAATCGCCGTGCCGTTGAGGTCCTGGACGACCGGAATCTGCACGCCGGCCTCGAAGATGTATTTGCGAGTGACGTATTGCA
>DATKEK010000268.1:0-2534 GCA_035512195.1 Burkholderiales bacterium
TCGCCCTGCGCGCTGTCGCAGATCGCGAGGTAATCGACGCCGATCGCATATCCGGGGCGCTGGATCACGTTCGTGCCCGAGAACCGCCGCCACGCCTCGTTCACGGAGATGATCAGCCCCTGAGTATCGAGCAAGGCGATATGCGCGGGCAGCGCGTTGAGGATTGCCGCCTGCTTGGCGGCTTCGCTATGGCGCAACTGCTCCTGGGCGCGCTGCAGCAGAAACGTCCGGCCCTGACGGTCGGCAACCGAATCCACCTCGCCCGCGGTCAGCTCCTCCAGGCGCTGCCCGGTTTCGAGCAGCGTCTTTATCAGCGCGGAAACTTCGTCGGTCGCGTCCCCAGGCTGCAATCTGCCCGGGCGCTTGCTGCGAAGCTTTCCACCACGGGCCGAAGGCGGCCGTTGCGCCCGGTGGGCAGTCCGCGGTCTAGCCGCGGTCATGGTGCGGCGGCGGTTTCCAGTCCCAACGCCTGCAACAGGGGCTGCGTCTGGCTGAGGGTGCCGACGATTTTCCGGACGGGAGCGGGCGCGAGCTTGACCAGGGTCGGCGTCATGAGAATGCTGTCCACGAGCGTGCGCTTGGGCTCCCGGAACACATCGACGACTTCGATGTGGTGCCTGCCGGGCAATAGCGTTCGACACAATGCGGTCAGGTTGGCGATCGCCAGCACGGAGTTTTGCGCGTCGCCGGCGACGTAAAGCCGGAACTTGAACTGGACCGGTCGGCTCATGGCTGCCTCCCGGGAAGGGCCACGTCGCCACCGCGCAGCTCGCGCATCCGCTTGCGGCCTCGCGTCAACTCTCCCTCGCGGCTCTGTGTGGTGCGGGTCAGTAGCGTCTTTTCGACCTTCTTGGCCACGAGCTCCGTCTGCAGCGACTTCGCGCGCACCTCGAGCACGGCTTCCTCAGCGTCGAGGCTGACGCGCTTGAGCTTGCCGGCGACTTCCGCGACCTCGTTCGCGACGCGCTCGGCGCTTTCCTTTTCCCAGCGCATCGTGCCCATCAATACCTCGCCGCCCGCCGTAAAGATGTCGGTCAGGGTCACGCCCGCATTGCTCAGGATCAGTTCCCGCACCTGGTTCGAATGCGCCATGCCGCGCGACTTGATGATGGCCAGGCCGCGGTTGCGCTCGCCGGCCTGCACCAGGTAGTTGAGGTGGATCCAGGTGTCCGCCAGTGTGGAGACCTGCAGCGGCGTGCCGCCGTCGGCCCGGCTGGACATCTCGTCGAGCAGGCTGCTGCAGACCAGGGTGATCCCATCGGACTTGCACCAGTCGATCAGCCGTTCCGCCACGCCGTGCGCGGTCAGTTCATTGCCTGCTTTCGACAGGGTGGACACCGGGTCGATCACGAGGCACCGGACCGTGTGCTCCTTCGCGAGCGCCTTGATGCGCACCAGCAGGGTCTCCGCGCTGCCCGTGATGGTACGCGCCGAAATCATGCGCAACAGTCCGGATTTCACGTGTCGGTCAAGCCGGATTCCGACCGAGGACAGGTTGCGGATCACCTCCGAGCCATCCGAATCGAAGCCGACGAACATGGTGCGCTCGCCGCGCCGGCAGGCCGCCTCCGCGAATGCTCCGCACAAGGTTGTCTTGGCCGTGCCGGGGACGCCGGTGATCAGCACGCTGGCGCCGCGGTAGTAGCCGCCGCCCAGCATGGTATCGAGCCGCTTCACGCCGCTGCTGACGCGCTCGTTGACCAGTTTGGTGTCCAAACGTCCCAGAATGCGCGAAACGGCGACATCGAACCCGCCTTTGGCGATCACGAACGGCGCTTCGCTCTCATCGAAGCTCGAGCCGCGATACTTCTGCACGCGCAGATTGCGTTGCGACACGCCCAGAATCACGCGGTGGTTGAGGATCACTGAACAGTCCACCATGAACTGCATGAAGCTGAATGGCTCCGGGCCGCGAGAAGCCCCATCGTCCCCGGTAACCTTCGCCGTGATGAGCGCCGTCAGCTCGGCGTTCAGCAGCCACTCGTGCAGCCGGTAGACCTCCCGGCTTCTCGCCGCGTCGTCAGGCAATAGCCCGAGGACGATATCGATGGCATCGAACACGATGCGCCGTGCCCCCATGGCCTTGGCCTTCGCCCCCAGCACTGCGAGCATCCCGATGAGGTCGAAAGTCCCAGCGTGAATCAAGTCGGTGGACGGCTGAGCGTCCAGCAAAAACAGCTTTTTCTTTTGCAGCTCCCCAAGATTCCAGCCGAAACCTTCGAAATTGGCCACCATGCGCTTCGGAGATTCCTCGAAAGCGACGAAGATGCCCGGCTCCTTGCACTTCTGCGCGCCATGCACCAGGAATTGCATCGCGAATATGGTCTTGCCCGAGCCCGGACCACCCACCAGCAGCGTCGCGCGACCGTGCGGCAGGCCACCGCCGGTGATTTCATCGAAACCGACGATACCGGTCGGCGCTTTGGCAAGCGTTTTACGATGCCCTTTTAACCTGGAATTGCTTGCAGACATGCGCCGCCTCCTGCCAAAGATTGGAAAGGTCTTGGAGGCAGTTCGCGCGGCTAGAATCCGCG
>DATKEK010000269.1:0-3768 GCA_035512195.1 Burkholderiales bacterium
CGCGTGTGCTGGCGAAAGCGCAGTTTCTCGCCATGCTGCGTGCGTTGTACGCGGGGTTTCCGGACTGGCACTACGCACACGACGGCGTCGAGGATCGCGGACAGGGCAACTACGCGATCCGCTGGCACCAGGGCGGCACCCACACCCGGACATGGGCGATGCCGGGCATGGAGCCGATCGCGCCGACCGGGCGCAACGTCGCCATCCCGCCGCACTATTTCTATTACCGCGTGTCGCAGAACCTGCTGACGCTGATTTTTCCGGAACCGATACCCGGAGGCGCACCGCGCGGCATCCTGGAGCAGATCGGTGTGACGCTTCCGCCGCTGTAAGCTGCAAGCGCGACGACCCACGCCCGGAATCATGCAAGGAGACCCAAGATGAATGCATCCACCGGCAAGCCAAAGAACAAGTGGCGACGCCGCTTTCTGATTACCGCCGGCGTGGCCGGCGGCGCGCTCGCCATCGGCGTATGGCGCTTCTACCGTGAGCGCGACCGCCTTTCGCCACCCGACGCGCTGAAACCCGGGGACGATGAGGCGGTGCTGACCGGCTGGCTCAAGATTGGTACCGACGGCACGATCACGGTTCAGGTGCCGCGCCAGGAAATGGGCCAGGGCATGGTCACCACGCTCAGCATGCTCGTTGCCGAAGAGCTGGAAGCAGACCCGTCGATTCTGCGTTACGAGCAGGCGCCGGTGGACGCCTTCTATGCGAACGCCACGATGATCAGTGACGGCGTGCCGGTGCGCCCGGACGACCGAGGCTGGGTCGCGTCGTTCATGCGCCACACGCAGTACACGTTCGGCCAAGTGCTCGGCGTGCAGGCGACCGGTGGTTCGACTAGCGTGCGCGACGCCTGGGAGCCGCTGCGGCACGCGGGTGCGGCCGCGCGCGAGATGCTGATCGCCGCCGCGGCGCAGCGCTTCGACGTACCGGCAGGCGAGTGCCGCATCGACAAAGGTCACGTGGAACACGCGGCGACCGGCAGGCGAGCGGGGTTTGGCGCGCTCGCGCTCGACGCGGCGAAGCTGCCCGTCCCGCAGAACGCGGAGCTGAAGGATTCCTCGCAATTCCGCCTCCTCGGCAAGTCGCAGAAACGGCTCGACACGCCCGCCAAGGTTGACGGCAGCGCGCAGTTCGCCTGCGACCTCCGCCTGCCCGGCATGCTCTACGCCGCGATCGCGCAATGCCCGGTATTCGGCGGCACGCTGACATCGTTCGACGACAGCAAGGCAAGACAGATCGAGGGCGTGCGCGGTGTGTTCGAACTGCCGCCGACGAGCACGTCCCCGGCGGCGGTCGCGGTGGTGGCGACAAGCTGGTGGCAGGCGCAGGGCGCGCTCGCCGCAGTGGAAATCGAATGGAACGCGGGTGCGCACGCAGCGCACGACACGCAGGCGCAGCGCGAGCGTTATTTCGAGCTGCTCGGCCGCCGCGGCAAGGCGCGGACCTACGAATCGGTCGGCAACGTGGACAACGCGCTTGCCGCGCCGGCGCAACTATTGCGCGCCGACTATTTCGCGCCCTACCTCGCGCACGCGACGATGGAGCCGATCAACTGCACCGCGCTGGTGCGCAGCGACGGCACCTGCGAAGTCTGGGTCGGCAACCAGGCGCCGACGCTGGTGCGCTGGTTCGCCGCGCGCGCAGCCGGCGTAAATAGCGATCGCGTGACCGTGCACACGCCATACCTCGGCGGCGGCTTCGGCCGGCGCGCCGAGGTGGACGTGGTGATGCAGGCGGTTGCGCTGGCCGCGAAACTGCCGGACACCCCGGTGCAGCTCGTGTGGACGCGCGAGGAGGACATGCAGCACGACGTGTACCGCCCGATGGCCGCGGCACGATTCGACGCCGCCCTGAACAGCGCCGGCAACATCACCGGCTGGCGCAACCGCATCGTCGGCCAGTCGTGCACCGGCGGCATCACCGCCCGGCTGCTGCCGGCGGCGGCGTCCGACCTGATGAAGGACAAGACCACGTCCGAAGGGGCGTTCGACCTGCCCTACGAGATGCCGAACCGCGAAGTCGAGCACGTACTGACGCACGAGCCGGTGCCGGTCGGATTCTGGCGCAGCGTCGGTCACAGCTACAACGCGTACTTCACCGAGTGCTTCATGGACGAGTGCGCGCATGCGGCCGGCAAGGATCCCCTCGCCTACCGCCTCGTCATGCTCGGCCATGCATCGCGCCATCGCAAGGTGCTGGAGGTAGCGGCGCAGGCAGCCGGCTGGGGCGACTGGCTGCCCGCCGGACGCGGGCGCGGCATCGCGCTGGCGGAAAGCTTTCACTCGATCGTCGCGCAGGTGGCGGAGGTGGAAGTCATCGACGGCATGGTGCGCGTGCAGCGTGTCGTCTGTGCGATTGATTGCGGCTTCGCGCTCGACCCGGGAAACGTCGAGGCACAGATGGAAAGCGGTATCGTGTTCGGACTGGCAGCCGCGCTCGACGGCGAGATTACGGTAAAGAACGGACGTGTCGAACAGGGCAGTTTCCACGACTACCGCGTTCTGCGCATGGCGCAGACCCCGCGCATCGAAGTGCACATCGTCGATTCCGGCATCGAGAATCTCGGCGGCGTCGGCGAACCCGGCACGCCGCCGGTCGCACCGGCGGTGTGCAACGCCATCTTTGCCGCCACGGGCAAACGCATCCGCGAACTGCCCATCCGCTTGTAACGAACAAGGACAAGCGCCAAGCGCAGTGGATTCTTTTCTATAACCCCTTGAGGGGTACGCGGAGGAAAACAGAGAAGCGAAACACGAAGGCACGAATGCACGAATGACACGAAGAATCACGAAGAAACTCGTGGCAGATAAAGCTGGATGGCCGGGCCCATTGGACCCTTGCACCTGCTGTCAGTGAACCGCGAAAACGGCTTCTTGCGTAGATATGCGTTTTCGCTCCCTATCTTTGGGTGTTCGTGCTCTTCGTGCCTTCGTGTTCAGATTTAACGTTCGCCGTGAACCGCGCGCGCCGTACTTGCGCGCGTCGGTTTCCACGGCGTGGTTGGGTGGCAAACCGCGGACATCATAGATCGTTCGGGGTCAGGCCCGTGCGCTTGGCGATGCGAGCCAGCATTCGCGGTCCGATCTCTTCGCGGTCATGGAACGGGAATACCACGTCAGGCCAGCCGGGCCGTGAGAGGGTCTTGTGCGAACCGGACTGGCGCTTGAGCGCCCATCCGATCCGGTAAAGGGCTGCGAGAACACGATTGGCCTTCGACGAAGGCCAGTTGCTCATGCCACCGCGATAGAGATGGGCTGAGGCCCGGTCTCGTTGTGCTCGAGGCGTTCGGCAAGTACGCGCAGGGCAAGCACCTGGGCCTTTGCTATGGCTTCTTGCTCGGTGGCGCCGTACGCAAGAACCCCCGGCAGTTCAGGCACTTCCGCCAACCATCGGCCGTCGTCTTCCCGCTCGTGCTCGATCGTGAGATGCATAGAGACCTCGACAGTTGCGGCGATTCTACCCCTGGCAGTCTGTTGCCACCAAACGTCTGAGTTCAGGGGCGCTGCGCGGCTTCATCGCGCAGCGCCCCTGGAACGACGGGTTCGCCCGCACGGCGACGCGCTTTGACAGAAACGCCGACGACGCGGGACAAAGGCTAGAAAACTGGGAAGTTGCTTGAATGGACGAAGGCGCATTGTCGCGGGAAGCGAGCGAGTACCCAAGGTCAAGAAAGAAATGATCGGCTGTAGTAGTAAGAAGAAACAATGACTCCACGCCTTGAGCAGCCGACCATGACTCCGCGAATAAAACCAGCTCGCG
>DATKEK010000270.1:0-17410 GCA_035512195.1 Burkholderiales bacterium
TCTGGTTGAATTTCTCCTCGGTGAGCGTGCCCGCGTTCTTCGGCTTGCTGGTGACCCACACAGTGCCCACACCCACGTAGGGCGTGAGGTTAGCGAGACCCTTGGAGAGCGAGATGTCCAGGCCCTTGGTGTCGAAGTCCAGCTGATCGATGCCGGACACGCGGGTATAGCTGCCGCGCACCGCAAGTGCGGGCGTTGCGAGACTGCCATCGAGAATCGCGTATTTGACGTGTAATCCCCAGAGAGATACGTCGATTTTCGGCACCTGTGTGTATATCGCGCCGACATCGATGCCGAAGGGCAGTCCCTTGGACAAATGCAGGCTTGGAACGATCGCGGTCGAAAATGCGCTCGAAGACGTGACTTTCTCGAGGACGCTAGAATGTTCCAGTTCGGTCGCGGTGACCGCGATGCCGATGTCGAATCCGGTGACGCCCAGTGGCTCTGCGGGCGCCAGCGGCTTGTAGCTGAGCGCGGCGCCGAGATCCTCGGAGAGCAGGCGGAACTCCGCCTGCGATGCGTTCTGCAGTTGATCGATCTTGTCGGCAAGTGCGGGACCCGCGCAGACGGCGAGAACAGTGGCGAAAATGAATGTGCGTTTCATGACGTGCTCCTTCAGTTCAGTTGACCCACGCTGGCGGCTCGAGGCTTTTTGACAGCAGGAACTCGCGGTTGAACAGCCGGCTCCTGTAGCGCATGCCGGAATCGCACAGCAGCGTGACGATCGTGTGACCCGGCCCCAGTTCCTTTGCGAGCCGGATTGCCCCAGTAATATTGATGCCACTGGAAGTGCCGAGCAGCAGGCCTTCTCTGGTGATCAGATGGTAAAGCAGCGGTATCGCTTCGGTATCGGGTATGCGGAACGCCAGATCGACCGGCGCACCCTCGAGATTCTTCGTGACGCGGCTGTTGCCGATGCCCTCGGTGATCGAGCTGCCCTCGACCTTGAGTTCGCTGTTGCGGAACCAATTGTACAGGCCGGAGCCGCCGGGATCCGCAAGCGCGATGGCGATATCCGGATTCTGCTTCTTCAGGTACATCGCTATACCGCCGAGCGAGCCGCCGCTGCCGACCGCGCACACGAAACCGTCGATCCTGCCGCCGGTCTGCCGCCAGATCTCCGGCCCGGTGGTGGCGAAATGGAAGTCGCGGTTCGCAAGGTTGTCGAACTGGTTCGCCCAGATCGCACCGTTTGGATCGCTGCCGTCCAGTTCTTCGGCAAGGCGCCCGGAAACCTTGATGAAGTGGTTGTCGTCGCGATACGGGACCGGTTTTACGAAACGGATCTCCGCCGCATAAGCGCGAAGTGCGTCGACTTTTTCCTGGCTCTGGTTGTCCGGCATCACGATGACGGTGCGGTAACCGAGCGCGTTGCCGACCAGCGCGAGACCGATGCCGGTGTTGCCCGCGGTGCCCTCGACGATGATGCCGCCAGGCCGCAGCGAACCGTCTTTTTCCGCGGCGCGGACGATGCCGAGCGCGGCGCGATCCTTCACCGATCCGCCGGGATTCATGAACTCCGCCTTGCCGTAGATCTCGCAGCCGGTTATCTGCGACGCATGCTTCAGGCGGATCAGCGGCGTGTTGCCGATACAGTCAAGGACGCTCTGGCTTGTATCCATGGATTGATTGGCTGCCCGATCGAAACCCTATCGTCCGTCAGCAAATGCGCGATGGCAAGCCGTAAAGGGTTGATTGCTTTGACGGGCTGAAAACCCGGAAAAAGATCGAACCACCAAGCACCGAGGACACCAGGAAGAGCGAAACATGAAGAATGTGTCGTGGTGTTCGCTGGTCTTCTTTTTCCGCGTGGTTCCTTTGGTGTTTTTGGTAGCACTGTAACGGTTGCTTTGCCGTTCCTTCAGTCGTAGCCAGGCGGTGGGACGAAGGGCTGGAACTCCCACTCCAGGAATTTCGCGGCAGCAATGGTGGCGAGGTCGCCGAACTGGGGGCCGACGATCTGCACACCGACAGGCAGGCCGTCAACGGTGAATCCCGCGGGGGCCACCGTCGAGGGCAGCCAGGCCATGCCCGACAGCCCGGCCCAGAACAGCTGCGTGGTGGTCGGCTGTGGCTTGCCGTTGACGTCGATCATGCGTTCCCAGCGCTCGCCTTCGTGGTTGTGCGGGAACGCGGCGCTGGCGGCAACCGGGCACAGCAGCAGATCCCAGTCGCGGAAGAACTCCGCCCACTTCAGCCGCATCCAACTGCGCTTTTCGTTCCACGCATGCCATTCGCGGTGCGTCATGGTGTTGGCGCGTGCCATCCACGCGGGATAGCTGTCTTCGTCAGGCGGCGTGTTCGCCGCCTGTCCCTGCTGGCGCGCAAAGTGCTCGTCGGTGAGCGAGGACGAGGTGGCGGCGCGCAGCAGGTGGATGTAGACGCGATGCGCCTCGTGCAGGTCGAAATCCGGCCGCGCGGTGTGATTGACTTCCGCGCCGTGCTGCTCGAAGCAGTCGGCGGCGGCAAGCACGCGCTGCTGTACCGAATCGTCCACTTCCGCGGTGGCGGCGTTCGCCAGCACCGCGATCCTGAGTTGTTTTACCTCTGCCCGGGGTCTGGCGAGTGCGATCTTCAGTCCGCGGGAATCCATTTCGTCCGGATACGCGATCGCATTAAGCGCGATCTCGAGATCGGCCGCGCTTCGCGCGAGGGGGCCGATCACCATCATGTCCTTGGTGGCCAGGTCGCCCGGCAGATGGTGGCCGCGGATCGGGCACAGCTCGAACGTCGGCTTGTGGCCGAACAAACCGCAGTAATGCGCCGGGTTGCGGATCGAGGCGCCGATATCGCTGCCGATTTCGAGACCGGTCAGTCCGGCCGCGAGCGCCGCCGCGGCACCACCCGATGAACCGCCCGGAACACGCGTCACGTCCCACGGATTGCTGGTCGTGCCGTAGACCGGGTTGAAGCTCTGCCAGTCGGCGAGCATCACCGGCACGTTGGTCTTGCCGAACACCACCGCGCCGGCGCCCATCAGGCGATGCACCGACAGCGCATGGCGCACGGCCATGTTGTTCTTCATGTCCGGCCGCCCCCAGCTGCTCGGCAGACCCTCGACGTCGAAGGATTCCTTCACCGTCATCGGCACGCCGTGCAGCGGACCCCACCAGTCGTCCTTCTTCGCTGCGCGGTCGGCCTTCTTCGCGCGCTCGCGCGCGCGCTCTGCATCCAGCACCACGATGGCGTTCAGTTTCGGGTTGTGGCGCTCGACGCGATCCAGATACAGATCGAGCAGTTCCAGACAGCCGATCTGTCCGCGGCGGATCAGGCTCGCGAGTTTTTTCGCGGAGTGAAAGGGTATCGGGTTGGTCATCGTCCTGGTTGAGATCCAATTCGAAAAACGAACGACTAAGGCACCAAGGCACCAAGAGGCACAAAGGAACCGGTCGGATCATTCTTTGCGTGCTTTGCGCTTCTTTGCGGCCTTTGCGTTCAGATTCTCTTTATCGTTTTTCCGGGTTTAAGTTTACTTGCGGATCGGCGCAGTGCCGGTTTTCTCGTACGGCAGGCTGATCGGGCCGAAGCGTGTGCCGGCTTCGATCGAACCGGACAGCGCGTAGTTGGCCTGGCTGCCGGTCAACAGGTTGTAGACGCCCGAGCCGAGTGCGCGTGGCGAGAAGGCAAGCGGCACGTCCAGAGTCGCCGACTGCCCGGGCGCAACGCGCGCGGCGTTCGCCAGGTTCGTGCGGCCGACATGCTGGCCGCCGAGCGCGAGACTCGCGCCGAACCTCGCGAGATCGACCTGGAACTGGTTGGTATTCTTCACCCGCAGCCTGGCGACGGCCTCGACCGAATCCAGGCTGAGCGAGCCGATATTGAACGCGACAAGTTCCACTTCCGGTACCGCCGGCACCGGCAGCTCGCCGCTGCGCGACAGCGGCAGCGCGAGCCGCCCGACCACCGGCGCGTCCACTCCCAGCGTGATATCCGCGCGGTACGGTACCACCGAGCCCGGGCGCACGCCCTGCAGGGTTTCGAGCACCGAGGCGAACGCCAGGCGTGCCGGAAGCTGCAGCACACTGGTGCCGCGTGCCGGGACCGTGCCGGTTGGCTTGACTGCGCCCTCGAGCAGGTTTCTGCCGTTGCTGCCGATCGCGTAGGAGAGGTCCAGCAGCGGCAAGCCTACCGCATACGGATTGGACACCTCGACGGTGAACAGCAGGTCGGCGTTGTGCAGGGAAACATGGCGGAGCTCGGCGCCGATAATTCGCGCGGTCGGCCTGGGCGCGGCGGTCAGCGCGTCGTCGAGGGATTTGCAGCCGCCGAGAAATGCGATTGGAGAAAAAGAAAGCAGAGCCAGAAACGCGGAGCAGAAGGGCAGACGCATGGATGATCCGGACTGGTTGAATGCGTCAATGCTAACAGGTTGCCAGTTGGCGCCGCGCGCTTGACGGCCGGTCGCGTTTGCCCGAGCCCCTGTTCTCTGGACTCAGGCCTCAGTTGTAGCCGCGGAGCAGGGGGCGCATCGAGTCCGGGATCTCCAGGTCGTAGGCGAGGATGCGCGAAGACAGTGCCTTGCCGTAATTGTCCAGGCACAGGCTGCGCGAGACGCCGCCGCCGAGCGCGCCGCGCGCCACGAAATTGAGCGCGTGCAGGCCGTCGATCTCGTAGCGGTCCACCTTGCCGGTCACCACGCCCTCGTAAAACGCGCGAAAGCGCTCCGCGGTGAGCTGGTCCTTCAGGTACCCGTACAGCTCCGGCGTATACGCGATCACCGAAATGTTGGACGTATTGCCCTTGTCGCCAGAACGGCAGTGGGCGACATGCTGCAGCATCACTCTCATCGTCTACTCCTGCAATCCGTCATGACAAAAGCGCAAACACGAAGGGGTACGAAGGAAACACCAAGGATCACGAAAAAGATTCGGGCAAATAGCGCCCGGAGCGTTCATGAGACCGGATTCTCGCGCGTAACGTGTTGTGCGTAGTTTGGGCACATTCGCTGGCTTTCGTTTCTCCCTCGTGGTTCCTTCGTGCCCTTCGGGTTGAAAGCGGTTTCTCTCAGCTTTCGTAGTAATTCACGCTCGGTGCGATCTTGTCGCGGGGCACCAGCGACGACCATACGCCGATGATCTCGCGTGTCCGGTCCTGGTGCGGGACGCGCTTGCCGGTCATGCCGACGCCGGAGACCGCCATGCCGTCGACTTCGCGTCCGACCTTGTTTGCCTCCTCGCGCGTCTTCGTGCGGGCGGCGACGCGTACCGCGATCTCGTAAGGCTCCGGCGCCTCGGGCGGCGTCATGGCGCCATGGATCGCGTTTATTCCGAGGAAATCGACGCGCACTTCTTCCGCGTCGAGGTTAACAATGCGGAAGCGCTCTTCGAGGATCTTCTTCGCCAGCTGCGCGCGGCGCAGCGCACCCTGGCCGGCGTAGAAAAACATGTCTTCGCCGATGAAACCTTCGATGCATCCGATCGAAACTTTCAACGTGGGCGTGCGCGGTTTGCCGGAAATCCCTGTCACCCGCACGCGGTTTGGACCGATCTGCTCGAGCTTCGCGGAGGTGAAGTCGACGACCACGTCCGGCGTGATGTAGTAGGACGGGTCGTGGACTTCGTACAGAAGCTGTTCCTTTACCGTCGCCACGTTTACCGCGCCGCCGGTGCCATCGACCTTGGTGAGCACGGCCGAACCGTCCTCCCCCACCTCGGCGATCGGGAAGGCGAGATTCCACGGCTCGGGCACGTCCTTGAAGCCGGGATCGGCAAAATAGCCGCCGGTCACCTGCGCGCCGCATTCCAGCAGGTGCCCGATGCCGTTACCGGCGCCGAGTCGCGCATGATCGAGGGGATCCCAGCCGAACTCGTACATCATCGGCGCCATGAAGATCGAGGGGTCAGCCACGCGGCCGGAGATCACGATCTGCGCGCCCTGACGGAGCGCTTCGGCGATCGGTTCGGCGCCCAGATAGACTTCAGCCGAGACCAGCGTATCGGCGAGCGTCGAGGTCGGCTGGCCGTTCTCGAGGATGACGTCGGTCAACTGGAGAACTCGATCGGTGATCATGCCGCCGTTGATCGCGGCGACCTTGACGCCCCGCACGCCGAGTTCGCGCAGCAACTGGACGGTGCGCTCGGCTGCGCCGTCCGGGTTGATCCATCCCTGGTTACTGATGATCTTCGTGGCGCGCTTCAGGCATGCCGGCAGCACGCCGCGCATGCGGTCGTCCAGATAGGTGTCATAACCGGGAAAGGCGGGATCGCGGCGCTTGCGGACCTGGGCGGCGGAAATGGTCGCCTCCGCCATGGTTTCGAAGCACAGATAGTCGAGATTGCCACGCTCGGCATTCAGCACTGCCGGGCTGATGCGATCGCCCCACCACGCCGAGCCTGCGCCAATGCGTAACGTCCTGGTCAACAGAGCCTCCCCTCTCCTTGAATCCTTGTCCGGTGTCCGCGCGAGTTCCAATTACCGGAACACCGTTTTGAGTTATGTTACTCTTTCCGCGCGGGTGCTGTGTTCAGGGTCACTCGTGCTTTCCGGATGTTAGAACGCACTTTCATGGAGCGTAAAGAAGCGGCGTGATCGGCGGCCGCCCGATCAGCTCGCCAAGAAGCTGACCGGCGGAACCACTGCAGGCCCGTGCGCCGCGCCGGCAGAACAAGGGAGGAGGTCTTGAACAGCACAGCGCGTTGGAAAAGACGCCCCGAGGGTTCCACCTGGGGCGATTTCGGGGCCGACGACCAGCTCGGACGTCTCAATCTGCTCACCCCGGAGAAAGTGAAACAGGGCGTCGCCGAAGTGCGCGAAGGCATCAGTTTCTGCCTGAGCCTGCCGCTCGATTACCCGGGTGGAAACGTTCTCAACCCCAGACGATATCCGCCGGTGCTGCGGCCTACATTGCGCAGCGGCAAGCCGATCATGAACTATGTGCTCGGCAAGGAAAATCCGCTGGCTACCGACGTCATCAACGACGATGCGGTCATCCTCCACCTGCAGTATTCGACGCAATGGGACAGCCTGGCGCACGTCGGCCAGATGTTCGATGCCGACGGCGACGGCACGCCGGAACCGGTCTACTACAACGGCTATCGTGCCGGCAGGGAGATCGTCGGCCCGAGCAATCCCGACGATGCCGGCGCCATCGGCTCGGTGCCGGCGAAAACCACCACCAGGGTGGAAGCACTCGGCATGGAACACATGGCGGAGAAATGCGTGCAGGGGCGCGGCGTGATGATCGACCTGCACGCGCACGTCGGCCGCGCGCACGAGGTGATCGGCTACGACCGGCTGATGCGCATTCTCGACAAGGATGGTGTAACGGTCGAGCCGGGCGACATGGTCTGCCTGCACACCGGCTTCGCGCAAATGATCCTGGAGATGAACCGCCAGCCCGACCGGCACGCGCTGGAAAATTCCTGCGCCTCGCTGGACGGCCGCGACAGCATGCTTCTGCAGTGGATCACCGACTCGGGCCTTTCGGTGCTGGTCGCGGACAACTACGCGGTCGAGGCGTTGCCCGCGGTGTCGCATGAAGGCTGCTGCGCGACGCTGCCGCTGCACGAGCACTGCCTGTTCAAGCTCGGCGTGCATCTTGGCGAGCTCTGGCACCTGACCTTATTGGCCGACTGGCTGCGCAAGCACAGGCGCAGCCGCTTCCTGCTGACCGCGCCTCCGCTGCGCCTGCCCGGTGCAGTCGGTTCTCCCGCAACTCCAATCGCAACGGTGTAAGTCATGAACGAGAAATCCTCATCCCTCTCTTCGGTACAGAAGGCCTGCCGGATCCTGGGTGCGCTGGCGAACTCGGAGCGGGCGCGACTGACCGATATAGCCGCACACGCGTCGCTCAACAAGGTCACCACGCTGCGTATCCTGGAAGTGCTTACCCGCGAGGGCTACGTTTGCCGGGACGAACGGACCAAGACCTATACGCTCGGAGAAGAGTCGATCGTGCTTTCCGTCGCCGCGCGCAACCGAGACGACCTGCGCGCACGGGCCAGGCCGTCGTTGATCAGGCTCGCGCAGCTTTCCGGAGACACGGTCCTGCTGACGGCGCGCAAGAGTGCGGAATCGCTGTGTATCGACCGCGAGTTCGGAGGTTTTCCGATCCGCGCCAACTATCTCGACGTCGGCAGCCGGCGGCCGCTCGGTGTGGGCGCGGGGTCCATGGCGCTGCTGGCGTGGCTGCCGGACCAGGAGATCGAGCCCTTGCTGGACTCGGTGCAGGAACGCCTGCGGCAGTATCCGAACTATTCGCTGGACGGCATCCGTGCCGAGATTGTCGAGTCGCGCGAACGCGGCTATACGCTGGTGATCGATCGAATCGTCGACCGCATGGGCGCCGTCGGGGTGCCGGTGATCGGTCTCGACGGCATGCCGATCGCGGCACTGTCGATCGCCGCGCTCTCGGAGCGGATCACGTCCCGCTTGGATCAACTGGTTGCGGCACTGAAGCAGGAAGCGCTGGCGATCAAGGATCCGAGGAGAGGAAAAGCAAGGGTGAAGGATGAAGAATGAAAGAAGAAAGGCAGGACTGAGTAGAGGCAGATTGTCAGTGGCGCTTACTCAGTACCCGGTGGTCATCGCTCTTACGAAGAGCAACAACACAAAGGAAAACCATTGAGCTGGATCGCGGGCGTCGGCCTGACGCCTTTTGGAAAACATCCGGGGCGTTTGACGCTCGACCTGATGAGCGATGCCGCGTCCGCGGCGCTGGCGGATGCGCAGATCGGGCGCGGCGACGTGGACGGGCTGATCTGCGGTTACTCGACCACGCTGCCGCACCTGATGCTGTCGACGCTGTTCGCGGAGCACTACGGATTGCGGCCGAAGTACGCGCACGCGATACAGCTCGGCGGCGCCACCGGATTCGCGATGGCGATGGCGGCACACCTGCTGATCGAGGCCGGTGCCGCCAAACGCATTCTGGTGGTTGCCGGGGAGAACCGGTTGACCGGGCAGAGCCGCGATTCCGCGGTGCAGACGCTGGCGCAGGTCGGCCACGGGGTGTACGAGGTTCCGCTCGGCGCGACCATACCTGCGTATTACGGGCTGGTGGCGTCGCGCTACATGGATGAGTACGGCAGCAGCGAAGCCGATTTCGCCCAGCTCGCGGTGCTGATGCGCGCGCATGCGTCGCGGCACCCGGGCGCGCAGTTCCGAGAGCCGGTTACCGCAGAGCAGGTGCTGGCGTCGAAGCCGATCGCCTCGCCGCTCAAGCTGCTCGACTGCTGTCCGGTATCGGACGGCGGTGCAGCGTTCGTGGTGAGCCGCGAACCGTCGAACGCGCACAGGGTGCGTATCCGTGGCGCGGCGCAGGCACACACGCATCAGCACGTAAGCGCCGCACCCAGCCTGACGGCTTTCGGCGCGAAGGAATCCTCGACGAAGGCGCTGGAGCAGGCCGGCGTGCATCTCGATGACGTCGGTTACGCCGCGATCTACGACAGCTTCACCATTACGCTGACGATTCTGCTCGAGGAGATCGGCCTTGCGCCGCGCGGGCAGGCCGGCCACATCGCGCGCGAAGGTCATTTCTCCACCGGCGGAAAGCTGCCGCTGAACACCCACGGCGGATTGCTTTCGTATGGCCACTGCGGCGTCGGCGGCGCGATGGCGCACCTGGTCGAGACGCATCTGCAGTTGACCGGACGCGCCGGCGAGCGGCAAGCCGGCGCGCCGCGACTCGCGCTGCTGCACGGAGATGGCGGCGTGCTGTCGTCCCACGTTTCACTGGTGCTGGAGGCGGCATGACAGTGCTCGACTGGACCAGTGGTGAGGAGGGAATCGCGTATCAGCGCTGCGGTGGTTGCGCTTCGGTGTGGTATTTCCAGCGCGGTTTCTGCCCGGTGTGCGGGCACGCGGACGTGCAGACGCTGCAGGCTTCCGGACGCGGCACGGTGCACGCGATGTCGCTCGTGCATCGCGCGCCGAACGAGGAGCTGCGCGCGCATGCGCCTTACCTGATCGTACTGATAGACATGGACGAAGGTTTCCGCCTGATGGCGCATGGCGCGAAAGGCCTCGCAATCGGCGACCGTGTGCGCGCGCGCTTCGTCGCATTCGGCAGCAACAAAAGCAATCCATTTTTCGAACGGAGCACGAATTGAATCCCAGAGAACAGTTGCGCGCGGCGCTCGAACCAAAGTCCGTCGCGGTGATTGGGGCGCGCGGACACGTTACCGACGAAGTCGGCCGCTTGCGGGACGCGCGCCTGGCCCCGCCTCCCGCACCAAGGTTGCTTCGCAACTACCGCGTCGGCGGGGCGTCGGATAACCCCAACAAGATAGGCGGGCGCCGCGGACTCGTTAGCGCCGAAGGCGCCCGTTTGCGGGGAGCGGCGCTTCGCCCGCCGGGCCATTGCCAAAACATGCGATGCGATGCTGCGCAGGAGGGCTGGGCATGAGCGCGCGTGATCAACTACGTGCCGCGCTCGAACCGCAGTCGGTTGCAGTGATCGGGGCGTCGGACAATCCGAACAAGATAGGCGGGCGTCCCCTGCTGTATCTGCACCGCTTCGGATTCAAGGGCAGGGTGTTTCCGATCAATCCGAACCGCGCCGAAGTGCAGGGGTTCAAGGCGTTCGCTTCGATGGCGGATCTGCCAGAGTCGCCGGACGCCGCGGTGATCGCGCTCCCCGGAGATGCCGCGATCGACGCGGTGCAGGCCTGCGCGGATGCGGGGGTGAAGGTTGCGGTGGTGATGACCTCCGGGTTCGGCGAAGTCGATCCGGTCGGGGGCAAGGCCAAGGAAGCGCGCATGCGCGAGACCGCGCGCAAGGCCGGCATGCGCATCATCGGCCCCAACGCGCAGGGGCTTGCGAATTTCGGCAGCGGCGCGATCCTGTCTTTCTCGACCATGTATATCGAGACCGAGCCGATGGACGGCCCGGTGGCGGTGGTGAGCCAGAGCGGGGCGATGAGCGTGGTGCCCTACGGGCTGCTGCGCGAGCGCGGCGTGGGCGTAAGGCATGCGCACGCCACCGGCAACGACTGCGATGTGTCCGCGGCGGAGTTCGCCTCGGTGGTCGCGGAAGACCCGGACGTGCGCCTGCTGCTGCTCTATCTGGAGAGCATCGTCGATGCGGCACCGCTTGCAGAACTGGCTCGCGTGGCGCACGCGCGCAACCTGCCGGTGGTGGCGCTGAAGGCCGGCCGCACCGCGGCCGGGCAGGAGGCGGCGCGCTCGCACACCGGCGCACTGGCGAACGAGGATCGCGTGGTCGATGCCTTCCTCGAGCGCCACGGCATCTGGCGCGCGCAGAACACCGCGGAGCTGGTGGGCGCGGCGGAGCTGTACCTGAAGGGCTGGAAGCCGCGCGGTCGCCGGCTGGTGGCAATCAGCAACTCTGGGGCGGTGTGCGTGATGGCGGCCGACGCGGCGTCGCAGGCGGGCATGCCGATGGCAAAACTGACCGATGGCACCCGCGGCGCGCTGGCAAAAATACTGCCGAGCTTCGCCACGGTTACTAATCCGATCGACCTCACCGCCGCCTTGCTGACCAACAGCAGGCTGTTTTCGGACATCCTGCCGGTCATTGCCCGCGATCCCTCGGCCGAGGCGATGCTGATCGGAATCCCGATTGCCGGGCAGGGCTACGACGTAGACGCGTTCGCCACCGACAGCGCTGCATTCGTGCAGTCAACCGGCAACCCGCTGGTGGTGGCCGCGCCGCAGCCGTCGATCGCGGCGCGCTTCAAGCAGGAGGGGCTGGCAGTGTTTCCGACCGAATGCGAGGCGGTCGCCGCACTCAACCAGTTCCTCGCGCACATGACGCTGATGGCGGACGCACGGCATGTCGGCAAGGCGACACCGGCACATTCCGCCGGCGCGCGCGAGCGCCTGCTGAACGAAGCGCAGAGCCTCGGGCTGCTCGCCGGCCATGGCGTGCCGGTAGTCGAACACCGGCTGTGCGCAAGCGCGGACGAAGCCGCCGCCGCAGTAGTCGAACTCGGTGCGCCGGTGGCGATGAAGGGCTGTTCGCGCGACGTGGTGCACAAATCCGAGCTGGGAATCGTCAAGCTCGGCGTGGGCGACGCCGAGCAGGCGCGCAGCGTTTTCGCACAGTTCCAGGCGCGACTGGAGGGCGACCGGCTTGCGTTCGAGGGCGTGCTGGTGGCGCGCATGGCGCGTGGCCGGCGCGAGCTGATGATCGGCGCGCGCATCGATCCGGTGTTCGGGCCGGTGGTGATCGTCGGCGACGGCGGCAAGTACGTCGAGGCAATGCCGGACGCGCGCGTGCTGCTGTGGCCGTTCGACGAGCAGGACGTGATCGAGGCGCTCGCAAGACTGCGCATCGCGCCGCTGATCGGCGGCGTGCGGGGCGAGCCGCCGCTCGATGCCGGCGCCTTTGCCAGGGCCGCAGTCGCTGTCGGCAGGCTCATCGCCGACCCGCAGGCGGGCGTAGTCAACCTCGACATCAACCCGATACTGGTTGGTGCGCGCGGTGAAGAATGCGTCGCGCTGGATGCTGTTGTGTATGCGACCGACGACGTGCGTTAGGCTTCGGGTACACCACAAAGGCACCAGGGCACAAAGAGGCACAAAGAAAGCGACACGAATCGTGCGCAGTGCACGCTGCGTGCCGGAATCCCATTCCGGTTCTGCTGCGTGTTTCTGCGTGCCCTGGTGCCTTTGTGGTGAATCGCCTTTTCAGCCTTACCAGCTGCCTGAAGCACCCCCGCCGCCGGAGCGTCCGCCGCCGCCGGAGAAGCCCCCTCCGCTGGAAAATCCGCCGCCTGAACTCCACGAACCCGATCCGCCTCTGCCGATGGTGAATCCGCCGATAGAGGCGCTGCCCTTGTGCGCCAGTTCCTCCTTCGCCTTGCGGTACCAGCGGCTGCGCCGCAGGAGCAGCTTGGCGAACGGGAAGCAGATCACATAGGCGATGAAGATCTTGAGCGCGGCGGCGCTGCCGAAGATCACCATCGGGAACATCGACCAGAACGGGATCAGGAACAGGTACAGGAACCAGCCGCTACCGCCGGGAGTAACCAGCCCGAACAGGGTGAACAGGCCGATGATGCCGAACACGAAAGCGCCTATCAGAATACGCTCGGTGAGCGACATGTCCGGTGCCTCGAAATGAAATCCGGATCGCTGTGCCGTGCCGGGAAGATCTTCCGGGGGTACCCAGCCACCCTCGAGCACCGAGACGATACCCCGCACGCCTTCGACGATGCCGCGATCGTAGTCCCCGGCGCGGAAATGCGGGGTCATCACGTTGCGGATGATGCGTGACGCATGCGCGTCGGTAAGCGTTTCCTCCAGCCCGTAGCCGACTTCGATGCGCATGCGGCGATCGTCCGGCACCACCACCACCAGCACGCCGTTGTCGCTGCCGTGGCGCCCCAGCTTCCAGGCCTCGAACACGGCAACCGCGTAGTCCTCGATCGGTTCGCCCTGGATACTGCGCACGGTGAGGACGGCCACCTGATTGCCGGTGTCGCTTTCATGCGTGCGCAGAAGGTGAGAGATGTGCGAGCGCGTCTCCGACGTAAGCAATTCCGCCTGATCCACCACCCGTCCGGAAAGGTATGGGATCTCGACCGCGAGTGCGCTCCCGGCAAGCAGCAGCAGCGCGGGCAACAGGCGGCTCATCGTGGGCCCCGCGTCTGGATGATCGCGTCCGGCAACTCGTTCTGCAGGCTGGAGCGCCTTTCGAAGCCCTTCTCCAGCAGCAGCCGCTCCAGTTCGTCCAGGCCGGCGATGAAAGCGGCGGCGAACTTGCGCCGGCGCAGGAAGGGCCTCATGGTCGAGATCACGCCGCCGAACTCCTGTTTCGGAATGCGCATCGAAAGCCCGGAATCGGGCAGCACGACAACCTCGTGCTCGAAGATCGAAATCAGGATCAGCACGCCGATCCTGCCGCGCGTTGCGTGCAGTTCATGCTCCAGAAACAGCGAGTGCGCGTACTGCCGCACCTCAAGGTCGCGGCGTGCTTCATCCACGAAGAATGCCGCGAGCGGGGGGATCGCCACCGTGAGCAACGCAGAGGCTGCGCCGGCAGCGGCGATTCCGAGCGCCGCCAGCAGGACGGCGCTCTCCCCGAACCAGGCATGGCCGGCGAGAACCCAGGCGCTGACGGCGAGCGCCGCGATCGACGCGCCGAGCGCAAAGGCTTTCCAGGGCACTTCGGGATAGGTGTCCGACTTGTCGACGATCGCGGCAACGACCTGCGCGCCGGTCCGATACTCGACCTGCGCTACCCGGTCGCCGATTTCCCCCTGCTCTTCTCTGGCGAGATACATGTCTGTCTCGATTCGGGCGGTGAGAGTGTGCGCAGCATGCCATAGATGCGCGGCGTGGCGATGCCGGCTGCGCCGGCGTGGGTCCGGCCCTCGGCAGCCGCACGCGGGCCGCCCGGCGCGCCACAGGGCGAATGGCAGCAGCGCCGGTGCCTGTGCCGAAAGTGAAGGTCCGCAACCGCGCAGACCGGTTGTATTCAAGGCGCTGCGGAGCCGGGTTTTCATGACTGCGGAATACATGTGCTCGTTGTCGTCGGCATGCGCCTGTGCCGCGAAAGCGTGGCATCTCTGCAAAACCGGGCTTTCCCCTATGAAAAATTGTTGACAACGCTCTGGGTGCTGTGCATTCTCTGCACCGCATGCCGCTCTGCGGCAAGGCAGATTTCCAAAACGTAATCGCGACCATTCCTATGGGAGATTGACAATGGCAACCGCCAAGAAGAAAGCTGCATCCAAGAAGCCTGCGAAGAAGTCCGCCGCCAAGAAGAAGGCTCCGGCCAAGAAACCGGCAAAGAAAGTGACAGCCAAGAAGAAAGCCCCGGCCAAGAAGAAAGCTCCGGCCAAGAAAAAGGCCCCGGCCAAGAAAGCTGCTGCCAAGAAGAAGCCTGCCAAGAAGAAGTCGGCAACCAAGCGCAAGCCGAATGCAGCCTTCATGAAGGCGATGACGCCGAGCGCGAGCCTCGCGGCGGTGATCGGTAGTTCCCCGATGCCCCGCACCGAGGTGACCAAGAAGCTGTGGGGCTACATCAAGAAGAACAGCCTGCAGGACAGCAAGAACAGACGCATGATCAACGCCGACGACAAGTTGCAAAGCGTGTTCGGCGGCAAGAAGCAGGTATCGATGTTCGAGATGACCAAGCTGGTCTCCAAGCATCTGAAGTAACTGCTACTAGCGTTCGTGACCGGCCGGCGGCACCCGCTGGCCGGTTCACCCGGCGAAGTCCGCTCGCCTCAGATCGCGGGCACAGCTTATTCAAGCCGGCGGGAAGTCGGTCGCTGCTTTGCGGCCTGTCGAATTTGCCCCCCGACTACCATATCGCTGATCGAGTGCTTCCACGTACGGTTGAATCGGTGGCCTTCATTGCCCGTTGACGGTCGGCGTCGTGCCCGCATAATGGGCGCATAGAGCGCGCTCGCCGCGACGTCAAACAAGTACCCAATTGAAAGATCTCCGCAGCCGCCCTCACGCCCCGCCTTCCGTCGCCACCGCGGAAGCAGGCGATGTCTCCCCCCGGGAACGGCAGCACGCCATGAACGTCCGTCGCGCGATACTGATCGTCGCGTTGGCCGCGGCGAGCCTGATGGTGTTCATCGCCGCCGGCATCGACTTTCACTGGAACGTGGATGCCTGGCTGCTCGCGCACGGCATTCTGGAAACGCTGATCATCGTCGTCTCGGCGCATGTGGTCTCGATCAGCATCGGGCTGTGGGCAACGCAACGCGACCCGCGCTGGCTGGTGCTGGGCACCGGGTTCCTGCTGGCGACGCTGCTGAACATCGGACATCTGCTTTTCTATGCGGACCTGGTCGCTCCCGCACCGCAGGTCCTGAGCCGTGGCGTGTTCGTCTGGGCGCACGAGAGCACTGCCTGCCTTGCCCTGCTGGCCGCGGCATTCGTGATGGGAGAGCAGCGGGTGGGCGCTGCCCGTGCGGCGATGGCGATCGGCGTGTTGGGTCTGTTCGCCGCCAGCGTGGTGTTCTTCGGCGGGGCTCTCGAGGCGGCGGTGCAGACCAGCTGGTTGGAGAAGGGCAACAATTTCTTCAACATCGTGCTTTGCGTCGGTGCACTGTTTCTGGTGGGCACGCGGGTGGCTGCGGGCAACCGGACACTCGGCCTGGTCGCGATCGGAGCGGCTGCCGGGGTCGAGACGGTGGCGCAGCTGTCGTATGTGGCGACCCGCCAGTACACGGATACCTACACCACCCTGGCGCACGCCTACAAGCTGATTGCGTTTGCCCTGCTCTATTACGGCCTGTTCTTTACCGGGTTCCTGCGCCCGTACAACCTGCTGCACAAGACCGAGAACCTGTTCCGTACGCTGGTGGAACGCTCGCCCGCCGGAATCGTTCTGTCGCGCGGCGGGCGGATCATTCACGCCAACCAGGCTTTTCTCGGCATGTTCGCCTTTCCTGACCTCGAGACCGCGCGGCGCGCGCGCCTGTGGGAACTGGACGCGGAGGACACGCGCGAGGCACGCGGCCGGCACCTGGCGCGAGAGGCGGGCAGGCAGGAGATACCGAGTTCGTTCGTCCGCCGCGCGGTGCGCTACGACGGCGGACTGATTCACGTGCGGGTCGAGCACGAGGTGGTCGAGATGGCCGACGGGCGCGCCACGCTCGGCTATTTCATCGACCTCTCGGAAACCGTCAAGGCGCAGAAAGAACTGCAGAAGCTTGCGCACTACGATCCGCTGACCGCGCTGCCGAACCGCACGCTGCTGCTCGATCGCCTGGAACAGTCGATCCGCATCGCCGGGCGCACCGGGGAAGTGATCGCCGTGCTGTTCATCGACCTCGACCAGTTCAAGGGCGTGAACGACACGCTGGGCCACGCGTCGGGCGACGAATTGCTGAAGCTGGTGGCGAAGCGGCTGAAGAAAGTCTGCCGGCGAGAAGACACGCTCGGGCGCCTCGGCGGAGACGAGTTCCTGGTGATCGCGCGGCACCTGGAAAGCCACGAGGGCGCGGCGGTGCTCGCGCACAAACTGATCCGGGCGCTGGACGAGCCGTTCAAGCTGCAAGGCCGGGAGCTGTATGTGGGCGGCAGCATCGGCGTATCCATGTACCCGCGCGATGCCCGCGATGTTGGCGGGATGACCAAGAACGCCGACGTTGCCATGTATCAGGCGAAGCGCGGCGGCGGTCCGCGCGTGTGCTTCTATTCCGAGGACATGAATACGCGCGCGATCGATCGCCTGGAGCTGGGCGGAGAACTGCGCCGCGCGCTCGAGCGCGAGGAGTTCGAGCTGTTCTACCAGCCCAAGGTCGAGCTGGCGACCGGGCGCGTCTCGGGAGCGGAGGCCCTGCTGCGCTGGAAGAGCGCATCCCGCGGCATGGTTTCGCCGTCGAGTTTCGTGCGCATCCTGGAAGACAATGGACTGATCCGGCCGGTCGGCCGCCTGGTGCTGGCGAAGGCTTGCCACCAGGCGATGGAATGGCGCTCCGCAGGGTTCGGGCGCATTCCGGTCGCGGTGAATCTCTCTGCCGCGCAGTTTCGCGGC
>DATKEK010000271.1:0-3077 GCA_035512195.1 Burkholderiales bacterium
CCCGCTGACCAGCCAGCGCGACCAGCCGGTACAGCGCGCCGCTGTCCAGGTAGTGGAATCCGAGCTTGCGGGCGAGCGCCTGCGCCACCGTTCCCTTGCCCGAGCCCGATGGCCCGTCGATGGCGATCACCGGCGCCCGCACGATGCCGGCGAAGCACTCGAAATAATTTGGAAAGGTTTTCGCCACGCAGCCGGGATCGTTGATGCGGACCCTTACGCGGCCGAGCGCGGCGAGCGAGAAACACATTGCCATCCGGTGGTCATCATAGGTATCGATTGCCGCATCGGACCGCAGGCCGCCGGCCACCGGCGGCGTGACCGTCAGGTAATCCGCGCCCTCTTCCACCGTTGCGCCGAGCTTGCGCAGCTCGATCGCCATCGCCGCGATGCGATCGGTTTCCTTTACCCGCCAGCTGGCGATATTGCGCAAGCGGCTGGTACCCTGCGCGAACAGCGCGGCTACCGCCAAGGTCATTGCCGCATCCGGAATGTGGTTCAGGTCGAGGTCGATCGCGCGCAGGCCACCGGTTTCCGGCGCGCGCGCCTCCAGCCAGTCGTCGCCTGCGGCCACCTGCGCCCCCATCGCCGCCAGCGTATCCAGGACCAGCACGTCGCCCTGCACGCTGTCGCGTCCCACGCCTTCGACGCGCACCGGACCGCCGCCGATCGCGCCGGCCGCCAGAAAGTACGACGCCCCGGATGCATCGCCCTCGACCGTGATGCTTCCCGGACCGTGATAGCCGCTGCCCGCCGGTACGACGAATGCCGACCGGCCAACGCGCTCGACCATGACGCCGAACCGTTTCATCAGCCGGATCGTCAGTTCGACGTAGGGCCTGGAGATCAGTTCTCCCTCGACACGCAGGACGGTGCGCTCGCCGGTCAGCGGCAGCGCCAGCAACAGACCGGTGAGGAACTGACTCGACACATCGCCGCGCACTTTCACTTCGCCGCCGGCGCGTATCTGCGCCGGGCGGATCTCCAGCGGTGGATAGCCCTCGTTACCGAGATAGCGGATATCGGCGCCGAGCGTACGCAGCGCATCGACCAGGTCGCCGATCGGACGCTCGTGCATGCGTGCTACGCCGGACAGGCGGTACTGCCCGCCGGAGAGCGCCAGCACCGCCGTCAGCGGCCGGAACGCGGTTCCCGCGTTGCCCAGGGCAAGTTCGGCTTGCCCGACCGGGAATCGCCCGCCGCAACCCTCGACCTGCCATGCGCCGTCTTCGTTCGCGCGCGCGATGTTCACGCCCAGCTCTTCGAGCGCTTCGAGCATGCGTTGCGTATCGTCCGACACCAGCAGATTCCGGATGCGGGTGACGCCGCCCGACAGGGCCGCAAGCAGCAGAACGCGGTTCGAGATGCTTTTCGATCCCGGCAGGCGCACGGTGCCGGCGGCGCCGTAGAACGGCCCGAGATCCAGGAACGCTTCGTCTCCGCTCAAGACTTGCCTCGCAGCGAGGCGTCGCGCGCATTGCGCGCGGTTTCGAAAACGCGCTGCACGGCATCAGCGTCGCCGGCACGGATCCGCGCCGCCAGTTCCGCCAGCGTACGCTGGAAGCGCTCGATATCGTCGGCCAGCAGATCACGGTTTGCCATGCAGATGTCCCGCCACATCTCCGGGGAACTGCCGGCGATGCGGGTGAAGTCGCGAAAACCGCTCGCAGCGAAGGCGAACAGTTCGTCCGCGTCATCACGAGAAGCCATCAGCTCGACCAGCGCGTACGCCAGCGCATGCGGCAGGTGACTGACCGCGGAAAATACCCGGTCGTGCCGCTCAGGCTCCATGCGGATCACCTGCGCACCGCAGGCGGACCACATGCCCTCGACCGTGCCGATCGCACCGGCATCGCTCTCCTCGAGCGGCGTCAGCACCACGCGCTTGTTCTCGAACAGCGATGCGCTGGCCGCTTCCACACCCGTGAGCTCGGCACCTGCGATCGGATGCCCGGGCACCACGCTGGCCGCGCTGGTACCGAACGCCCGGCGCACCGATGCGACAAAATCCCGCTTGGTGCTGCCGGCGTCCGTGAGCACCACACCGCTTTCGATCGCAGAACGCAACGCATTGAGCACGCGGTCGTTCTGGCTGACGGGAACCGCCATCAGCACCAGATCGGCGCCCATTGCAGCCGCCTGCGCAGAATCAGTCGCGGAATCGATCACGCCGAGTTCCAGTGCGCGCTCGATGTTTGCACGTCCGCGGCCGACGCCGACCACGTGCTGCACCCGGCCCGCCCTGCGCAAGGCTGCGGCGACCGATCCTCCGATCAGGCCAACGCCGATCACAACGAGTTTACGGAGACGGAAATCGTTCACTGGGGTCCTCGGCCGTAAGGGCTGCACAACTTGACGCAGAGTCAGCCGCGGACGGCAAGCACCTGCGCGAGCGCTTCGAGAAAGCGCGTGTTTTCCTGCTCGAGTCCGATCGACACGCGCAGATGCTCCGGCATCCCGTAGGCGCCGACCGGGCGCACGATCACGCCCAGGCGCAGCAGCTCGCAAAACACGCGCGGCGCATCGCCCACACGGACGCTGACAAAGTTGGCGTGGGATTCGATCCAGTCCAGGCCGAGGCCGCGGAATCCAACGGTGAGCTGCCGCATGCCGGCTTGGTTCAATTCGAAGCTGTGTCGCACGAACGCCTCGTCGTCCAGGGCTGCCACTGCCGCGGCCTGCGCAATACTGCTGACATTGAATGGCTGGCGCACGCGATTCATCAGGTCGGCAACGCCGGGATGGGCAACCGCGTAGCCGACGCGCAAACCGGCAAGACCATAGGCCTTGGAGAAGGTTCGCGTGAGCATCAGGTTCGGGAAAGCCCAAATCCACCCGATGCTGTCCGCCTGCTGATCCGGTGCGAGGTATTCGTTGTACGCCTCGTCCAGCACCACCAGCACGCGGGATGGCACCCGGTCGAGAAAGCGCTTCACCGCACCGGGCGCAATCCAGGTTCCGGTCGGGTTGTTCGGGTTGGCGATAAACACGATGCGGGTGTCTTCGCGAATTGCCGCGGCCATTGCATCCAGATCGTGGCCGAAGTCGCGCGCCGGTACTTCGATGCCCCTGGCGCCGGT
>DATKEK010000272.1:0-3235 GCA_035512195.1 Burkholderiales bacterium
ATCGACGGATGCGCAGATTGGCATCGCGTTCGAGGCTGCCCGCCGCGCGTCGCTCGGTGAGGCCGCGGTTCCCGTGCCGTATCGTCCAAAAGCGCATGAGAATTTTCTTCTGCCGGAAGTCTGTATCCGGATCCCAACCGGCGGCGGCAAGACCTTGCTGGCGGCGCACGCCATCGACCTTGCCGCGCGGCACTATGTCGGTACGGATACGCCTCTGGTCCTCTGGTTGGTGCCTTCCGAAGCGATTCGCACCCAGACCCTCGAAGCGTTGAAAACACCGGGCCATCCTTACCGGGAGGCGCTGCTCGACCATTACCCCGCCGACCGCTTGACGGTAATCGATATTGCCGACTGCG
Source organism: Burkholderiales bacterium (assembly GCA_035512195.1). Lineage (GTDB taxonomy): Bacteria > Pseudomonadota > Gammaproteobacteria > Burkholderiales > Eutrophovitaceae > DATKEK01. The sequence goes on from DATKEK010000272.1 coordinate 357, forward strand.
AGCAATTGCGCGCACAAGATTTCGGCGGCCGCACGATCGTTGCGGTCGGCACCATCCAGACGCTGCGGGTGGAGCGCACCGCAAGCCGGGACGTTTACGCCTATAAGGAGGTGTTCGAGCCGCATTTTTCCGCGCTTCCGGAGACTGAGTGGATGGAGCGCATCCGCGAAGAAGATCTCGCGGCGCAGCCGTACCTCTCGCGGGGCAACGTTGGCAAAGTCAAGCGGTCGTTTGCGAACCTCTTGGCCTTCTGGCGGCCCATCGTGATTCTCGACGAGGCGCACAACGCGCGCACGCCGCTGTCCTTCGAGGTGTTCCGGCGCATCCGGCCGGCCTGCGTGATCGAGTGGACCGCCACGCCAGCGCGCGACCAGAACGTGCTCTATCACGTGTCGGCGCAAGAGCTTAAGGCCGAGCATATGGTGAAGCTGCCGATCGTGCTGTCGCCGCATCCCAATTGGGAAGAAGCCGTGCGCGATGCGCTGCTCGTTCGCGAGCGGCTTGCCGCGGAAGCGGAAAGTGAGTCGGATTACGTGCGCCCGATCGTGCTTTTTCAGGCGGACGCCAGGAATGGCGAAGTACCCGTGGACAGACTCAAAGCGTGGCTGATCGAGTCCGCGCGAATCGATGAGCGGCGCATCGCTGTCGCCACAGGATCGGAACGCGGACTTGCAGGCTTGGACCTGTTCTCAAGAACTTGTCCGATCGAATTCATCATTACGGTGGAGGCGCTGAAAGAAGGCTGGGATTGCTCATTTGCCTATGTGTTCTGCACGGTACAGAACATCCGATCGGCAAAAGACATGGAACAGTTGCTCGGCCGAGTGCTTAGGCTGCCGTACGCTCGGCCACGTGGAAGCGAAGCACTTAACAGGGCCTATGCGCAGGTAAGTTCGCCGGATACGGCATCCGTTGCCAATCAGCTTGCCGATCGTCTGGTCGAAATGGGTTTCGAAGAGCTGGAAGCCGCGCAGTTCGTGCGGCCACAACCCAGCGACGACCTGTTCGGAGACACGCCCGTTCCACCCAGAGAAGCGCAGTCCCGCATGCTCCTATCCAAAGCGGCAGCGGATGCCCTCGCATCCTCGGCACCGTCGGCGGTCACCATAAGCGAGACCGATCAGGGCATCGAGGTTACGGTTCAGGGAGTGTTGCCACGTGCCGCACTCGATGCGGCTATCGCCGCTGTCCCGAAGCGAGAACGCGACGAACTCGAACGCAAGCTCTCGCGTCATCAGGTGCAGGCGCACACTGCTGCCGCCCCTTCGCAACGCGGCGAGCAGTTTGGCGCGGTGCCGCAACTTTGCCTCGCTCCCGATGGCGAACTTACGCCTGTCGACCCGGATCTGGTCTCCGATCTGGCGGCATTTTCGCTGGCGAACGCACCTGCCGACGTACCCGGCTTCAACAAACAGGAAGAAGAGCGTCCTTACCTGATCGATGTAGAGCGCGGCCGGCTCCGGATCATGCAGGATGAAAGGAATTTCGGCCTCGATCTGGACCACGCAATGGAAGGCATTCGCCGAGAGGGAGTAATTCGCGAACTCGACCAGCGCGTGCGTAGGGATGACGTGCTGCAAGCGGACATGATTGCCTGGATTGGCCGCGTGTTGGACGAACTCGAACGTAGCGGTATCGCCTTGACCTACGCGGCTCGCCATCTCGGCCGCCTCGTAGACGCAATTTCAGCGCGACTCAAGACGCTCGCCGATGAGAGAAGGGCGGAGGTTTTCCAAGCTTCACTGTTCGGGCCAGCAGCCAGGCCGGTCCTTTCCGACCACCATGCCTTCCGATACGACCCAAACGTTTATCCCGCGCGATGGTACTTCGAAGGACGGTACGTCTTCCGGAAGCATTTTTATCCACTCCCGGGCGAACTGAAACCGGACCTGAATGGCGAGGAAACCGCGTGCGCCATTGCAATTGACGAGATGGACGAGGTGAAGTGGTGGGTCAGAAACCTGGAGCGGCAGTTCGAAAGATCATTCTGGCTCCCCACTTCGACCGACCGTTTTTATCCGGATTTTGTCGCGAAGCTTATGGACGAGCGTTTGTTGGTGGTCGAATACAAGGGTGCTCACCTGTTCGACGCCAGCGATGCGAGAGAGAAGCGCGACATCGGAAACGTGTGGGCGGCGTCCAGCGGTGGACGATGCCTTTTCGCGATGGTCACCGATCCGGAGAAAGCCGGCAGGTCGGTAGCGACACAGTTGCGGGACACGATTCTCGGTAGAGGCTGAACCCACGCTCAGCCCTTTCGCGTGATTTTCCGGACGCTCTGTAGTCGTCGCCGCCTGGCTTCAGACGTGTTCGTCCGGCTTGCGGCGGACGTTCTCCTTGGTGAAGAAAGTCAATCCGCGCCAGAGGCTGAGCACGCCGATGGTGGCGAACGACGCCGCGTAGCTTCCGGTTGCGGCATGCACGCCCCAGAACAGCAGGGGCAGCACCACCACACCTGAATACGTCATCGCCAGCGACGCGCCGGTCGCGGCGCCCGCACGGCCCGCGGGCGCGATGCGCGCGACCTCGGCGAGATAGACGCCGTTCCAGCCTACCGCCGCCGCGCCGAATGCAAACGCCAGCAGGTAAATCGCCGTAGCCGGCCATACGGCGGAAACCGCTGCCGTCAGGAATGCGCCCGCGGACATTCCCAGACCCAGCCAGCCGAGCAGGCGCCGCGGTGCGATCCAGCGGTCGGCCATCGCACCGAAGATCGGACGACCGGCGGCTCCCGCGATCATCGCGACCGACAGCGCCGCGCCGGCCGCTGGCAGCGAGAACCCGGCGCGCGCCACCAGCGCAACCACCAGGTAGGAGCCCAGGCACATCTGCATTCCGGAAAAGGTAAACGACGAAATCGCCAGCTCGCGCAGCCGCGG
>DATKEK010000273.1:0-11932 GCA_035512195.1 Burkholderiales bacterium
GATGCAGCTCATCGTCCGACAGCGTAAGCCGGGCAAACAGCGGATCCTTGTCCAGCAGAAAATCCGCCACCTTGCCCTGCTCGAACAGATCAATCTGCTTCAGGCCTTCCAGTTGCTGGATGCGCTGAAAAAGAAAGAATAACTGGGTGGCGAGCGCGTGGCGCTTCGGATCCTCGTAGAAGCGCGGCAGAAAAGGGTTGGCATCCGGCTCCTCGAGCAGAAGGTCCTTGCGAAAATGGTCGGCCAACCGCCGCGCCAGGCTGGTCTTGCCGGCGCCGATCGGTCCCTCCACCACGATATAACGCCGCGGCTCAATCGCCGGCAATTCGTTGCACTCCGTCCTGACCGACGCGCGCCAGAAGGACGCTGACCTTGCCCCTCCCCGGAACGTTGGCGTCTGGCGCTATTTCCGACAGCGGCGCAAGCACGAACGCGCGTTCGTGCATGCGCGGGTGCGGGATGCTGATGCCCGGTTCGTCCATCACCACGTCGTCATATAGCAGCAGGTCGAGATCCAGTGTGCGCGGTGCGTCTTTCGTCGAGCGCGCACGCCCGTGCAGTTGCTCGATTGCGAGAAGGCCGTCGAGCAGATCCCGCGGCGCGAGCGCAGTGCGGATCTGCGCGACTGCATTGATGAAATCCGGTTGTTCGCGCAAACCGACCGGCGCCGTGCGGTAGAGCGATGAACACGCGTCCACCCGCGTGTGTGCCAGGCCGCCGAGCTCCTCGAACACGCCTCGTACCATCGCCATCGGGTCGCCAAGATTGCTGCCAATGCCGATGAACGCCGAAACAATTGCCCCCTGCCCGTGCATCAGGATTCCTGCGCATCCGGTACCGAAGAATGCGCGGGCCCGGTGCCTTTGCGTCGGCGGCGGCGACGTCGGCCACTGCCGCTGCCTGCGCCGCCGGGCACCAGGAGCCGTTTGCGTTCGTCCTCGTCCGCGTTCTGGAAACGTTCCCACCACTGCGCGATTTCCATGTCGAGTTCGCCACTCTCGCAGCGCAGGCGCAGAAAATCATAGCCGGCACGGAAACGCGGATTGGCCAGCAGTGCATACGGCCTGCGCCCCGAGCGGTTCAACAGCCTCGCCTGCAGCACCCAGATTTCCTTCATGTCGATGCCGAAACGGCGAGGAATTGCCATGTTCTCGGCCTGGTCGTGCTGCACCTCGTCCATCGCCTGAAACAGGGCGGGAATGGATTTCAGGCCCGAGTCTTCAGCCTGCTTCCATGCCGTAAGCACTTCATGCCACAGGAGCGCAGCGAACAGGAACCCCGGAGACACCGGCTTCCCGTCGCGGATGCGCTCATCCGTGCGCTGAAGCGCAAGCATCACGAAACGCTCGCCCAGCGGCTGCTCGACGATCACATCCAGCATCGGCAGCAGTCCGTGATGCAGCCCTTCTTCCCGCAGCTGCAGCACGCACTTGGCCGCGTGCCCGGAAAGCAGCAGCTTGAGCATTTCCTCGAACACCCGCGACGGCGGAACATTTTTCAGCAGGGGCCCGAGCTTGCGGATGGGCGCGCGGGTACCGGGTTCGATTTTCAGACCAAGCTTTGCCGCCAGGCGCACGGCACGCAGCATGCGCACCGGGTCCTCCCGGTAGCGTGCTTCCGGGTCGCCGATCATGCGCAGCCTTTTCGCCTTGAGGTCGGCTAGTCCGCCAACGTAGTCGACGATCTGTTCCGTCGCAGGATCGTAAAACAGCGCGTTGACGGTGAAGTCGCGCCGGCCCGCGTCCTCCTCCTGCGTGCCGAACACGTTGTCACGCAGCACCCGGCCGTGCTCGTCGGTTGCAGGCGTATCGCTGTCGGCGACGACATGCTTGGCGCGGAACGTCGAAACTTCGACCACCTCGTCTCCGCACATTGCGTGCACCAGCCGGAAACGCCGGCCGATGATCCGGGAGCGCCTGAATGCCGACCGGACTTCTTCCGGAGTCGCGTCGGTCGCCAGATCGAAGTCCTTGGGCCGCAGCCCCAGCATCAGGTCGCGTACCGCGCCGCCCACCACGTATGCGTGAAAGCCTTTTTCCTGCAATGCCGTGGTGACCCTGCGGGCGCAGGAACTGATCTGGTCTCGCGATACGCCGTGACTGGATTTAGGCACCACCGATGGCTTGTCCGGGCGCGGAGCGCTTCCGGGCAGGAGCCGGCTTAAGAAACTCCGGATCATGAGGAGATATGCCCGCGAGGAGGCTGAAAGGCGGGAATTATAACCGCCGGATACGTCCTCACGACTGCGGGACGAGGTCTCGAACCGCCCCAGTCCGGGCCGCGGACACACTCAACGCAGGCTGATGATGCGCCAGTCGTTGGCGAGCGCGTGCTCCTTGAGCGTTTCGTCGGGATCGACCGCAACCGGGTGGCTCACGATCGACAGCAACGGAAGATCGTTCAGCGAGTCGCTGTAGAACCACGTCTCTTCGAGCGCGTTCCAGTCGAGATCGTGGTCCTTCAGCCAGGCATGCAGGCGGATTACCTTGCCTTCGCGGAACGCCGGCACACCGCTCACCCGCCCGGTGAACCCGCCATCGATCTGCTCCGGCTCGGTGGCAATGAGATTCTCAATCCCGAACTCGCGCGCGATCGGGCCGGTCACGAAACTGTTGGTCGCGGTGATGATCACTCGCGCATCTTCCCGGTGACTTTCAACCAGATCGCGAGATTTCTGCGTCATGATCGGGCGGATTCTTTTCTCCAGGAACTCGGTATGCCATTCGTCCAGCTCGGCACGAGGATGCCGCGACAGCGGTTTCAGCTGGAAATCGAGGAACTCGTGAATATCCAGCGTACCGGCCATGTACGCATCGTAGAACTGGTGGTTGCGCGCTTCGTATACCTCACGGTCGAGCACGCCTTTCTCGATCAGGAACTGCGCCCACTCGAAATCGCTGTCCCCGGCGAGCAGGGTGTTGTCCAGATCGAACAGGGCAAGGCGCATGGTGATCCTGTCAGGGATGTCGTAGCCCCGGCATCGCCGGTTACGCGAACCTCGTTGGCACCGCTATAGGAAGAATCGGGATGACGGGAACATCCAAAAATTCGGCGGCCAGTATAACGGAATTCGCATCGCCAATAGCCGGCGGCCGCCTGCCGCACGGTCTGTCCGATACCCGTTATCTCCCGTGCCGCAGTCCCGGCAGGATGACGGCTTTCGGCAGAGCATGGAATCGTCCGTTCGACTAGCGCGCATCGCCCGCCAGCAGCTCTCGCAGCAACGGCACGGTAATAGCCCGCTTGGACTCCAGCGAATGCCGGTCGAGCGCGTCCAGCAGCGCGATCAGGTGGCGCAGATCACGGCTCTGGCGCACCAGCAGATAATCGACCACCTCGCGCGGCAACGGCATGCCGCGCGCGCGTGCATGCGCGAACAGGGCCGCTGCCTTTTCCTCATCGCTCAACGCATGCACCTGGTAAACCAGCCCCCAGCCCAACCGGGTGACAAGGTCTTCGCGCAGACCGAGCGCAGCGGGCGGCGCGTCTGCGGCCGCGACCAGCACACCGCCCTGCTCGCGTACCGCGTTGTAAAGCGTAAACAGCGCGGACTGTGCCGCCGCGTCGAACCCGTGCACGTCGTCCACAGCGATACCTTGCGGCGAAATGGCATCGGTCAGGCGCGCAAGCTCGACCGCGTTTGCGGCATACGCAAGCTTGCGCCCCGATTGCGCGCAGGCCGCCGTTACCGCGGCCAGCAAATGCGACTTTCCGCATCTCGCCGGGCCCCAGAGATAGACGAATCGCTCCGGCGGCGCGGGCCCGGCGATCGCGCGCAACGCTGCCACTACCTCGGCGTTGCGGCCAGCAACGAAATTGTCCAGGGACGGCGCAGGTGGCGGAGCAAGACCGAGCGCTAGCTGCTTCATCAGGATTTGTAAAGTTCGCTTGCCTGGTAGCCGGCCTTGAGATGACGCAGGCCCACCAGCAGCGCAGCGCTCGCGGGCAAGGCGAACAGCAGACCGAAAAACCCGAACAACTGGCCAAATGCGAGCAATGCGAAGATGACCGCGACCGGATGCAAGCCGATGCGATCGCCCACCAGCCAGGGCGTAACGACCATGCTTTCCAGCAGTTGGCCCAAGCCGAAGGCAATCCAGACCGGAACGATCTGCCAGAAGTTGTCGAACTGCACCAGCCCCGACAGTGTCGCCAGCAGCAGCCCCACAACCGCCCCTAAATAAGGCACGAATACCAGCACGCCGGCAAGCACACCGATCGGCAGGGCGAACTCGAGCCCGGCCAGCCACAGCGCGATGACGAAATACGCGGACATGATCGCGATCACCGAGAGCTGTCCGCGCAGGAATTCGCTCAGCACGGCGTCAACTTCGCGGCCGATCGCGGTCGCGCCGACATGGTGTCGGCGGGGGATCAGTTCGCCGATGCGCGCGACCAGCCCGTGCCAGTCGCGCAGAAAGTAAAACAGCAGCACAGGCACCAGCACCAGCGCAGCGATAAATCCCGCCAGAGTCAGCCCGCCGCTGGAGAGCGCCGACAGCCACTCGCCCGCCTTGCCGCGCTGCGTGTTCAGCGCATCTGCGAACGAGGCCTTTGCCTGTTGCAGGTCCAGGCTGATGTCGATACTGAAAGTGGAGGCCACCCAGGGCAGCAGGCGCGAGCGGATCCAGTCAACGAACTCGGGGACGTGCTGCAGGTACGCCGCAAACTGCTGCTGCAGGACAGGAATGAGTATCAGACCGAGCGCCACCAGCAACAGCACCAGCAGGACCAGCACCAGCATCACCGCAAGCGTGCGCGGCAGGCGGTATTTCTCCAGCCTGTCGACGAGCGGCAGACAGATGTAGGCGAGAAGCGCGGCGAACAGAAACAGGCTCAGGACCGGCGCCAGCAGATACATCAGCGCGCCGATCGCGGCAAACGCGCCGAGGTACCAGAGATAACGGGAAGAATCGAAGCGGGCGGAGTGCATTTTTCGGTAGAATTCGTTCGGCTTCGCAAACTTGCGTGCCGCCTGCCAATTTATCCCGAAGTACTGGGCTACTCAACTTGAAATCCGACAATACTCCTGCTCCGCTGTCCTATCGCGACGCCGGCGTCGATATCGATGCTGGCGACCGACTGGTCGATAACATCAAGCCATTCGCCCGCCGCACCCTGCGCGAAGGCGTACTCACCGGTATCGGTGGGTTCGGCGCGCTGTTCGAGGTGCCGAAAGGTTTCCGGGAACCCGTGCTGGTCTCGGGCACCGACGGCGTCGGCACCAAGCTCAAGCTTGCCTTCCAGTTGAACCGACACGACACGGTCGGCATCGATCTGGTGGCGATGAGCGTGAACGACATCCTGGTGCAGGGCGCCGAGCCACTGTTCTTTCTCGACTACTTCGCCTGCGGCAGGCTGGACGTATCGGTGGCCACCGACGTGGTGAAAGGCATCGCCGCCGGCTGCGAGCAGGCGGGCTGCGCGCTGATCGGCGGCGAAACCGCAGAGATGCCCGGCATGTATCCGGACGGCGAGTACGATCTCGCCGGCTTTGCGGTCGGCGTGGTCGAGAAATCCCGCATCATCGACGGCCGCGACATCGTGCCGGGAGACGCGGTCCTCGGCCTCGCGAGCAGCGGCGCTCACTCGAATGGTTACTCGCTGATACGGCGCATCGTCGACCGCTTCGGTGTCGACCTGTCATCCGATTTCGACGGACGCACGTTAGGGGAAGCATTACTGACGCCCACACGCATCTACGTCAAATCCGTGCTTTCGCTTATCACGAAATATCCCGTCAAGGGCCTTGCCCACATCACCGGCGGAGGACTGGTTGAAAATCTGCCGCGGGTCCTGCCGCAGAACACCGTGGCGCAGCTCGATCGCCGCGCCTGGAAACGCCCGACACTGTTCGACTGGCTGCAGCAGACCGGAAACATCGAGGACGCAGAGATGCATCGCGTGTTCAACTGCGGTATCGGCATGGCCCTGATCGTTGCCGCCAGGGATGCGCCGGCGGCGTTGCGCGAACTGCAGCAGCAAGGCGAGAGCGCATGGCAGATCGGCGAAATTCGCGCGCGGCAAGGCTCGGAATCGCAGGCACAGGTCGCATGAAGCGCATCGCGATTCTGGTTTCGGGTCGCGGCAGCAATATGCAGGCGATACTCGATGCACGTCTGCCAGTCGAGATCGCTGCAGTCGTCAGCAACAATCCGGGCGCAAAGGCGCTGGACCTTGCGCGCGCACACGGCCTGCCGACGGCAACGGTGAATCATCGCGAACACCCCGACCGCGCCGCATTCGACAGCGCTCTCGCGGAGAAACTGGCCGGCTTCCGGCCGGATCTGGTGGTACTGGCCGGATTCATGCGCATACTCACCGAGCCGTTCCTTGCGCGCTTTGGCGGGCGGATTCTCAACATTCATCCCTCATTGCTACCGGCTTTTCCCGGCACGGACACGCACCGCCGCGCGCTCGATGCCGGTGTGCGCCTGCATGGGTGCACGGTGCATTTCGTCACCCCGGCACTGGATCATGGACCAATCGTGATCCAGGCCGCGGTCCCAGTGCTGCCGGATGACGATGAGCAGAAGCTGGCCGCCCGCGTGCTGGAACAGGAACATCGCATCTACCCGCTCGCCGTCCGCTGGTTTGCCGAGGGAAAACTGACGATCGGCGGGGGCCGGGTGCGCGTGGATGAGCAGTGCGTTTTTCCGCAACCGATCATCTCTCCCGCGGCAGGCAAATGAAACAACTCTTGTTGATGCTTCTGCTCTGTGCAAGCACCGCTGCCGCGGCTGCGCCGCCTGCGCGGATCGAGATGAGTTTCGCCATTACGTTCGGCAATATGCGAATCGGCGAAGGCCGCGACGTGCTGGTACATGACGGCAAACGCTACACCGTGACCAGCGTATCGAAGCCGGTCGGCATCGCCTCGGCCTTCATCGGCAGCATCGTCCGCGAAAGCCGCGGCCTGGTGACCGCAGCCGGGCTGAAGCCCGAATACTTCAAGGAGGATCGCGGACGGCGCGGCCAGCGGATCGCCGCGTTCGACTGGGGCGCGGACCGCATCACTTTGACGCAGAACGAGCATACGCACAGCCAGGCGCTGCCGCCAGGCACACTCGATTACGCAAGCTTCCAGTTCAACTTTGCCTTTGTGCCACCCGACGAAAACGGGATCAAGGTCCCGCTTACGGATGGCAGGCGCGTCAAGGAGTACCAGTACCGGTTCATCGGCCGGGAGACGCTGCAGACGCCGATCGGGCCGATCGAGACTGTGCATTTCGAGCGCGAGATCGATCCGGAAGAAAAGCGCAGCTTCGAGGTGTGGCTCGCAACGGACAAGCACTACCTGCCGGTGCGGATACGCTACTCGGAAAAAGGCAGGACTTTCGACTCGGTCGTCACCGGCATCAGCATCCAGTGAGCGATCCCGGGCTGCACGCGCCGCGGCTGCGATCGGCGATCGCCGCCGTCGATCTTGCCTGTTCTCTGGAACATCCGGCAGACGCCGTGCTGCGGGAGTTCTTCCGAGACCACAAGGAAATCGGCAGCCACGACCGCGGCTTCGTGGCGGAAAGCGTGTTCACCGTGCTGCGCCACAAGCGCCTGCTCGATACGATCGTGCCTTCGCCATCGCCGCGCAGGCTGGTCATTGCCGCACTGGCCAAGCTGCAGGGCCAGAGCATCGGCTCGCTGGAGAACCTGCTGCATGCGGGGGACAAGGACTGGCTGGTCACGGTCAAGCAGGCCGATGTCGAGTCCCTGCCGATGGCGGTGCGGCTGTCGCTGCCGGACTGGCTATGGGATCGCCTGTGCGTGCAGGACGGCGAGACCGAAGCGGTGGCCCTGGGACGTGCGCTGTTGTCGCCTGCGCCGCTGGACCTGCGGATCAATCCACTGAAGACCAGCCGGGAACAGGTCCTCGTTCAGCTGGCGGCCGGCGGCATCGAGGCAGTACCCACCCCGTTTTCTCCGTTCGGCATCCGCGTCGCGGGCAAACCGGCGATCAACGCGCATCCGCTGTTCAAGTCGGGGGGCATTGAGGTGCAGGACGAGGGCAGTCAACTGCTCGGTTTCCTGCTGGCACCGAAACGCCGCGAGATGGTGGTCGACTTCTGCGCCGGCGCTGGCGGGAAAACCCTGCTGCTCGGCTCGCTGATGCAGAGCCAGGGCAGGCTGTATGCGCTCGATGTGTCGGAAAAACGCCTGAACAGTCTAAAGCCGCGGCTGGCGCGCTCGGGCCTGTCCAATGTGCATCCGCAGCGCATTGCCACGGAAAACGACATCAAGATCAAACGTCTTGCCGGAAAGATCGACCGGGTGCTGGTCGATGCACCCTGCACGGGGCTCGGCACGCTCCGGCGCAATCCGGATCTAAAGTGGCGACAGTCGCCGGAATCAGCCACCGAACTTGCGGCGAAACAGCTGGCGATCCTGCGCAGCGCAGCCTCGCTTCTGCGCGCCGGCGGACGACTTGTGTATGCAACCTGCAGCCTGTTGCGCGAGGAGAACGAGGCGGTCGTCGAGGCGTTTCTGGCGGAACGGCCGGACTTCGCACTCGAGCACGCGCAGTCGGTGCTGGACGAACAGCGCATTGGGCTGGATAGCGGACCGATGTTCCGCGTGCTTCCGCACCGGCACGGCACTGACGGCTTCTTTGCCGCCGTGCTGGGGAAGAAAGGCTGACCCAATGCGCCGCCCTGCGGCATGGCTGGTCGCCGCGCTGGTCATTGCGTCCACGCCTGCCACGGCGTTCGAGGCGGCGGGAGAGTTGCCGGCGACCGGCATCGTGCAGTACGCCTTCACCCCCGGAGCGGACGCAGCCGGCCTGATCGTCAGCACCCTCCGCGAGGCACGCAGCGAGATTTACCTGCAGGCGTTCATCTTTACCCATCGCGGGATCGCCGCCGCGCTGGTCGAGGCAGCAGCACGTGGCGTGCACGTTGAGGTAATTGCCGACAAGGCGCAGTTCGACGCAGTCACGCGGAGCGTCATTCCGATGCTCGCGCAAGGCGGCGTGACGGTCTACCTGGATGCCGGGCATGCCGCCGCACACGACAAGGTGATCCTGATCGACCCGCAGTCGGCGCAGCCTGCGGTCGTCACCGGCAGCTTCAATCTGACCTGGTCCGCGCAACACCGCAATGCGGAGAACGTCCTGGTACTGAAGCAGTATCCGGCGCTTGCGCGGGCCTATCTGGAGAACTGGTTACGCCATCGCGCCCACGCCGCGCCATACAACCCCTGACCGGGAACCCGCAGCGGCCCATCTCCCGCACGTTCGGCATACCTCGTCGTCGGGCGACGCCATAAAGCCTGCCCGCATGCGTCGCCCCTCTTTCAATCTCGAACTTAAACGCAAGAAGCCGTCGCGTTCGACTCTTTTAGTGACTGATCGAACCACTTTAGCGCGGTCGAGGTCACATTTACGTCGCTGGAGTAAGTAAAACTACCGATTGCCGCGTACAGCGCTTCCTGTACAATCGTTGCAACCTATCCACAAAGCAGAGGTTACTACATGAATTTGCATGGGTTTTTGGACCTGCCCACATGGGCCGGCGGTCTCGTCAGCCTCCCTTGGTGGGGCTATGTAGTCGTTGTACTGGTTCTCACCCACATCACGATTGCCGCAGTGACAATCTATCTCCATCGGCATTCGGCACATCGCGCGCTGGATCTGCATCCAGCGGTCGCGCATTTCTTCCGTTTCTGGCTGTGGCTCACCACCGGCATGAGCACTAAGGCCTGGACCGCGATCCACCGCAAGCACCACGCCAAATGCGAGACAGAGGAAGATCCGCACAGCCCGCAAGTACTCACTCTCAAGAAAGTCTTGCTGGAGGGCTCGGAGCTTTACTCAAAGGAAGCGGCGAACAAGGAAACCCTGAGCAAGTATGGCCACGGAACGCCGGACGACTGGCTGGAGCGTAATGTGTACGCCCGCTCGGACCGCATGGGCGTGTCGCTGATGCTGGTCGTCAACGTGCTGCTGTTCGGGCCCATCGGCCTGACCGTCTGGGCAGTGCAAATGCTGTGGATCCCGGTGCTGGCCGCCGGCGTCATTAACGGTGTGGGCCACTATATCGGCTACCGCAACTTTCAGGTCGAGGATGCCAGCACCAATATCGTGCCGTGGGGCATCCTGATCGGCGGCGAGGAACTGCACAACAATCATCATGCGCATGCGTCCTCGGCGCGGCTGTCTTCGCGGTGGTACGAGTTCGACATCGGCTGGCTGTATATCCGCCTGCTGGAAATGGCCGGACTGGCGCAGGTGAAGAAACTCGCCCCCAGGATCCGGATGCAGGCCGAAAAGCCGGCCTGCGACCTGCAGACGCTTCAGGCCGTGATCACGCACCGCTACGACGTTCTCGCCCGGTATACCCGCTCGATCAAGGCAACATGCGCGGACGAACTGCGCCGTTTGCGCAGTCAAACCGCAGCCCACGGCGTCGACTTCCGCACGCTGAAGCGATGGCTGCATCTGGACGAGAAATTCGTCCCGGCACAGGAGAAGGAAAAACTGGAGCAGGTTCTGGAGCACAGCCGCGTGCTGAAGACCGTCTACACCATGCGCCAGGACCTGGCTGCAGTCTGGCAGCGTTCCACCGCTACCCGGGAACAACTTCTGCAACAGCTCGATGACTGGTGCCGGCGCGCGGAGAAGAGCGGGATTGCCTCGCTGCAGGACTTCTCTCGCACACTGCGCTCCTACGCCTGACCGCCACTCGCCAGGCAACAAAAAAGCCCGCCTTTCGGCGGGCTTTTTTTCGTCAATACGCTGCTGAGCGCTACTTCAGCTTGGTCTCTTTATAGGGGACATGCTTGCGCGCGACCGGATCGAATTTCTTGATCTCCATCTTGTCGGGCATGGTCCGCTTGTTCTTGGTGGTGGTGTAGAAGTGGCCCGTGCCTGCGGTCGACTCCAGTTTGATCTTGTCTCTCATGCGGATACTCCTTTAATTCTGCTGGCCGGTGTTGCTCAAAGCTTCTCGCCGCGAGCCCGCAGATCGGCAAGCACCGTGTCGATGCCTTTCTTGTCGATCAGACGCAGACCGGCCTGACTCACACGCAGCCTGATCCACCGGGTCTCATTCTCGACCCAGAACCGGCGGTACTGCAGGTTCGGCAGAAAACGCCTCTTGGTCCTGTTGTTGGCGTGGGAAACGTTGTTCCCGGTCATCGGCTTCTTGCCGGTGATCTGGCAGACTCTTGCCATCGGATGACTCCAGAAGATTCTCTACGAAGGCGCGCTTTATAGCACGGCAGGCCGGGGGCATCAAGTTTCGGGCCAGCTTGTTTCAATCTCCGGGACAGCTTCATACCAAAATATGAATTATCATACTCTCATGAAAACAAATGGTAAAACTACTTGACACGGTCCTCCCACACGCTTGTAATTTGGCTTAACTACCGAAAGATCTGGCATTCGGTATGGGTTCCGCAGAAATCAAGAAATAACTGCCAGACCTTGAGTAAACATTGAGGAGGGGAGCTATGAAGAAGACAGGCTTGGCGGCGGTATTGCTCGGCGCGCTCTGCATGATCGGCTCGTCCGGCGCATTCGCCCAGAGAATCTACTGGACCTCAAGCGGCGAGTTCGGTCCGTTCAATATCCAGGGATTGATCCCGACCTATCCCGAAGCTCGCGACATCAAGATCCCGATCACCATGTTCGTGATCGACCACCCGAAAGGCCTGGTGGTGTTTGATACGGGCAACAACGTCGCAATCTCCGATGGCAATTGCAAGTCGCACTGGGTTGCCGGTCTCTGCGACTTCCTCAAGCCCAACCAGAAACGCGCGGACGTGATCGACCGCCAGCTGCAGAAGCTCGGGTACAAGACCAGCGACGTCAAGGTGGTCGTCACCTCGCATTCTCACCTGGATCATATCGGCAACATCGAGATGTTCCCGAATGCGACCCATGTGATACAGAAACTCGAGCTGTACCAGGCCTGGTGGCCGGAGAAGTTCCAGCGCG
>DATKEK010000274.1:0-4950 GCA_035512195.1 Burkholderiales bacterium
CGCCGTCCGCAGTCCGGGCCGCAGTCCGGGCCGCAGGCCAGGCAGTCGCAGCGAAGCAGCCGCCGAGCGCGAGGAACCGGCGCAGAAAATCCCGGCGGGAATGGTGCATGATCGCCTCCCTGATGGTTGGTTGGCCGCAGACGCGACACAGGCCGGCCGGACGGGCGCTCGATCTGGCGCGGTCGCCCAATTATAGGACTGCCTGCACGACGTTTAAATCAGCTATGCGACAGGTTCGATCCAACCGGCGACAATCTGTAGCCGGAATCAAGCGCGGTGAGTCGCCGCGCGCGGGCGGTGGCGGGCCGAATCTATTGTCGCAATTCAGTTCGAGAATGTCGTTAAATGGATAGCGTCGCGCCCGGAATTGGCGTTGAATAAGCGGGTCGTCGCCGCCCGGTGCGGGCGGGCTGATCAGCGAGGTGGACATATGATGCGGAGTAAGGCAGCGCTGTGCTTGATTGCCGTCGTGCTTTCGAACGGCAGTTTTGCCACGAACCGAAACCCGGAAACCTTTAAGCACAGCGACATTCCTGGCGTTCCGGCAGAGCTGAGCAGCCTCGACGTGTATGCCGACGGCCGCCCGGAAGGCGCGCCCGTCGTCATCTTCGTGCATGGCGGCGGCTGGGTCGCCGGCAGCAAATCCAGCGTGCAGCAATCGTCACAGTTCCTCGAATTCTTCGAGGACCGGGGCATGATTCTCGTCAGCGTGGGCACGCGCCTCGTGTTCGACGCGCGGTCGCCGGATGCAACGTTTCGCGAACAGGCGACCGACATTGCGGCAGCCGTCAAATGGGTGCGCGACAACATCCGCCAGCACCACGGGGATCCGAATCACCTCTTCCTGCTGGGCTACTCCGCCGGCGCCCACCTGGTCGCGCTGGTGGGAACTGACGCCAGCTATCTCGGCGCTCACGGCCTGGATCCGTCAGCCTTGCGCGGCGTCGCCGCGCTCGACGTCAGCGCCTACGACATTCCGCGCGCGATCGTCGAGGCACCGTCGCAGGGCGTGCCGGTCAGCCCGGCTGCGTTGACGCGCGTGTTCAGCGCCGATCGGCAGGCGCAGGAGGCGGCGTCGCCCGTTTACCACGTCACCGCGGGTCGACAGTACCCGCCGTTCCTCCTCGTCTACGGCGGCATTTTCGATACCAATCCCGAAGGGGTTTACGAACACACGCTGACCAAAGTCCAGTCGGAGGCGTTTGCCGAGGCTTTGCGCAAGACCGGCGCCCACGCCGAAGTCTACGGTGAACCGAAGAAAACGCACCGCGGAATCATGCGCGACTTCGGTAGCCCCGAGGATGGCATCACCGCTGCCGTCGACGCGTTCTTCGCGCGCTACCGGGAATGAGCGCAAAGCCCGACAATGCCCGGTACATCGATGCGCAGCGCGTGGCACCCGCGCCGTCGGGAGCAACAGTCATGAATCAACCAGTCTGGTCATCGTGGCGCCAAGCAGTTCTGCTGATGCTGCTGGGAGCCACACCGCTCGTGGCCGGCGCGGAAACCGCCGACACGGCCTACCTCAACGGCCGGATTTATACCGTGGATGCGGAGCAAACATGGGCCGAGGCGGTCGCAATCAAGGATGGCCGTTTCATCGCGGTGGGCAGCCGTGACGCGCTCGCGCCGGTCATTGGTGCAAACACCCGCGTGACCGATCTCGGCGGTCGCCTGGCCATGCCGGGCATCCACGACTTGCACATCCACCCGGTCGGTGGCACGTTGACGACGCTCTACGGCTGCAATTTCCCACCTGCGGCCCCAGTGAGCGAGATCACGGCTCGAATCGGAGCCTGCGCCAAGGCCCAGCCTGCCGGCACCTGGATTCGCGGCGGCGTCTTCGCAGCGCAGTTGCTGGATTCCGATCCGGCGCTGCAGCGCTCGATGCTGGACGCAGTAGCGCCGGATCATCCGGTAATCCTGCGCAGTTCCGGTGGCCACACGGCCTGGGTGAACTCGGCCGCCCTCAAAGCGGCCGGCATCGACCGGAACACGCCCGACCCCGAGAACGGCTTTATCCGGCGGGATGCCGCGACCGGGGAGCCGACCGGCCTGCTGCACGAATCCGCCGGGCGCCTCGTCCAGGACCGGATTCCGGACTACACCCCGGAGCAATACGCGACGGCTGTTGCGTCATTTGCGCGCGATCTCAACCGCCAGGGTGTCACTTCGATCAAGGACGCTTCCGTTTCGCCCGAGCTGCTGGCAGTTTACCGGGAGGCGGACCGGAGCGGGACCCTGACGCTGCGCGTGGCGGCCAGCCTGACCCTACGCACCGAGGCCGGATCGCTGGAGGAACAGATGGCGATGGTCAGAGGCCGGAACCAGTACCGCACCCCGCACATCAACCCGGATTTCGTGAAGATCTTCGTCGATGGGTCGGCCGGCGCGCGCAAGGCGGCATTCCTCGAGCCGTACCGGGATGACCCTCGGCACGAAGCGGGCTATACCGGCGAGTTCCTGATCGCGCCCGAGTTGCTCAAGGAATACCTGATCCGACTCGACCGCGAGGGTGTCTCGGTCAAGATGCACTGCGGTGGTGATGCGGCAGTGCGCGCCGCGCTCGACGCTATCGAAGCCGCTCGTTCAGCGAATGGAAATTCAGGAATTCCACATGAGATTTCTCATCCTAACCTTGTGCATGGAGACGATATTGCGCGCTTCGGCTCGCTCAACGCAGTGGCCGACCTAACGCCGGTTACCTGGTACCCAAACCCAATTCTGGACCTGCTCACGCGGGCGCTCGGCGAGCAACGCGTGCAGCAGATGTGGCAGATCCGGAACCTCGTCGCAACGGGCGCGATCGCGGTCTACGGCTCGGACTGGCCAGCCGTGACGCCGAACACCAATCCGTGGCGCGCGATGGAGGCGATGATCACCCGCCGCAATCCCGATACCGCATCCGGCGAGGCGTTTGTCGCAGAGCAGGCGGTCGATCTTGAGACGGCGATCCGGATCTTCACGCGTAATGGGGCGTACGCGATGCGACATGAGGCAGAGGTCGGCACGATCGAAACCGGCAAGGCCGCCGACATGATCGTGCTCGCGGAGAACCTGTTCGAGATGCTGCCGGAGCGGATCGATGCGACGCGCGTCATCCTCACGTTGCTGGACGGCGAGGAAGTCTACCGCGACGAATCACTGGCGCCGTAGGGCAGTGCCTCGCCGGGCAAATCCATTCGCGGTGAGTTCGCACCAAGCGGCCCGCTGGTTCCAGTCGGTGCGCAAAATCGTTGCCTGCCGCAGTTAATCCCGTATCATGACCGGCACGAATGCACTGCGGTTTGGCCGCAACTGGCGGAATGACCACCTTATCCTTTGAAAACATCCTGTTTGTGAAGCCGTCATGCTGGCTTGCGGGCGAGTACTCAGACCCGGGGTTGTCAGAAGAATGAGCCGGCTTGAGCTCAATACGCCGGCGCGCAGGTTCGTCTCGACCACGGACCTCGACGAGCTGCACCGCGCGATTTCCGACGTCATCGAGCCTCCCCAGTTTTCCTTTCTCGGCTCGCCGCGCAACCTGAATATCGACATCAGTCGGCTGGCGCTGCCGAGCTCGCAGATCTTCGGTGTCAAAACTGCATCATCGGTGCGCGTGATGATCAAGGAACTCGCTTCGGTCTACGTAACATTTCCATTGTGGGGGTCGATACTGGCAACCTCCGGTGGCAGCGAAAGACACATCAGGCCTGGGGAGGCTCTGATGCAGTTTGCCGGAGAAACCAACAACTTGGTCCGGCTCGGAGATTGCACGACCGTATTCGTGCGCGTCGAGCCTCGCTTCCTCGCGCCGCTCATCCCGGATTGTCGGAGCGAGAAAAACTGGCGACCGACGCCCGGATTGCATGTGCTGTCGCTTCGGAACGGGCTCGGACGAACGCTGTTCAATCTCGTGAACCAGATCTGTTCGGAGGCGCGCCGGCGTGACGCCGAGACGATCCTCGACCAGGAGTTCGACAAGGTGCTGAACTATCTCGTGGCGCTGATCATCACCCAAAACCGGTTCATAGATGTGTCGGAATCTGAAAACGGTCTGAAGCCGCCGAAATATCTCGATCGCGCGGTCGAATTCGTGCATCAAAACCTCGATCAGAACCTTTCACTCAGCGACCTGACCGCGGTGGCTCATATGAGTGCGCGAACCTTGCAGCGGGCATTCACGAGCCATTTCGGCATGGGCCCTCTCAAGTTCACCAAGCACGCCAGGCTGAACAAGGTGCGGGAGGAGTTGATTAACTACTCGCCATGCGAAACGTCCGTCTGCCAGGTCGCGGTGAAATGGGGATTCCACCACACAGGCAATTTTGCCCGCGACTATGCCGAACTGTTTGGCGAGACCCCGCGGCAGACATTGCACAAATCCTGACCCGGCGGGTAGACGCCCCCGCTGTACTCCGCGGTCTCACGACCCCACTTTGGGGCGGCGCGATTGCGCTGCAACTTGAAACCGGTCCGGTTGCGCACGAAAGAACCAAGCAGATTATGTCGCACCCAGCGTGGCGGCCGTACGTTGACAGTTGAAACAACAGTACGTAGTATAGTTTCAAAGGCCCTGATTTGTGAACAAATTTCGTGCGAGATAGAAACAATAACTCAAAATGAGCAGCAAAATATACGTTTCATCGGAGTGGGGGGAGCTAAGGGAATGCGTCTACGGTTCCACGCATGAATTCGTTCTTCCCGAGTGGAATGTGGACGCTGCCCTGAGACCGGTTGGTGAGTTCCGTCGCCTGTGGCGTGACAACGGTGGGCGGGATCTTCGTGATGTCGATCCGGGTTACTTTGCGATCTGGAAGCAACAAATAGAAGGCGTTGTAAGCTTTCTGGAAGGCCTCGGCGTAAGAGTCCATCGGGGTAATCCAATCAGCGATGCCAACCGGCGTTTTCCGGATGGTGGTCAGTGGGGCTCGGCCACCGGTTTTCATCGGGATGGGTTCGTGACGATCG
>DATKEK010000275.1:0-6292 GCA_035512195.1 Burkholderiales bacterium
GTCCCGGATGCCGCGCACCCTCTGAGCATCGCGTTCCGCCGCGAAGCGGTCGAACTCGCGTGCCGACATCATGGTGATTGCGCTGCGGGTGACGCGTTCGAAGTACTGCTCGAGCAGCAACACCTCGCCTTCGCGCCGCCACACCACGATCCGGTTCGGAAAGAGTCCGCCCATGCCCGCGCGCAGCAGTTCGGTACGTTCTTCGCCGGCGCCGAGCCGCTGCGCGATCGCACTTTCGAGCTCCGCGTAGCGCGCCTCGTCGACCGCAAGCGAGACGCGCGCGAGCCGCCCGCCGTCGTACACCAGCACCGCGAGCAGCGCGGGAAGGTCGTCTATCCACAGGCCGCTCGCCGGCTGCAGGCGGCAGGTCTCGCGTCCATGCTGCGTGTCGCAGACGAACCCCTCGATAACCAGCGACTCGCGCGGCGACCCGGGCGCCGGCAGCCCGGACAGCAACGCGCCAGCGCCCTGGGACACGAGCAGAAGAGCGGCAAACCACGCGTTCACACGAGGTTCCTGCCGATGGCCTTGATCACGTGCTGCTGCCGGCGGCTGACCGGCAGGCGTTCGTCCAGGCCCCTGATACGCACGACCCAGCGCGGCTCGCCGGACTCGCCGGTTTCCTTCTCGAATGCTTCGATATGTTCGCGCGACACCAGGCAGTTACGATGGATGCGCACGAAGCGTTCGCCGAACTCCTGCTCGAGGCGGGCCAGCGAC
Organism: Burkholderiales bacterium; assembly: GCA_035512195.1. GTDB lineage: Bacteria > Pseudomonadota > Gammaproteobacteria > Burkholderiales > Eutrophovitaceae > DATKEK01. The sequence continues at coordinate 721 of DATKEK010000275.1, forward strand.
TCCTCCAGCAGGTGCTCGGCCTCCGCGGTGCGGATGGTGACGTACTTGAGTTCCGCGCGCAGGAACAGAATGTCGGGGACCGGTATCAGTACCACTTTCTCGCGCTCCTGCACCGACAGGTGCCCGCGCGGCTCCGGCGATATGTTCTGCAGCACGTCGAGGGAAAGCCGGGTGATCGAGCGCACGCGCACCAGCGCGTCGTGCAGGCGCCGCAGCCGGATCGGCTTCACCAGGTAGTCGACCGCGTGCAGCTCGAATGCCTTCAGCGCGTAGTCGTCATAGGCGGTGGTAAAAATAACGTGCGGCGGATCCTCGAGTTTCTGCAGATGCTGCGCCACCTCGATGCCGTCCATTTCGGGCATGCGGATGTCGAGCAGGACGACGTCCGCCGGCTCGCGCTCGAGTAGCTCCAGCAGTTCGCGACCGTTTTCCGCCTCGCCGACTAGTTCGATCGGCAAGGTGCCGGAGACATCCTGCAGCAGGTCCTTGAGCCGGCTGCGCGCCGGCTGCTCGTCATCGGTGATCGCGATGCGCAGCGCCTGCGGGTGGTTGCTCATTCCCGGTCCCTGACGTAAGGCAGGACGATCTGCGCTTCGAACACGCCGTCGCTGGCGCGGGTGGCCAGGCTCGCTTCGGCGTCGAAGTGCAGCTGCAGGCGCTCGCGGATATTGGCCAGCGCCATTTTGTTGCCCGACTGATGGCGGCTTGCCGAGCGAAACGGATTGCGCAGGGCGATGCGCACCTGATCGCGCGTGGAGGAAATCTCCAGGGTGACCGTACCGGCCTCGCTGGAAGGTTCGATGCCATGATAGACCGCGTTCTCCAGCAAGGGCTGCAGGATCAGCGGCGGCACCAGCGCATCCGCCGGCATGCGTTCCAGACGCCAATCGACCTGCAGCCGCGCACCGAGCCGCAACTGCTCGATGCCGAGATACTGCCGGCACAGCTCGAGTTCACGCTCCAGGGGCACCAGTTCGCGATTGTCGGCCATTAACACACGGAACAGATCGGCCAGATCCTCGAGCGCGGTTTCCGCCCGCCGCGGATCGCTGCGCACCAGGCTGAGCACGGCGTTGATGCTGTTGAACAGGAAATGCGGACGGATACGCGCCTGCAGCGCCTGCAGCCGGGCCTCGGTCAGCGCCGGCGACAGCGCGCGATTGCGCAGATGGAAGTAACCGATCAGCGTGAGCGTCGCGGCCGCCGAGAAGAACCCGTGCCGCGCCATCATGCCGCCGGCGTCGAACAATCCCCAGGAGTAGCGGGTCACCAGGGCGGTGATCATGATCTGCAGCACAACCACGAAAACGATTCCGGCGCGGTAGTCGATGCGCCGCAGCCACGGGCTCGCGACCCCCAGCACCAGCAGGGACAGAATGGTCACCGGTTGCACCAGCGCACTGATTGCGATCCACCACTGGAACCAGCCATCCAGGGTGTAGGACTTCAGTGCCGCCGCAACCGCCGTCATCGCGGTAACGATAACCAGAATGCGCAGCATCACCCCCAGATTGCGAAAATCCGGGAGCGCGTTTGGGTAGCGGTTCTGATTTATACTGGCCATCGATCCGGGCGCGCAAGACGCGCCGCTTTTTTACCTCGACCCGAGCCATTCTGAACATCGCCCCCTCCCGATGCAACCGAAGGACGCTCCCGCGAATGACGCCGGCAAGGCTTGGTCGGGCAGATTCAACGAGCCGGTAGCCGAACTGGTCAAGCGCTACACCGCCTCGGTCGAATTCGACCGGCGGCTCGCCGAGTTCGATATCCAGGGTTCGCTCGCGCATGCGCACATGCTGACCGCAGTCGGCGTGCTGTCGCAGAAGGATCTGCAGGATATCGAGCGCGGCATGGCGCAGATCCTCGAGGAGATCCGCGCCGGCGGCTTTCCGTGGTCGATCGACCTGGAGGACGTGCACCTGAACATCGAGCGGCGGCTGACCGAGCTGGTCGGCGATGCCGGCAAACGTCTGCATACCGGACGCTCGCGCAACGACCAGGTCGCCACCGATATCCGCCTGTACCTGCGTTGGGCGAGCGACGAGGCACTGGCGCGCATCCGTGCGCTGCAGGCCGCGCTGCTGGATCTGGCGCAGCAGCATGTCGACACGCTGATGCCCGGCTTCACCCACATGCAGGTGGCACAGCCGGTATCTTTTGCCCATCACCTGATGGCGTACTACGAGATGCTGTCGCGCGACGCTTCGCGCTACACCGATTGCCGCCGTCGCATCAACCGCCTGCCGCTGGGCGCGGCTGCGCTCGCCGGCACCACCTATCCGATCGATCGCCAGCAGGTTGCGCAAGCACTCGGCTTCGACGGTGTATGCGAGAACTCGATGGACGCGGTGTCCGATCGCGATTTTGCAATCGAATTCTGCGCCTGCAGCGCGTTGCTGATGACGCACCTGTCGCGCCTGTCCGAAGAGATCATCCTGTGGATGAACCCGCGCTTCGGCTTCGTGAGGCTTGCCGACCGTTTCTGCACCGGCTCGTCGATCATGCCGCAGAAGAAGAACCCGGACGTGCCGGAACTGGTCCGCGGCAAGACCGGGCGCATCAACGGGCACCTGGTGGCGCTGCTGACGCTGATGAAGGCGCAGCCGCTCGCCTACAACAAGGACAACCAGGAAGACAAGGAACCGCTGTTCGACACGGTGGATACGGTGCTGGTTACGCTCGCGATCTATGCCGATCTGGTCAGCGGCATCGAGGTCAACCGCGAGGCAATGCGCGCCGCCGCCACCGAGGGTTTCGCCACCGCCACCGATCTCGCCGATTACCTGGTGAGGAAGGGGCTGCCCTTCAGGGAAGCGCATGAAGCGGTGGCGCAGGCAGTGCGGCATGCGGCGGACAAGGGCGTGGAGCTCGCCCAGCTTCCGCTGGCGGAACTCAAGCACTTCTCGCCGCTGATCGAGGCGGACGCGCTGGCAGCGCTGTCGCTGGAAGGCGCGCTCGCGGCCCGCGACCATATCGGCGGCACCGCGCCGGCGCAGGTGCGCGCGGCGATTGCGCGCGCGCGTGAACAACTTTCACAGGTCGCCGCAAAGCCGGCCTGAGAACCCGTTTGCGGCAGCGGGTCGGTCTATCGCAATGTCACGCGGCCCCGATGTCATGTCCTGGGAACACATCGCCGCCCAGATCTCCGATACAACCGCCACGCGCTTTCGCGGCGCGCGGGCGGTTGCGGCAGCAGGCGGATCGATCAATCGCGCCTGCGTGCTGGAAGACGCCGGAGTACGCTATTTCGTCAAACTGAACGCGGCGTCGCGCGCAGCCATGTTCGAGGCGGAGGCAGCGGGGCTGGCTGCGCTGGCCGCCACCAATACGATCCGCGTGCCGCGCGCGATATGCTGGGGCGCCGACGCCGGCCATGCATGGCTGGTGCTGGAGCATCTGGCGCTGCAGCCCGCCGGCGACTGGCGCGGCTTCGGAGCGGCGCTCGCCGCCCTGCATCGACACACCGCAGCGCACTTCGGCTGGGTGCGCGACAACACCATCGGCTCCACCGCACAGCCGAACCGGCAAAATCAGGACTGGGTGGTTTTTCTACGCGAACAGCGCCTCGGTTATCAGCTCGAACTCGCGTTGCGAAACGGCCATCGGACGCTGGCCCGGGACGGAGCCCGACTGCTCGAACGCCTGCCGGTTTTCTTTTCCGGCTACCAGCCCGCGCCTTCGCTGCTGCACGGCGACCTGTGGTCTGGCAACGCCGCGTTCCTGCCAGGCGGCGAGGCGGTGATTTTCGACCCGGCGGTGTATTTCGGCGATCGCGAAGCCGACCTCGCGATGACCGAGCTGTTCGGCGGCTTTGCCGACGGCTTCTACCGCGCGTATGGCGCCGCCTGGCCGCTGGACGACGGATACCACGTGCGCAAGGATCTCCACAATCTGTACCACCTGTTGAATCATCTGAATCTGTTCGGCGCCGGTTACCTCGCTGCATGCGCGGACACCATCTCGCGCCTGCTTGCGCAGAGCGGCTGAGCCGCGTACGCGTCCGCCGCGATGCGTGTTGATGAATAACGCACGGACTGTTACATTCGTTCGCTATTTCACGCCCGTCCAGCGCGGTTGTTCAGCGGCCCGCTGGATTTGTTTTTATGCCGGATCCGAAGGGTGTGCGCCAGGAGGAGAACATGATTTCCACGAACACCTGCATGAAACTCGCCGCTTCGATTTTTGCCGCGGTAGCCTTGCTGTTGTCGCCGCTTGCCGGCGCGCAGGACAAACCGATCCGCATCGGCCTGGTCACCTTTCTGTCCGGGCCCGCGGCCGGACCTTTCGGCGTGCCGGCCCGGATCGCGGCGGAGGCAATCGTCGAATCGTTGAACGCAGGCAAAGTGCCGGCGCCGTACAATGCGCGCGGGTTCGCCGGCACGCCGGTGGAACTGGTGATCATCGATGAAGCCGGCGGCGCCACCAAGCAGGTGGCGGAGTTCCGCAACCTGGTGCAGCGCCAGAATGTCGACTTCGTCATCGGCTACATTTCCAGCGGCGACTGTCTAGCAATCGCGCCGGTGGCGGAAGAGCTGAAGATGCTGACCGTGCTGTTCGACTGCGGCACGCCGCGGGTATTCGAAGAAGGCTCGTTCAAGTACGTGTTCCGCACGCGCGCGCACGCAACCATGGACGCAGTAGCCGGCGCGCGCTATCTGCTGGAGAAACGGCCCGACCTGAAAAGCCACGCCGGCATCAACCAGAACTACGCCTGGGGACAGGATTCCTGGACCGACTGGACCGCGGTCATGTCGGTTCTCAAGCCGGACGCAAAAGTCGCCACCTCGCAGATGCCCAGGTTTGGCGCCGGCCAGTACGGCGCGGAGATCTCCGCGTTGATGCAAAGCGGCGCGGAAGTGATCCATTCCAGCCTTTGGGGGGGAGACCTGGAAGCGTTCATGCTGCAGTCGAACCCGCGCGGCCTGTACCGCCGCAGCCAGCTGATCCTGGTCGCGGGCGAACCGAATCTGCACCGGCTGGTCGGCAACGTCCCCGATGGCACCATCGTCGGCGCCCGCGGCCCGCATGGTCTGTTCGCGCCGAAGAGCGCGCTGAACGACTGGCTGCGCGAGATCTATCACGCCAGGGCCAACCACTATCCGAACTACGCGGCGTACAGCGTCGCGCAGGCGGTGCTCGGCCTGAAGGCGGCATATGAGAAGGCGCGGCTGGAGAAGGTGAAGAAAGCCATTCCCATGGGCGCCGCGCCGGGCGTGAAGGAAGAAATGGAAAAAGCCTATATGCCGCCCACCACCGAGGAAATAATCGCGGCGTTCGAGTATCTGCGCTTCGATTCGCCGAGCGGGCAGGTGTGGATGGGACTGGGTAAAGGCCACCAGGCAGTGCAGGGCACGGCTTATGGAACCACGCGGCAGGTGGGCAAGGAAATCGTCATCGAGAACGTCAAGTACTACCCGATGGAGCAGGTGCAGCCGCCTGAGGGCATATCCAGCCTGGACTGGATCAAGGGTGGAATGAAACCGGGTAAATGGTGATGTTGCACGCGCCGCAGATTGCAGACTCCCGGCACGCCACAGTCGCAAACCACAGCTGGCCGGCATGAACCAGCTGC
>DATKEK010000276.1:0-18097 GCA_035512195.1 Burkholderiales bacterium
GCCAGAGTGCCCGGTGATGAACAACATCTCGCCGGAATCGACTGCGAAGGTCACGTCGCGCAGCGCCTCGTAGCCGCCGGCATATCGCTTGGATATGTGGCTCACGCTGATCATCTGCATCGCATTATCGGTTTATTCGCAGTTGAGATCGGCCGTGCTGCCCAGGGCGCTCACGCGAACAGCGCGTCGACAAACTCGGACGCCTCGAACGGACGCAGGTCGTCGATACCTTCGCCGATGCCGATGAAGCGAAGTGGAATCGGTTTGCTGCGCGCGACCGCTGCAATCGCGCCGCCCTTCGCCGTGCCGTCCAGCTTGGTGACGATCAGCCCGGTTACGCCCAGCGCTTCATCGAATGCCTTAACCTGAGACACCGCATTCTGTCCGGTGTTCGCATCAAGCACCAGCAAGACCTCGTGCGGCGCGTCGGCGCTGACTTTCGCGATCACACGTTTGACTTTCTTCAGCTCCTCCATCAGATGCAGCTGCGTCGGCAGGCGGCCCGCGGTATCGGCGATAACGATATCGATACCCTTTGCCGTTGCGGACTGCACCGCGTCGTAGATCACCGCTGCGGTATCGCCATGTTCCTGCGACATCACGGTGACATCGTTGCGCTCGCCCCACGCCTTGAGCTGTTCACGCGCGGCGGCGCGGAAGGTATCGCCGGCCGCCAGCATCACTGTCTTCCGCCCGTCGATGAACCGTTTCGCGAGCTTGCCGATCGAGGTCGTCTTGCCCGCGCCGTTGACGCCCGCCATCAGGATCACGAACGGCTTCGCGGTCTCCGTAATCAGCGGTGCTTCCAGCGGCACCAGCAGCTCGAGCAGCGCGGCTTTCAACGCGCCGCGAACCTGCTCGGCGTCGGTGAGCTTCTCTTGCCTGACGCGCGTCCTGGTCTGGTCCAGCAGATATTGCGTGGCGGCCACGCCGACATCCGAGGAAAGCAGAACGGTCTCCAGATCTTCGTATAGCGCTTCGTCGATCGGCCTTCCGCGGCTGAAGATGGCGCCGAGTTGCGTGCCGAAGCGCGTGCGAGTGGCCGACATGCTCTGCCGCAGACGCTCAGTCCAGCTGACTGTGCCGGGGTTTTGCGTGGCGGCATCCTTGTTACTTTTCAGGAAACTTAACATACTCTCCGGTGTCCCAATGGCGCCCGATGATGCGAGTCGAGCGCATTTTATTCTGTTTGCCACTTTCCGGACATGCTGAACATTCGCCGAATCCCGATCGTTTTTCTCATGCCGGCAGTTTTCATTGCCGCAAACGCGACCGCACAGACGCCGGACCTGCACCATCGCACGCTCGACAACGGTCTCGAAGTCATCGTTAAAGTCGATCAACGCGTGCCGGTCGCCGTGTCGATGCTGTTGTATGAGGTCGGAAGCATGGATGAAGTCGACGGCGTCACCGGTGTCGCGCATGTTCTCGAGCACATGATGTTCAAGGGAACGGAGACGATTTCGCCGGGAGAGTTCTCCAAGATCATCGCGCGCGCAGGCGGGCGCGACAATGCGTTCACCTCCAAGGATTACACCGGCTATCACCAGAACGTGCACAAGTCGCAGCTGCCGCTGTTGATTGAGATGGAAGCCGACCGCATGGTCAATCTGGTGCTTCTCGAAGACGAGTTTGCCAAGGAGATCCGCGTGGTGATGGAAGAGCGGCGGCAGCGCACGGAAGACAATCCGCATGCGCTGCTGTATGAACAGCTGATCGCAGCCGCGTTCATCGCCAATCCTTACCGGAGGCCGATCGTCGGATGGATGAACGATCTGGAGAACATGCGGATCGCCGACGCGAAGGCGTTCTACGACGCCTGGTATGCGCCGAACAATGCGGTGCTGGTGATCGCCGGAGACGTCGATCCGGGGGAAGTGTTTGCGCTGGTCGAGCGGCATTACGGGCCGATCCCTTCGCGTGCGCTGCCCGAACGCAAACCGCAGGAGGAACCGCCGCAGCGAGGCATCAGGCGCCTGGTGGTGAAGGCGCCGGCCGAACTGCCGTTCATTGCCATGGCCTATCAGGTTCCTGTTCTGCGAGACGTCGGCGACGACTGGGAACCCTACGCGCTGTCGGTGCTGTCCGGCGTGCTGGACGGTTCGCCTGCCGCGCGCCTGCCGCGCGAACTGGTGCGTAATGCACGCGTCGCGAATTCGGTAAGCACTAGTTACGACGGCTTGAAGCGCGGCCCAGGCCTGTTCTTTGTCACCGGCACGCCTGCCCATGGCCGCAGCGCGGACGAGCTGGAAGCCGCATGGCGGGAGCAGGTGCGGCGGCTGGTCGAAGGGGGCATCAGCGCGAGCGAGCTTTCCCGCGTCAAGGCGCAGGTCGTCGCCTCGTTCGTCTATCAGCAGGACTCGGTGTTTGCGCAGGCCTCGCAACTCGCCCGGCTGCATGCAATCGGGCTGCCGTTCGATGCCGGCGACACGCTGTTGCAAAAGCTGCAGGCGGTCACCGCCGAGCAGGTGCGCGAGGTGGCGCGGCGTTACCTGATAGACGATGCGCTCACCGTCGCGGTGCTGGATCCGCAGCCGATCGGGGAGCGCGGATCGCCGCCGCCGATACCCGATGTCGACGACAGGAGCTGATGCGATGCGCATGATCAGGGCTTTGGTTCTGTTCGCAGCGTTTCTCCTGCCGGCTGTGTCACAGGCGGAGCTGCAAATCGAACAATGGCAGACGGACACCGGGGCGCGGGTGCTGTTCGTCGAATCGCGCGGCCTGCCGATTCTGGACGTGTCGGTGGAGTTTCCTGCGGGTTCTGCGCGAGACACGGCCGACCGCTCGGGGGTCGCCAGCCTCACGCTGCGCATGATGCGGCTTGGCGCGGCAGGCATGAGCGAGGACGCCATCTCGGAGAAACTGGCCGACGTAGGTGCGAACCTGTCGTCGCGGCTGGACGTCGATCGCGCCGGTTACAGCCTGCGCAGCCTGTCCGGAGAACGCGAGCGGGAGCAGGCACTCGCGGTTCTGCGTGCGGTGTTGCAGGCGCCCGAATTCCCGGAAACCGCGCTCGAGCGGGAGAAGGCGAGAGTGGTGGCGGCATTGCGTGACGCTGCCACCCGGCCGGCGACTATCGCCGAACGCAATTTTCGCGAACTCGTGTTCCACGATCATCCTTACGGCCTGCCCGGGTCCGGAGAGATCGAAACCGTGGCCGCAATCTCGCGCGGCGATCTGCAGCAGTTCCACCGGCTGCATTTCACCGCGTCGGCCGCAGTGGTTGCGATCATCGGCGACGTTTCGCGCGAGGAGGCGCAGCGCATCGCCGCACAGCTAACCCGGAGGCTGCCGCAGCCCGCCGGCGCCGTGCCGCCATTGCCTGCGGTGGCGCCGCTGACCGCGCCTGCGGAACGCTGGATCCCGCACCCCGCGACCCAGGCCCACATCCGGGTTGGCATGCCCGGCCTGCAACGCGCGGACCCGGATTACTTCGCGCTCTGGCTTGGCAACCATATATTGGGCGGCGGCGGATTCTCCTCGCGGCTGACCGTCGAACTGCGGGAAAAGCGCGGGCTGTCGTACAGTTCGTACAGCTACTTCGCGCCGTACGCTGAACGGGGCGCGTTTCTGGTCGGTGTGCAGACGCAGAAGGAACAGGCTGGCGAGGCGCTTGCGGTGGTGCGTGCAACGCTGGAACGCTTTGTCACCGACGGCCCGACGCCGGAAGAGATCGAGGCGGCGAAGCAGAACGTGGTGGGAGGTTTCGTGCTGCGCGTGGACAGCAACAGCAAGATGCACGAATACCTGGCGATGATCGGTTTCTACGGGTTGCCGCTCGACTATATCGATACCTTCCCGGAACGGATTGCCGCGCTGTCCGTTGAGCAGGTGGCGGACGCTTTCCGCCGCCGCGTCGATCCCGCGAACATGGTGACTGTGGTGGTCGGCCCTGAATCTCCGCGCTGATCGGATCGGGCATGGCTAGCGGGAGCGGGCGGCAGGGCGCTTCGAGAAGCCAGCAGGTACGCATCATCGGTGGCGAGTGGCGCCGCCGGCGGTTGCGTTTCCCCGACGTGCCGGATCTCAGGCCAACGCCGGACCGCGTTCGCGAAACACTGTTCAACTGGCTGGGACAGGACCTGCACGACCGCAGCTGTCTCGATCTGTTCGCCGGTAGCGGCGCGCTGGGTTTCGAGGCGGCCTCGCGCGGCGCCGATCCGGTGGTGATGGTGGAACGCGACCGGCGGGCGTTTTCTGCGTTGCTCGAGAACGCGAAAGTGCTGAACGCACGACAGGTCGAGACGATTCAGGGCGACGCAATGGCTTTCCTGGAGCGCGACCACCGGCGCTTCGATCTGGTGTTTCTCGATCCGCCATATCGACTGTCGCTGCTCGCGAACCTGCTCGAACGCCTGCCGCAGCATCTTGCACCTGCCGCCGAGATCTATCTGGAGGCGGCGGAGCGGCCGCAGATTCCCCCGCATTTCAACACTATGCGCAGCGCGCGCGCCGGGCAGGTGGAATATCTCCTGCTACAATGGCGCCCCGATGAAAACCCGTCCTAACCGGGCTGTCTATCCCGGCACGTTCGACCCGATAACGCGCGGTCATGAAGATCTCGTGCGGCGCGCGGCGAATATATTCGACGAAGTAATCGTCGCGGTGGCTGACAGCCGCGGCAAGCAGCCGTTCTTCTCGCTGGAGGAGCGCGTGCAGATGGCAAAAGACGTGCTCGGCGGTTTCGGCAACGTCACGGTCGCGGGTTTTTCCGGGCTGCTGATGGATTTTTTGCGCGAGCGGGACGCGAAAATCATCCTGCGCGGGTTGCGCGCGGTTTCCGATTTCGAGTACGAGTTCCAGATGGCGGGCATGAACCGCAATCTGCATCCCGATGTCGAAACGCTGTTCCTTACGCCCGCCGAACAGTACATGTTCATTTCCGCAACCATGGTCCGCGAGATCGCGCAGCTCGGCGGAGATGTATCCCTGTTCGTGAATCCCGCGACCCTGGCGCGGCTGAAGGCGCGCATGCCGGTCGGGTAGCAAAGGCAAGATGGCCCTGATCATCACCGACGAGTGCATCAACTGCGATGTGTGCGAGCCGGAGTGTCCGAACGGCGCCATTTCTCAAGGTGAAGAGATCTACCAGATCGATCCCGGGAAATGCACCGAATGTGTCGGGCATTTCGAGCGCCCGCAATGCCAGGAAGTCTGCCCGGTCGACTGCATTCCGCTCGATGCGCGGCACGCGGAGTCGAAAGATCAGCTGTACCAGAAGTATCTTGCGCTGACCGCGGCGAAAACCGCTGAAGAAACCGCAGCGGGTTGAGCACCCGCCGCATTGCTCCCGGTTTCGCCGGCCTTCAGTCCGTACCGCCGCCCGGGCGCGATCGGCGCTGGCAACGCGGACAGAAAAAGCTCGAGCGCTGGCCGAGCGACAGTCTGCGAACCGGAGTCCCGCAATCCCTGCAGGCCTGACCGGCTCTACCGTAGACGGCGTACTGTTGCTGAAAGTAGCCGGGCCTGCCGTCGCTGCCGACAAAATCCCTGAGCGAACTGCCGCCGGCGGCGATTGCCGCCTGCAGCGTTTCGCATACCGCGACAACCAGCCGCGCGCAATGCCGCAACGTCAGCCGCTTTGCCGGCGTGGCCGGGTGCACGCGGGACAGAAACAGCGCTTCGTTCGCATAGATATTGCCGACGCCGGCGACGACATGGCCGTCCATCAGCACGTTCTTGATCGGGGCGCTGCGGCCCCGGCTCTGCACGTGCAGCCACTGCGCAGTGAACTCCGCACCCAGCGGTTCCGGGCCGATAGCAGCAATCAGTTTGTGCCGCGCCGGTTCGCCCGTGCACCACAGCAGGCAGCCGAAACGGCGGGGATCGGTGAGTCGAACCGCCTGGCCCGAGCCGAGCAGCAAATCGACATGGTCGTGCTTGCCGGGCGGCGTCTGCGATGGCACCACGCGCAGGCTGCCGGACATGCCGAGATGCAGCAGCAGCCAGCCGTTCCCGCAATCGATCAACAGATACTTGCCGCGCCGCTGTACCGTGCGCACGGTGCGGCCGCGGACCAGCGCCGGCAGATTACGCGGAACCGGCCAGCGCAGATTGCGGTTGCGCACCACCAGGTCGTCGATCCGCTGGCCGGCCAGATGGGGCTCCAGGCCGCGACGCGTGGTCTCGACCTCCGGCAATTCGGGCATGTTCGGAAAGCGTTAGGGGCGTGAGACCCGGTATGGGTCGAGCAGACGGCTGCCACTGTCTTCGGTGAACTGGTACAGGATGTTTTCGTCGGTGCGTACCAGCCGCACCTCCGGGCGTCGCGAAAGAATGTCGAACACCACACTGCGGCCGTCGCTCAGCGACACAGCCAGGCGCGCGCGCGCGCGCGGACCACGATACGGTTCCGCGGTGAGGCCGCCGGCATGGCGCCACTCGGCCAGCCATTGTTGCAGGTCGTCCTGCGACATCTCCGGGTCCTTGACCGGCGGTTTGCCCGCGACGGTCCAGTCGCCGCGCTCGTCGCGCTCGATCTGCCATGCACCGAAATCGAAAGCCACCGGCACTTCCGATTCCGCCAGCAACCGGTGGCTGAGAATCTTCGCAGCTTCCATCGGCACGTTGTAGCCATGGAACGTGGCGACCAGGTAGATTGCGTCGTCCTTGGCAACGTACTGCTCGTTAGTCAGCTCGTTGGTTGCACCGAACTCGAATACCTCGCCGTTCAGCGTCACCCGAACTTCGGCCGGATCGAGCTGGTAGCGCTGCAGATTCGCGCGGGGCAACTGCTGCTTGGCGGTCGCCGACACCAGGTCGATCAGGCGGTCCATCTGGTAACGATCGGCGCGGCTGTTATAAGGCGCGCGCATGCGCCAGTCGCCTTCGCCGAGTTTTTCCAGCTCGATCGCCGGGTTGCCGCGGCGTTCCACGCGCACCTGGTTTACTTCGTTGCGGGTGAGGCTGCTCAGCCGGATCTGCGGCTCGGCTTGCGGTTCGGGCCAGAAGAAGGCGGCCAGGCCGATAGCGATCAGTAGCCCGAGCAGTGCGAGGTTCAGGATCAGCCGGGCTTTCACGATTTGCGCCGCCGCCACCAGATCAGGCCGCCGGCCACCAGGAATCCTGCCGGCAGGAATACCAGGAATCCAAGCGCAACGGTGGACATCAGCGTTCGCGACATTTCCAGCGTAAGGTCGCCGCGCGGGCGCGGCTGAATGGTGATCAGCGATTCGTCGCCGGCGAGCCAGTTCATCATGTTCACGCCGAAATCGAGATTGCCGAGCATGCCGATATGCTGGTTGGCGATAAAATGCCCGGTGCCCACCACGGCTACGCGCTGTCGCTGGTCGCCGACCTCGCGTTCGAGCGCGCCAGCCACCACGATCGGTCCGCGAATATCGCGGCCGCGATCGAAGGCGGCATTCGACAGCCCGTCGGTTTCAAGCCAGCCGCCGCCTGCAGCCACCTGCACCAGCGGCGTGAAATGAAATGCCGAAGCTTCGTTTGCCGCGACCTGGCGGGCGTAGGGGAATACGCTGGTGATCGACGTATTTTCGGTGATCCGGTGCTCGCCATAGGCGGTGGCGAGCGCGAATGCGGCCGGCAGGTTCAGGCCGCCCGCGCGTGGATCGATGACCACGCCGTCGATCAGTTCGAGCCCGAGGAACTCCGCGATCGGTTCCATTCCGCGCAGCGACTCGTAGTCCGCGAGCCACAGCATGTTGCCGCCGCGCTCCAGGTAACGGCGCAGGCGGTTGACCTCGCCGGGGAGCAGGTCCACCTGCGGGCTTGCCACCACCAGCACAGAGGTGTTGTCGGGGATGTCCTGCACCTGCGCGAGATTCACCGCCCCGGTGCGGAAGCCCTTGGCGTTGAGCTGACCGCCGAATTCGCCGAGATCGTGATTGGCCTGCCCGTCCAGCCTGCGCTCGCCGTGGCCGTCGAGCTGCATCACGAATCGCTCCGAGGTGCGCATCAGACGCACCAGCAGGTTGGTGAGATCCTGCTCGGTGAGCCGGGTCAGGTTCTCGCTGCGCCCGCCGAATTCCACCACCAGTTCGCCGTTCAGGCGCACGCCGGCCTCGCGCGCGCGGTCGGGTTCCTCGCGCGGATCGACGAAAATGAGCGAGAAATCGCTCTTCACACGTTGATAAGGTGCGATGAAATCCACAATGGTCTTGCGCAGATCGCCCTCGGCATCCTGGGCGGTGGCATAGGCGGTGACCGAGACCGGCCCGGCCATCTCGGCAAGCACCTCGGCGGACGCGCCCGACAGCGTGTTGCGTTTGGCCTGGGTCAGGTCCCACTGGGTCTGTACGTTCCGGGTGACATAGCCGATGGCGATCACCAGCGCCACCAGAAGAACGACGAAAAGACTGTTCTGGAAGAACAGCTGGAGTCTGAGCTTGCGATTGATATTCATGCGCGTAGACGGTCCGCATCCAGGCGGCGGATCGAGAGGATGAGAAAGAATGAAATCAGCAGCGCGAAATAGATCAGATCCGCAACTGCGATCGTTCCATTCATGAAGCCTTCAAAATGCTTGAGCAGCGAAAGCCGGTGCAGCACGCTGTCGGGATCAGCCGAGGCGATGTTGACGACCCACAGACCGAGCAGTACCGCCAGCGACAGCACTGCTGCCACCACCGGATGATTGGTGAGGCAGGACACGAAAAGACCGATGGCGGCGAAACTGCCCGCCAGCAGCATCAGGCCGAGGATGTTGGTGGCGAACAGACCGAAATCCAGCGTGCCGCCGGCAAGCAGCGAGAGTCCCATCGCCAGGATGAGCAGATTGACGATCGCGAGAAAGCCGATGGTGGCGAGAAATTTTCCGATGACGATCTCGGTCATCGACACCGGTGCGGACATCAGCAGCGTCATGGTCTGATTGCGGCGTTCTTCCGCCACCAGGCGCATGGTGAGCAGCGGCACCGACATCAGCAGCACGATCGACGCAATGCCGAACACCGGAACGATGGCGATTTCGGTGAGCCCCGGTGCGTTCGGCGTTCGCGCCAGCTGCGCCTGGATGGTCAGGAAGTAGTCGATTCTCGACAGGAAGATCCAGGCGAAGATCAGCTGCAGGAAGGCGAGCAGCACCCAGGCCAGCGGCGAGGCGAACATCGATCGCAGTTCTTTTGCGGCAATGGTCCAGATCATGCTGCTGCTCCTTCGGTAGTTTCCGTGTCGCTTTGCGTGAGGTGCACGAACACCTCTTCCAGCGTGGCCTGCGCGGGCTGCAGCTGGTACAGGCCCCAGTTGCCTTCCACCGCGGCGCGCGCCAGCTTGTCGGACGGGTCTTCGCCGCCGTGCGGATCGACGCGGAACAGCGTGGCCGACATCGCTTCCACGCCTGCGGGCGATACCAGCGCGCGCAGTTCGTCGAGTTCCGGCGGCCGATGCAGTCCGAGCAGCAGCGCCTGGCTGCCGCGGAACTGCTTGAGACCGGCGATGGAGTCGGAGAACACGATCTCGCCCCGATGCATGATCTGTACGCGGTCGCAGATGGTTTCGACTTCCGGCAGGATGTGGGTCGACAGGATCACGCTGTGGTTGTTGCCGAGTTCGCGGATCAGGGCGCGAATCTCGCGGATCTGGTTCGGATCCAGACCGACCGTGGGCTCGTCGAGGATGATCACGTCGGGATCGTGAATGATCGCCTGCGCGATGCCGACGCGTTGCTGGTAACCCTTGGAAAGCGAGGCGATCAGACGCCGGCCCATGTCGCCCAGGCCGCAGCGCTGCTTGGCACGATCGACCGCCGCCCGGATATCTGCCGGACGAACCCGGTGCAGCCGGCCCGCCAGCGCCAGGTATTCGTCGACGCGCAATTCCTTGTACAGCGGCGGCACCTCCGGCAGGTAGCCGATACGTGCTTTCGCCCTGGTGGGGTGTTCGATCAGGTCGATGCCGCAGATGGAAACGGTGCCGGTGGTCGGCGCCAGATTGCCGGTGAGCATCTGCATGGTGGTGGTCTTGCCGGCGCCGTTTGGCCCCAGCAGCCCGAGCACTTCTCCGCGCTTCAGTTCGAGGGAAACATCGTGTGCCGCGCGATTGGCGCCGTAGAAGCGCGATAACGCAACTGCCGACACCGTGACTTCCGGGTTTGCCGTGATGGTCATGTTCTAACCATTGGTGTTGATGGAAAAATCCGACTCTTCGATGACCCCGTGGTCGTTGCTCAGCCGGCGTGCCCGCAATTCGCGATGCTGCCGGCGCGCCTCTCGTGTTCGGGGAGCGGGGTCACTTGTGATGGTCGCCAAATATACCTAAACTGTCCTCGCGATTGAAGAACTCTCGCAATCTTTCGGATACAGCGGCCCGGCGGACCTGCCGTTGCTGCCTCAGGGTCGTTCCTTTCATGCGCATGCTCCCCATTCTCAGTCTGCTCCCGGTACTGGTCTTGTGCATCGCCTGCGCGCAGGCACCGGACAAGTCCGCCGCCGGTACGCTGGCCTCTGCCAGGAGCTGGACCGCGCAGGCTGAAGACGGCAGTTTCGAAGAGCGCGCGCGGCGCATGCTCGCCGGCAGCGCAAACGTTGCCGGCGGGTTGGACGAAGGATTGCTGTACAAGTTTCTGCTGGCCGAAATCGCCGGTCAGCGCGGCGATCTGCCGCTCGCGGCGCAGACCTATGTCGAGCTCGCGCGCACTACGAAGGATGCCGGCGTCGCCCGCCGCGCGACTGAAATCGCGCTGTATGCAAAGCTGAACGAGATTGCGCTGGAAGCGGCAAGGATCTGGCTGGCGGCCGAAGGCGACTCGCCGGCCGCCCGGCAGACGCTGGCAACGCTGCTTGTCAACAGCCGCAATCTGGATGCCGCGCGACCGCTGCTGGCGGAAGCGCTGGCGGCGGAGCGCGACAATCCCGGTCAGGCGTTGCTGCAACTGCATGGCGTGCTGTCCCGGCATCCGGACAAGGGCGCGGTCCACGATCTGGTGGCCGATCTCACCGGGCCTTACCGCAAGCATGCCGAAGCGCACTACGTGATCGCGCAGGCGGCGCAGGCCGCGGGCCGGCACGAGGCGGCGCAGGCCGCGATCGGCGAGGCCTTGCGGATTCGGCCCGACTGGGCGGCGGCGGCACTGCTGCATGCACAGCTGCTGGCGCGGGACGCGCAGGAACGCTCGCTCGACTACCTGAACCAGTACCTGCTGCGCAATCCGGAGTCGCAGGAAGTGCGCCTGGCGTTCGCGCGCAACCTCATCAACGAGAAGCGCTATGAGCAGGCGCGCGGCGAATTCCAGAAGCTGCTGGCGGCCAACCCGGACAATGCCGACATTGCGTTGACCGTGGCCTTCCTGTCGCTGCAGATGAACGACGTCGAGGCTGCGGACGTGCAATTGAAGCGGGCCCTGGAACTCGGATACCAGGATCCGGACACGATCCGCTTTCAGCTCGGCCAGGTGAACGAGGACCTCAAGCGCCTCGACGAGGCGGGGCGCTGGTACAGGGCGGTGAGCGGCGGCGCCCAGTACGTGGTGGCGCAGGCCAGATACGCGCTGCTGCTGGCGAGACAGCAGCAGCTGGACGAAGCGCGCGCGCACCTGCAGAACCTGGCTCCGCAAAGCGAGGCGCAACGCGTGCAGCTGGTGCAGGCCGAAGCGCATCTGCTGCGCGAAGTCAGGCAGTACGACGAGTCCTTTCAGGTGCTGCGCGATGCGCTCGATGTGCAGCCCGATCACCCTGACCTGCTCTACGACATCGCGCTGGCCGCGGAGAAGCTCGACCGGCTGGATTTTGTCGAAGCCAGTCTACGCAAGCTGATCACGATGAAACCTGATCATGCGCAGGCGTATAACGCGCTCGGCTATACGCTGGCCGATCGCACCGACCGGCTGACCGAGGCCTATGAATACATCGAGCAAGCCATGCGACTCGCTCCGGACGATCCGTTCATTCTCGACAGCATGGGCTGGGTGCACTATCGCCTGGGCAATTACAAGGAGGGCCTCGGCTATCTGCGTCGCGCCTACGAGCAACGCAGGGACCCGGAGATAGCCGCGCATCTCGGCGAAGTCCTCTGGGCCAAAGGCAGCCGCGACGAGGCCGAGTCCGTCTGGCGTGAATCTCTGCGGGACAACCCGGAGAGCGATGAGCTGCGGCGAACCATGCGCCGGTTCCTCGAATAACGACTTGCATCCGCTGCCGGTGCTACGGCCCTTTCTGCGATATCGCTGTGCGGTTCTGGTGGTCGTCCTGCTGGCGGGCTGCGCCACGCTGCCTCCGCCGCAGCCGGTAGACCTCACGGCGGTCGGTGATTTCGATCTCGCCGGGCGCATTGCGGTCAGGGTGGAAGACCGCGGTTACTCGGCACGCATGCGCTGGCAACATCGCATAGCCGGGGATGAGGTGTGGTTGTACACGCCGGTGGGCTCGGTTCTGGCGACGCTCACTGTCGACGAGACCGGTGCTACGCTGACTACTTCCGACCGCAAGACTTTCCGGTCGCACGATGTACAGGCGCTCACCCGCGAAGTGCTGGGCTGGGACCTGCCGCTGGACGGGCTGCAGCACTGGGTGATGGGCCGGGTGGATCCGCGCGCGCCGGTGGATTCCGCGGAACGCGACGAGCGGCAACGCCTGACGCGGCTGGCGCAGCGTGACTGGACGATCGATTATCTCGCCTACGCGGCGGATGGCGCGTTGCCATCGCTGCTTTCCCTCCAGTACGACGAACTGCGACTGCGACTGGTCATCGACCGCTGGCAGTCGGCCTCGAAATGAATGACGGTTTCGTGCGCTTTCCCGCGCCGGGCAAACTGAACCTGTTTCTGCATGTCGTGGGCCGTCGTAAGGACGGCTATCATCTGCTGCAGACGGTATTCCGCCTGATCGAGCGGGCCGACCAGATCGGCTTGCGCGTGCGCGAGGACGGGCAGATTGGCCGGGTAAACGAGGTGGCCGGGATTGCCGCCGAATCGGATCTCTGCGTGCGTGCGGCACGCGCGCTGCAGGCGCACACGAGATGTGCGTTTGGGGCGGATATCCTGGTGGAGAAAACGCTGCCGGTCGGCGGCGGCGTCGGCGGTGGCAGTTCAGACGCGGCGACCACGTTACTGGCGCTGAACACGCTGTGGAAACTCGATCTGCCGAAGCGCGGATTGCTGAGCTTGGCAGCGCAGATTGGCGCCGACGTGCCGGTCTTCGTTTACGGCAGAAATGCCTTTGCCGAGGGCATCGGCGAGCGGCTGCAGGCGATCGATTTACCGCCCGCGTGGTACCTCGTTCTGGTTCCGCAAGTGGCGGTTTCCACTGCGGAAATCTTCGCCGCGCCCGAATTGACACGTAACTCGAATGCAATCACAATGTCGGCCTTTTCGGTCGGCCAGGGTCAAAACGATCTTGAGCCGGTGGTGTGTCGGCGCTATCCAGGGGTGGGCCGTCATCTCGCTTGGCTTCGGCAATTCGGGCGTGCAACGATGACCGGTTCCGGAGCTTGCGTGTTTAGCGCTTTCGATTCGGAATCCGAAGCTCGCAGGCTGTTCGATCGGCTGCCGGAGGGCATGCGCGGATTCGTCTCGCGCGGTCTGGATCGCCACCCGCTTTGCGCCGACGAACTGACATGAGTTTTATTTGGGGAGTCGCCAAGCTGGTTAAGGCAGCGGATTTTGATTCCGCCATGCGTGGGTTCGAATCCTACCTCCCCAGCCAGATTTCCACGGGCGCCCTCCGGTGCTGTCGTGGCGGGGAATGCGGGGTCGACAGTAGAGTCGAACCGACCACGGGAACACGCCGCATGCGCGGCGTGTTCTGTTTTCAGGCAACCCCGCGGAGCGGAATAGACAAACGAAGGATGCGAGCGCGCAATGGCGTATGACAGCCTGATGGTGTTTACCGGGAATGCGAATCCCAAGCTTGCCGAAGAAGTGGTCAGACACCTCAGCATTCCGCTCGGGCGGGCAACCGTAGGCCGCTTCAGCGACGGCGAGGTCATGGTCGAGCTGCTGGAGAATGTGCGCGGCAAGGATACTTTTGTCCTGCAGTCGACCTGCACCCCGACCAACGATAACCTGATGGAAGTGCTGCTGGTGGTCGACGCGCTCAAGCGCTCGTCTGCCGGACGCATTACCGCGGCGATTCCGTATTTCGGCTACGGGCGCCAGGACCGGCGGCCGCGCTCGGCGCGGGTGGCGATCAGCGCCAAGGTGGTGGCCAACATGCTGCAGGCGGCGGGGGTGGATCGTCTACTGACCATGGATCTGCATTCGGATCAGATCCAGGGGTTTTTCGACATCCCGGTCGACAACATTTATTCCGCGCCGATCCTGCTCGGCGATATCTGGAAGCGCGGCTACAAGGACCTGGTGGTGGTATCGCCCGATGTCGGCGGTGTGGTGCGGGCACGGGCGCTGGCAAAACGACTGGAGTCCGATCTGGCGATCATCGACAAGCGCCGTCCACGGCCGAACGTTGCCACGGTGATGAACATCATCGGCGAGGTCTCGGGGCGTACCTGCGTAATCATGGACGACATGGTCGACACCGCAAACACGCTGTGCGAGGCGGCGCAGGCGCTCAAGGAGAAAGGCGCGGAGAAGGTTCTGGCCTACTGTACTCACCCGGTGCTGTCGGGCAAGGCGGTGGAACGCATCGAGAATTCGGCGCTGGACGAGGTGGTGGTGACCGATACCATTCCGCTCAGGGACGATGGCAAGCGATGTCCGCGCATCCGGCAATTGGGCGTGGCAGAACTGCTGGCGGAAACCATGCGCCGGATCAGCAACGAGGATTCGGTCAGCTCGCTGTTTATGGAGTAGCGGTTTGAAGCGGGAGCGTACCGGAACGCAGAAACACGGCAGCATCCCGGATTTGCATGGCGCATCATGCTTTTCCCGGCAGATACGGCCGTGGATTCTGTCCGGTGTGTCTGCAGTGAATGGATTTTCAATCGTATCGGCTGGTCGCGGCCGGTACCAACCTGGGAGAACGTGATGGCAATAATCGAAGTGACCGCGATGCCGCGGTCGTTGCAGGGAACGGGTGCGAGCCGCCGCCTGCGCCGCGCCGGTAAGGTGCCCGGCGTGCTGTACGGCGGAGATCTGTCCGCGCAGGCGATCGAACTCGACCATAACGCGCTGCTCCATCAACTCAAGATGGAGGCGTTTCACGCGTCGATTCTGAGCATCAGCCTGGAAGGCAAGAAGGAACGGGTGCTGCTGCGCGACGTGCAGATGCATCCCTGGAAGGCGCAGGTGCTGCACGTGGACTTTCAGCGCGTTGCGGCGAACCAGAAGATCCACATGAAGGTGCCGCTGCACTTCATCAATGAGGAGATTGCACCCGGCGTGAAGGTCGGCGCCGGTGTCGTCAGCCACGTGATGAGCGAGATCGATGTCAGCTGCCTGCCGGACGATCTGCCGGAGTACATCGAGGTCGATCTGGCTGCCCTCGAGCTCGGCGACTCCATCCACCTCGAAGAGTTGAAGTTGCCGAAGGGCGTGGAATCGATTCAGCTTACGCGTGGCGACAACCCGGTGGTGGTCGCGGTGCAGGTGCCGCGCGTGGTCGAAGTCGAGGAACCGGTTGCCGAGGAGGCCGCCGCAGCGGAAGGCACGGCTGCGGCACCGGCCGCCGCACCCGCGGCGCCGGCCGAAGGCGAGAAGAAGTAGGCGGCTTTGTCTGCCTGGCAGGCCCGCCCGGTGCAGGTTCCAACCGGGCGGGCTTTTTCGTCCGAATCGCGATGCACCGTTTTGCGTCGGCACGCACGCCCTGACGGCGGGCGTCGCCCCTGCTGCACGGTGGATCCGGCTTCGTTCAACCGGCCGCCTCTCGTATGCGGCCCGCGGGATGTTTCGCGGGCGCCTGCGGGGCAGTTATCGCGACCGGCGGCGATCCGATGAAACTGGTGATCGGCCTGGGCAATCCCGGGCGCCAGTACGAGGGCACGCGGCATAACGCCGGATTCTGGTGGGTGGACCGACTTGCGCGGCAGACCGGGGTCACGCTCAGAACCGAGCCGCGTTTTCATGGTCAGCTGGCAAAGCTTGCCGCCAGCGGACATGAATGCTGGCTGCTCAAGCCGGACACGTTCATGAACGAAAGCGGCCGCGCGGCGCGCTCGCTCGCGCAGTTCTACAAGCTGCCTCCTGCGGAGATCCTGGTGGCGCACGACGAGCTGGACCTGCCCCCGGGCGCGGTCAAGCTGAAACAGGGCGGTGGCGTGGCGGGACATAATGGTCTGAAGGACATTGCCGCGCATCTCGGCCACGATTTCTGGCGCCTGCGCATCGGCATCGGCCATCCGGGCGATCGCGCCCAGGTGGTCAACTATGTGCTGGCGAGTCCGCGCCAGGAGGAGGCAGAGCTGATCGGCGCCGCGATCGACAGAAGCCTCGAGGTGTGGCCGCTGCTGGTGCGGGGAGAAACCGAAGCGGCCATGCACCGCATGCACACGAGGCCGTGAGCCGCGAGCTGTGAACAACAGGCAGCGCCCGTTGCTGCCTGTTGTTCACCATTTGCAGCGATCAAACCATGAAATGCGGAATCGTCGGTCTGCCGAATGTCGGCAAGTCCACCCTGTTCAACGCGCTGACAAAATCCGGGATCGCGGCGGAGAACTATCCCTTCTGCACCATCGAACCGAACGTGGGCATCGTCGAGGTGCCGGATTCGCGCCTGGCGCAGCTCGCGGCGATTGCCAGGCCGCAGAAAGTGCTGCCGGCGATCGTCGAGTTCGTCGACATCGCCGGATTGGTGGCGGGCGCATCGAAAGGCGAAGGCCTGGGCAACCAGTTCCTCGCCAATATCCGTGAGACCGACGCAATCGCGCACGTGGTGCGCTGCTTCGCCGACGACAACGTAGTTCATGTCGCCGGGCGCATCGATCCGGTCTCGGACATCGAGACCATCGACACCGAACTCGCGCTGGCCGATCTTGCGACGGTGGAAAAGCAGATTGCGCGCTATGCCAAGGTCGCCAATGCCGGCGACAAGGAAGCGCAGCGGCTGGTCGCAGTGCTGAAGAAAGTGGAAAACGTGCTGAACGAGGCCAGGCCGGTGCGGGCACTGGCGCTGGAGGCAGAGGAACATCGGCTGTTGCGGCCGCTGTTTCTGCTGACGATGAAGCCGACCATGTATGTCGCCAATGTCGACGAACAGGGGTTCTCGGAAAATCCGTTGCTCGACCGAGTGCGCGAACATGCGGCAAAGGAGGGCGCGCCGGTAGTGGCGATCTGCGCATCGCTCGAAGCTGAGATTGCGGACATGTCGGCCGAGGACAGGCGTGCGTTCCTCGCGGACATCGGCCTGCAGGAGTCCGGCCTCGACCGGCTGATCCGCGCCGGCTACGATTTGCTCGGGCTGCAGACCTATTTCACCGCCGGCGAGAAGGAAGTGCGCGCCTGGACGATTCATAAGGGCGATACCGCGCCGGTCGCGGCAGGGGTGATTCACACCGATTTCGAGCGCGGATTCATTCGTGCCGAGGTGATCGGGTTTGAAGACTATGTGGCGTACAAGGGCGAGCAGGGGGCGAGAGAAGCCGGCCGCACACGGCTCGAGGGCAAGGAATACGTGGTGCGCGACGGCGACGTGATCCACTTCCGCTTCAACGTCTGAGCGGTGCTGCCGACCCCGCGGTCCCGAGAGATCGCATGAAAGAGGGTCTGCAAGTACCTAAGAAAAAACGATTTACACTTCCGCGCCATTCGAGTACATTTTCAGGCGCCTGATCGTTCCCAAAGGAGAGCCGAGTGAAAAAGCACGCCACCCTTGCCGCCGCTTTCACGCTGGCAGGCGGTTTTTCGCCTCAACTTGCCGCACAGGTCGATTGGTTTACCGAAAGCGTGGCGACCCCGTGGTATGTCGGGCTGGGGATCTCGCGCGGCAATGCGACGCCTCCGCAGGGCACGATTGATGCCGTAGACGCGGCTTTCACCGCGGCGATTCCCGGCACTGACAACACCATCCGAGACATCAACGACCGTTTCAACGGGTCGCGCGTATTTCTCGGCTACGAATTCAACCGCTATTTGGCAATCGAAGCGGGTTTGACCCGGCTGGGCAAAACGGAGGTGGGTTACAACTTCCGCTCCGGCGTCAATTCCGTTGGCACGCTTATCATGAACTACCGCATGTCGGCCCTGTACGTCGATGCGGTGGGCAAGTACCCGATCGATCCAAAATGGAGTCTGCTCGGGCGTGTCGGT
>DATKEK010000277.1:0-20949 GCA_035512195.1 Burkholderiales bacterium
CTGCCCGATATCCATCTCGACGAACAGGGGCTCGAGCGCTACAAGCGGTTTTCGCTCGGACGTCACGAAGCCTTCGTTGCCGCTGGCCGCAACATTCCCGCGGACGCACCGGCAGCCAGCGCGGTCGGCAAGCGCAGCGCCGGCATGGCCATGGTTGCGCTTGCGGGCCGCGTGCCGGGCACGGCGGTGGAGAACCCGCGGCAGGTGAGCGCGTACAGCTATCCGCAGCGCTACGGGCCGCGCGGGCCGACGTTTTCGCGCGCGCTTTCCGTCAATCTGCAGGGCACCCGCCGGCTGCTGATTTCCGGCACCGCGAGCATCGTCGGGCACCAGAGTCTGCACCCCGGCGACGTCGCGGCACAGGCGGATGAGACCATCCGCAACCTGCGCGCCCTGATCGCGGAAGCGCAATCCCGCGATCTGCCCGGCGCTTCCGCGGACACCGGCCTGCTGTTGAAGGTGTACCTGCGCCAAACGGACAGCCGGCCGGTGGTCGAGGCGAAGCTGCACGCAGCATTCCCAGGCGCGGCCGCGATCGTCTGGCTGCAGGCGGACATCTGCCGGGAAGAACTGCTGCTGGAAATAGAGGCGGTCTGTGCAGCCTAGGCGCTTGACCGGGTTGCGAAGGGATCTGCTGCCGGGTGTGGCGCTGGCATGCGTGCTCGCCGCAGGCACGCCGGACCTGCGCGCAGACGAGCTGCCGCTGTGGGAGGCCGGGCTCGGTATCTCGGCAATCAACTTCCCGGATTATCGCGGATCGGACGAAAGGAGCACCTTTGTGCTGCCGATCCCCTACCTGGTGTATCGCGGCGAATTCCTCAAGGCGGACCGCGGCAGTCTGCGCGGTCTGTTCATCGACCGCGAGCGGGTCAAGCTGGATGTGAGCGTGAACGCCTCGATCCCGGTCGACAGTTCGAACAACCGCGCGCGCCAGGGCATGCCCGACCTGGACCCGACGCTGGAACTCGGGCCGAACCTGGAGTTCCTGCTGCTGCGATCCGCGGACGGTCGCTTCCAGGTCGACCTGCGACTGCCGGTGCGTACTGTGATCGCCACGGATTTCTCGCATGTGCAAAACATCGGCTGGGTGTTCCAGCCACAGATCAACGTCGACTTCCGCGACAGCGCTCTGCTCGGACCGCGTTCCAACATCGGCGTGGCCGCCGGCCCGCTTTACGGCGACAAACAACATCACAACTATTTCTTCGGCGTGGCGGCGCAGTTTGCCACCGCGCAGCGCCCGGCTTACGCGGCCGAAGGCGGCTATGCCGGCGTGCAGGCCATCGGCGCCGCCAGCAAGCGATTCAAGTCGTACTGGATCGGCGGATTTGTGCGCTGGGACACGGTCGCCGGCGCGGTGTTCGAGGATAGTCCACTCATCCGGCAAAACCAGTCGGTGGCCGCCGGCGTAGCGTTTGCCTGGATCTTCGGCGAATCGCGGCGACGCGTGCAGGCACCAGACTGAACAGCGCGGTTTTCATGTCGGGACGCGCCACCTACAATGCCGTCAGGGGGGAATGGCGCGCCGCCACGGTATGCGCCAGGCGTCAGATACGGTAATGAACATGCCGGCACGCATCGTCAGGGAGATCTACGAGCACTTCGTGCTCTATGCCGCACTGCTGTATTTCGCCGTGCTGGGCGTGACATGCACGCTGGTCAGCGCCGTGGTGTATCCGCTGCTGCCGCGCGAGACCGGCCGGCGCGTCGGGCGGCAAACCATCGGCTTCGTGTTCCGCACCTATCTCGCCCTGTTGCAGTTTTCCGGGGTGATGAAACTCGACCTGTCGGTGCTGGATGCGCTGCAGGCGGAACGTTCTGTCGTCGTCGCGCCGAATCACCCGAGCCTGATCGATGCGGTGCTGGTGATCTCCCGGTTGCCGGATATCGCATGCATCATGAAGGCGGAGATCTGGGACAGCCCGATCCTCGGCGGCGGCGCGCGGCTGGCGCGCTACATCCGCAACGACTCGCCATCGAACATGGTGCGCTTCGCGATCAATGAACTGAAGCATGGCCAGAACCTGCTGGTGTTCCCGGAGGGAACGCGCACCCGCGCGAACCCGGTGAACGCATTCAAAGGCGGCTTCGCACTGATTGCGAAGCGCGCCGGCGCGCCGATACAAACGGTATTCATCGAAACCAACAGCGCGTTCCTCAGCAAGGGCTGGCCGATCCTGAAGAAACCCCGCATGCCGCTGGTCTATCGCCTGCGGCTCGGCAGGCGCTTTCACGTGACCGGAAGCGTCAAGGCGTTCGTCGCCGGACTCGAGCGCTACTATCACCATGAAATGAAAGGCGCAGATTCGCTCGACCGGCACGCTGCGCCGGATACGGCGCGCGCTACCGGCCCGACGCCCGCGCCATGACGTGGCCCGCCGAACGGACCTGAATGCCGGAAGCCTCGCACTCGCACCTGGTCCTCATCCCGACCTACAACACCGGCAGCAAGGTACTCGACACCGTGCGCGACGCGCGCCGGCACTGGGAGCCGGTGTGGGTGGTGGTGGACGGCAGCACCGATGACACCGGCGCGCAGCTGCGCGCACTCACGCAAACCGACTCCGGCCTGCGCGTATTCGAGTTGGCGCAAAACCGCGGCAAGGGCGCAGCGGTGCTGCACGGGCTGCGCGAAGCCGAGGCGCAGGGCTACACCCATGTGCTGACGATGGACGCCGACGGCCAGCATCCCGCAGCTTCGATCCCCGCCTTCATGGCGGCATCGCAGGCAGCGCCGGATGCGCTGATCCTCGGCAAGCCGGTGTTCGACAGCAGCGCGCCGCGTCTGCGGGTAGTGGGACGCCGGATTTCCAACTGGTGGGCGAACCTGGAAACGCTGTGGTCCGGCATCGGCGATTCGCTGTTCGGCATGCGCGTGTACCCGCTGCGGCCGCTGCTGAATACGATGCAATCCAGCCGCTGGATGCGGCGCTTCGATTTCGACGTGGAAGCCGCGGTGCGCCTGGTGTGGAAAGGACTGCGGCCGGTCAACCTGCCAACGCCGGTACGCTACTTCAGCAAGGACGAAGGCGGTGTATCGCACTTCCACTACCTGCGCGACAACGCCCTGCTCACCTGGATGCACACGCGACTGATGCTCGGCTTCCTCGCCCGCCTGCCGCTGCTGATCTATCGCCGTATCACTCGATCAAGGAACGGTCCGCCAGAAGAACTTTGAACCACCAAGGCACCAAGGATACCTAAAACACCAAGAGAATCATTCGTTCTCGACTTTCGGATTTCCTGGTGTCCTTGGTGGCTTGGTGGTTCGCCCTTGACTTTCAACTGCGCGAAAAGTCAGACCGGTTCGCGCTCGGTGAGGATGGCAGCGAACACGAGGCTGAGAAAGGCGCCGATGGCGACGGTTCTGCCGATTGCCTGCAGCACGGGGGTGTCAGCGAGGCTGAGAGCGCCGAAGCCGATCACGGTGGACAGGTTGCAGATCAGCAGTGCGGCGATGGTGCGCTGGCGGCCTTCATCACCAACCTCGCCGCTCTCGAAGAACAGCGTGTAGTTCGAACCCACGCCGACTACGAGCAGCATGCCGACCAGGTGGAAGATGTTCAGCGTGCCGCCGAGCAGCAGGATGGCGCAGGTCACCACCAGCGCCGCAAGCAGCGGCACCACCACTTCCCAGGTACGGCTCGCGGAGCGCAGGGCAACGAGCAACAGGATCACCATCGCGCTTCCGCCAAGCAACGCGAAGGTCAACACGCGCGCACGGTAACTCTTGTAGACCGCGTTGGATTCGCGCTTCAGGTCGAGCAGCACCACGCTCGTCTGGTCAAACCCGGCGAGCGCCTGTGCCAGCGCCGCCTCGTCCGCCACGTCGCGCAGCGGCAGCATGGCGGCCCATTCGCCGCGCCGCTCGACCAGCAGGCTGTCCACCCGCAACGCGAGGCCGGTGCCGTCGAGGTCGGCGCGTCGCATCGGCTGCGCCTTTCTGGCGCGTTCGACGTCGGCAAAGAACGGCTCGAAAATATTGCCGCGAAACGGCAGCCCTTCCAGCGCCTGCCGCAGGTTGGCTCGCAGCCTTGCTTCGCCGGGCAGAGCCGATTGCCGGGCACGTTGCATGCGCTCGCTGGGCAGATACAGCGACGGCGAGTCGAAGCCGCCGAGCACGCGCCGCGGCTGCGACCCGAGTACCGCAGACACCGCCTCCGCCTGCTCCAGGGCAGCCTGCCGGTCGGGCGCCCGCACCACCACCAGCTGGCGCACGTCCGGCGCGCCGAGGTCTCGGCGCATCGACTCGTCCAGCTTCTGTTCCGACTCCGGCACCGGGCTCAGACTCGCAAGTTCGTCGTCCCACACCGTTTTGCCCGGCAGTATCAGCCACACCAGCGCCGCCACCACCAGCGCGTAGAGGGGAAGACGCAGCATGCGGACGACATCCAGCACCGCCGTCAGTCGCGGCGCGAAGCGGTCCACGGTTCTTACGCTGAACCCGGCCGGGGCGAGCGACGGCAGCACCCAGCGGGTCACCGCGACCGCGACGATCAGTCCGGTAAGCGAGAACAGACCGAGCTGCGCCAGGCCGGGAAATCCCGAAAACAGCATCGCGCCGAAACCCGCCACCGAGGTCAGAACGCCCAGCCGCAGGATCGGCCAGATGCGCTGCAATGCCTTTCCCGGAGTCGAGCCGGCCACGGTGCTGGCGAACAGGTAGATCGCGTAGTCGACCGCCTCGCCGATCAGCGTGGCGCCGAAGCCGAGCGTGATCCCGTGCACCGAGCCGAACACCAGTCCGACCGCAGCGACGCCGGCAATCGCGCCACTCGCCACCGGCAGCAGCGTCAGCAGCAGCACGCGCGGCGAGCGATACACCAGCATCAACAGCAGTGCAACCAGCGCCAGCGCGATCGAAGACACGCGGATGACGTCGGCCTTGATGCCTTCGCGCGAAGCCACCGCGAACACGCCGGGGCCGGTAATCTTCAACTCGGCATCGCCGGCCTGCGCCTCCTCCGCCGCCGCGTCGAACCCGGCGCGAATGCGCTCGAGCACGGCCTGCTGCGCGTCGATATCGAAGCCCGGCGCCTCGGTCTGCGCGAGCAGCAGCGCCCGCGTGCCCTGCGAGCCGAACCAGACGCCGTGGCGTTTGTCCGGTCCGCCGGGTTCCTGCAGGCGGTCGAACAGATGCAGCAGTTCGCCGGAGGGATCGCGCGGCAGCACGCGGCTGACCACCATGCTCATCGGCGAGGCGAGCAGATCGAGCTGTCCCTCGAGCGCCTTGCGCAGGAATGACACCGTGAAGCGTTGCGGAGAAACTGCGTCGCTCAACAGGTAGCGGTGCTCGATCAGGAATTCGCCGTCCGCCTGCAGCTGGTCCTCGGCGCCGTTGTTGACGTAGGCGATCGCGTCGTCTGCAGCAAGCTGCTGCGCGAGCCGGGTGCTGATCTGTGCCAGCTGCTGCGGTTCGCCGCCCTCGATGCCGACCAGGATCAGCCGCGACACCACGCCGTCGCGTAGCTGGTCGACCAGCACCTGCTGTGCGGGAGAAGGCGAGCGCGGAAGAAAAGCCGCGAGGTCGGCGGTGAAGCGCGCCTGGGTGATGGACCAGGCGGCGATCAGCAGCAAGCCGAGCCAGATACCGATCGCGAGACCGGCATGACGGTTCACGGGGTGTCCCCGTAGATCCTCATCACGGAGCGGTCGCCGTGCGTTTCGTGCACCTCGACCTTGCTGATCCAGCCGCCTGCGCCGGTGATGGTGATCAGGCGGATGAAGTCGCTCATCTGCCGATCGCGAGGTGCCAGCGACAGGCGCCACGCGCCCGGCCGGCCGTCCAGCTCGACGCGATAGAAACGCTCCAGCGTTTGCAGATCTCCGCCGAGCGTCGCGCGCAGGCTTTCGATGAAACCCCATAGCACCGGGTAATCCTGCAATCCCACCACGCGACGGCGGTTGCTCGCGGCGCTTTCAATGACCAGGCGATTGCCCTCGATGGTCATGCTTTCCGGTTTCGGTGTAAGGGTGTGCTTCTCGAGCCGGTCGGGCGCGCGATAGACCAGCCTGCCAGTGAGTTCGAGGGGGGATTCAAGAACCTTGAGAAATCTCTGCTCTACGAAACGTGCACTGGCGCGCTCGGTGCCGGCCAGTTCCTGCATGAGTTGGTCGATGCCCCATTCGTCCGCGCGCGCCGGCTGCTCCTGTGCCTGCGCGTTCGCGACGAGCGTGTTGCACAACAGCAGCAGGCTAACGACCAGGACCCGCGTCCGACCAGAAATCATAGAAATTGAACCAGTTGTAAGGCGCCCGCCGGAGATGGTGCTCCAGGCGCTGCGCATAGCTCTGAATCCATTCGCGCAGCTGCTCGTCACGCCGGGCACGATCCAGCCGCGGCGCATCGACCAGTCGCTCGAAACACAGTTCGTAGCGATTTCCGCCATGGTACAGCGCCATCATCATCACCATCGGCCGGCCGAGCATCGCCGCGACACGGAACGGCGCGGTCGGGAACGACGCCTGCCCGTCGAGGAACTGCACGCGAACCTCGCCGGTTTTGTAGATCGCGCGGTCGGCGAGTATGCCGACCCACTCGCCGGACTCCACGCGCTCATGCACGCGCAGCATCGAATCGTGCCGTCCGAGTTCGATCACTACGTTCGCCAGCTCCGGATTCACCGCGTTGATCACGGCGTTAAGCTTGCGTGCGTTCTCCTGGAACATCGCCATACTCACGCGCAGACCGCGGCTCTTGCCGAGCATGCGCGGCGCCTCGAAGCTGCCGACGTGCGCGCCTAGCAACACGCACCCCGCGCCGGATTCGAGGACGTCGCGCAGTACATCTTCTCCGGTTATCTCGAACTCGAACAGATCCACACGGTCGCTTAGAAAGAACGCGCGGTCCAGCGACACCACGGCGAAACTGTAGTAATGCAGGAACAGGTCGCGCAGGCGCGGCTGGCGGCCGAGCGCGCGGCGCAGATAGTCGCGGGATGCGCGGCGGGCCTTGATCGAGAAAGCCAGGAAATAGAGCGTGATCGGCACCAGCAGCGCACGCCCGAAGCCACGGCCGAGCGCAAGGGTGACCCAGACCAGTACGCGGATTGCGACCGCGTTGCTGCGCTCGCGCTGCGCGAGCCAGCCGGGGGTCATGTGCCGTCCCCGCGCGCCGGTTTCGCAGACCGCTCTTTCTGCTCGCAGGTTCTCGCCAGCCGCTCGAGCGATTCCAGCGGCAGTTTGCCGGTGGCGCTCCGCGGCAGCGCGTCCACGAAATGCAGCGGCCGCGGAAGGAACACCGGGTCGACACGCTCGCGCAGCGCGGAAATCAGTTGCGCGCGGTTCAGCCTCGGGGCCACCACGAACACGGTCAGCCGGGTGATGCCGGCGCCGGTTTCTTCGGGCATGAAAAACACACCGTCCTCGACTCCGGGGATGCTGTTCAGCTGGTGATTCAGGTAGCCGAGCGAACTGCGCTTTCCTGCGACGTTCACCAGGTCCGCGCTGCGGCCGTGCAGGACGAATCGCTCTTCATCCAGGACTTCGACAATATCGGTGAATGGCACGGCTTTCTCCACCGGACCGCCCTGCACCCAGACCGTGTCGCCTTCCGTGCGCAGGCGCACCTCCGGCAGCGTGCGCCATGGCGCGCCATCCAGCGTGCGACGCGCCGCCACCTGGCCGGCTTCGGTAAAGCCGTAGATCTCAAGCAGCGGCACACCATAACGCGCCTCGACTTCGCCGGCGATATCCAAAGGCAGCGGCGCGGTCGCGCAAACCACCAGCTTCAGTTCAGGCAGCAGCAGGTCCTCCGCAAGCAAGGCCCGCAGATGCACCGGCGTGGTGACCAGCACGCGCTCGCCGGGAACCTGTTCCAGGGCGGCGCGCACGTCGGCCGGATAGAAAGGCCGCGCAGCATGCAGCGCAAAGCCGTTGCGCAGCGCGAGCAGCACGCTGCTTTCGAGCCCGTACATGTGCTGGGCGGGAACGGTTGCGACCAGCGCCGCCGGCCGGCCGTCCAGCAGCCCCAGCCGCGACGCCTCGCCCAGTGCGCCGCGCGCCAGCCCGCCCCAGGTCTTGGCTTGCGGCATCGGCTGACCGGTCGATCCCGAGGTGAAGGCGACCGCGACAATCTGGCCGGCGGGAATGACCGGCACGCTCCATCCGGATGGCTCCGGCGGCGCATCGTCGGGAAAGCGCACGGTTTCGATTGCGGCAGGTTGCGCCCCGGCATCGATCAGTGCGTACAGACCGTCGTATTCCTGCGCGAGCCGCCCGAGCATCTCCGGCGTCTGGTTGGGCGGCAACAGGCTCACCTGCCCACGCAGCATCGCAGCGCCCAGCCCCACCGTGAAGCAGTAGCGGTCGGCACAGAGATTCACCAGGTACCGGCGCGGCGGCAGCTGCGCGGCCACGCGCCCGACATCGGCAAGGAACGCATCTGCACGGATCGCCTTTCCGGCACGCCAGGCCAGGATGGCAGCGGGATCGCCGTGACCGACCAGCGCGATTTCCGTCATGCGCGTTCGCCGGTTGCAATGTCGTCCAGGCAGCCGCGCGAGTCGCGCCGGAGGCCGGTCTCAGGCATGAAACTTCCAGAAGGCCCGGACGGTGGTCAGAAGCGTTGCGTGAGAAAAGTCCGGGTAGCGAACGATGCGGTAGAGGTATTCGCACACGAACATCGCCGCGAGCAGCGGCAGGTTCATCAGGTTGGCGAAAAATGACCAGGCGGCGAGCGGCGCAAACGCATACAGCAGGATCGACGTCAGGGCCATGCCGCCAAAAAACAGGCTCCAGGCCCAGGTGACGCGGCGCGTGTACGCCTCGATGAAATCGGGCAACTCGCCGTGCACATGGCGGGCAAGCGTGGTGATCAGTGCTTCGCGGCGTGGCAGCAGCGTGCGGCCGAACAGGCCGAGCAGGAACAGGTAGGCCGCGACATGCGGGATGAAGTAGAGCAGCGCCGGCCTGGACGCCCACAAGGTCCAAACCAGCGCGGCGGCCGCAACTGTCAGCAGCGTAGCGACCAGCGGCTTTCCGGCTCTTGCGGCCAACAGCACCAGCCATACCGCGGCCGCCAGTACGGTGGCGATTGCCAGCACGCGCCCGGGGCCGTCGATGCGCCCTTCTGTCATGGCCCAGTGAACCAGCGCCTGATATGCAACGACCGCGAGTATTACGGCCAATCCCTTCAGCAAACCAAGGATCAACCTGCGGTCATTTGGTACGGTGATGCTGGACATGTTCGTTCAGGCTGCGCAGCGAGCCGAAGATGCGCACGTTGTCGCTGTCATCCGACTTGATCTGAAAGCCGTACTTCTTGGAGATCGCAAGCGCGATCTCGAGTACGTCGATCGAATCAAGCCCAAGGCCGTCGCGAAACAACGGCGCCGCCGGATCGATCTCGGCGGCGGAGATTTCGAGGTTGAGCGTCGCCACGATCAGTTCCGCGATCTCGCGTTCCTGATCGCTCAAGGCAGTTACAGTATCCATGATTCGTCGGCGCCCCCCTTCAGGACACGGTATTACAGTCGGTCGACGGCAGGACGGATTATAACTGCTGCCAAGGGGAAACTCTGTGGCCCGAATGAAGATCGTTGACGATACCCGAAGGCGAACGTAACCTCCCCCTCGACAGCCATGCCGGGCGCGAATCCTGTTCGCGCCTTCGGCCGGAAAACCTCCCACCGACCGGATCCGAATCAATTGCAGCCGCTCGTCTTTCGCAGCCTCGCAACCGCCAGCAGCCTGGGTACAGGCCTGGACGCCACCGCAGCCGCTTTGATCGGGCGCCGTTCCGGGCTCGCACCCTGCGACTTCGACACCGCAAGGATCGACAGCTGGATCGGCCGCATCGCCGATGAAGCGCTCGCGCCGGTGCGGCAGGATCTGACGCGATTCGACTGCCGCAACAATCGTATTGCGCAACTCGCGCTGCGCCAGGACGGCTTCGAACACGCAGTGGAGGACGCGCGCGCGCGACATGGCGCGAGGCGCATCGGCGTTTTCCTCGGCACCAGCACCTCCGGCATCCTGCAGACGGAACTGGCCTACCGCCGGCGCGATCCCGCGACCGGCGCGCTGCCGGACGATCTCCTGTACGCGACCACGCACAACAACTATTCGCTCGCCGATTTCGTGCGCACGTATTTCGCGCTCGGCGGGCCTTCCGTGGTGGTGTCCACCGCCTGCTCGTCAAGCGCAAAGGTGTTCGGCAATGCGGCGCGGGCAATCGCCGCGGGCCTGTGCGATGCGGCGATCGTGGGCGGTACGGACAGCCTGTGCCTCACCACGCTGTACGGTTTCGGTTCACTGCAACTGCTTGCCTCCGGACCCTGCCGGCCGTTCGACGCCGGGCGCGACGGTATCTCGATCGGCGAAGGCGCCGGATTCGTGCTGCTCGAGCCTGCCGGCCGCGCCGACGCCAATCGGACGGCGCTGCTCGGCCTCGGCGAAAGCAGCGATGCATATCACA
Organism: Burkholderiales bacterium; assembly: GCA_035512195.1. Lineage (GTDB taxonomy): Bacteria > Pseudomonadota > Gammaproteobacteria > Burkholderiales > Eutrophovitaceae > DATKEK01. The sequence continues at coordinate 10,418 of DATKEK010000277.1, forward strand.
TGTCGAGCCCGCACCCGGACGGCGCGGGCGCGCGCCTCGCAATGAGTGCTGCGCTGCGCTCGGCCGGACGCAGCCCCGGCGACATCGATTACATCAACCTGCACGGCACCGGCACCCGCACCAACGACCCGGCGGAAGCAAAGGCGGTGCACGATCTGTTCGGCGACGATACCGCCTGCAGTTCGACCAAGGGCTGGACCGGGCATACGCTCGGCGCCTGTGGGGCGCTGGAAGCCATCATCTGCGAGATCGCCATCCGGCGCGGCTTCATGCCCGGCAGCGTGAACACGCGGACACTGGATCCGGCGATTCGCGTGCGCTACCTGATCGACAACGCGCAGGAGCCACCGCACACCGTGATGAGCAACGCCTTCGGTTTTGGCGGGACCAACTGCAGTCTGGTCATCGGGCCGGCGGCGGCATGAGGGTATTCGTGGAAAGCGTCGGTCTAATCGGCCCGGGCCTGCCGGGCTGGCAGATCGCGCGCCCGATTCTCGCCGGGATCCAACCCTATGCATACAGTGCGCTCAATCCGCCGCGCGTGGACATCCTGCCGGCGGCGGAACGCCGGCGTACCGGACTGCCGGTAAAACTCGCGATTGCAGTGGGCCAGGACGCGCTGGCGCAAACCGGGCGCGGAGCTGACCAGCTGCCGACGGTGTTCTCCGCGTCCGGCGGCGACGGAGAAGTGATTCACGAAATCTGCGAAACGCTTGCCGGCTCCGAGCGGCTGGTATCGCCCACCCGCTTTCATAATTCCGTGCACAACGCGCCGGCCGGCTACTGGAGCATCGCGACCCGTTCGCAGGCGAAATCAACCAGCCTGTGCTGCCGGGACTGGAGTTTCGCGGCCGGCCTGATGGAGGCGGCCGCCGAAGTTGCCACCGGGAGCGAGGCGGCGCTGCTGCTGTGCTACGACGCGTGCTACCCGGAGCCGCTGCACCGCCTGCGGCCGGTGACCGAAGCCTTCGCCGCTGCAATGCTGCTCACGCGCGTGCGCACTGCCGACGCAGCCAGCGAACTGTCGATCGAGTCGATCGCCGGGCAACATGTCGATTCGCCGATGTCCGACGCCGAACTCGAGGCGCTGCGCAAGGGCAACCCCGCGGCGCGCGCGCTCCCGCTGTTCGCTGCGATCTCCACCGGAAAACCCGCGACCGTGTTTCTGGACTATCTGGGAGACGGCCACCTGCGCATCGATCTGCGCGCCTGCTGACGCAAGCCTCGCGCATGCCGCGGCCGCAGGCACCGCTGCCTTCGGAAGAGACACGAGGCGCCGCGAATTTGCCGTCGCAAATGACAAGGGGCGGCGCAAACGCGCTGCCCCTGCGGAAAGCAAAGTTGCGCGATCAGCGCAACGGCTTCTTCAGCGCCGCGATGCGTTCGTCCAGCGGCGGATGCGTCATGAACAGCCGCTTGAAGCCTCTGCCCATTCCGCCGGAAATGCCGAACGCCTTGATCTGGTCGGGGAGCTTCGAGGGCTCGTAGGTCTGCTTGAGCCGCTCCAGGGCCGCAATCATGTTCTCGCGGCCGGCGAGTCGTGCCCCGCCGGCATCGGCCCGGAATTCGCGCTGGCGGCTGAACCACATGACGATGATGCTCGCGAGCAACGCAAGGACGATCTCGGCGACGATGGTCGTTATCCAGAAACCGGGGCCGTGGCCGCGCTCGTTCTTGAACACCACGCGGTCCACGAGGTGACCGATCACGCGCGCGATGAAGATCACGAACGTATTGATCACCCCCTGTATGAGGGCGAGCGTGATCATGTCGCCGTTTGCGACGTGGGCGACCTCGTGGCCAAGCACTGCCTCCGCTTCTTCACGGCTCATCTTGCGCAGCAGCCCGGTGCTGACCGCGACCAGCGCATTGTTGCGGTTCATGCCGGTGGCAAAGGCATTCACGTCCGGGGAATCGTAGACCGCCACTTCCGGCATGCCGATTCCCGCCATGTTGGCCTGCCGCTTGACGGTCTGCACCAGCCATTGCTCGATTTCGGTGCGCGGGTCGGTGATGACCTTCGCCTTGGTCATGAACTTCGCCGACCATTTCGAGATCGCGAGCGAAATGAGCGAGCCGCCAAAACCGATCACGGCCGCGAACACCAGCAGGGCCTGCAGGTTCAAGTTGGTGCCGGTTTCATCCAGCAGGCGTTCGATCCCCAGCAATCGCATGGTGATGCTGAGCAGCACCAGGATTGCCAGGTTGGTGGCGAGAAACAGCAGTATTCGCTTGCCCACGTTCTATCCCCTGTATCGGTCTGAAAATCGGTCGTTAGAGCATGCCGGCATGTTCCGGGTTCCGGCGCATGATGCCATAGTCGCGTTCAGCGCCCGGCGAGCGCTTCGAGCTCGGCAGTCAGTTCCAGCCAGCGCTCTTCGGCCTGCTCGAGGCGCTGCGCCACCTGCGCCTGCTCGATCAGAATTCTCTTCAGGTCTTCCTTGCCCGAATCGGCATACATATCTGGGGCGGCCAGACGTTTTTCAAGCCGGTCGCGCTCTGCAGCCAGTTCTTCCATCTCGCGTTCCAGCGCCTTGAGCCGGTTCTCGATCGGCCGGCGCAGGGCCGACGACTGATTGCGGGCCTGCGCTTCCTGTCTGCGCTGATCGCGGCGCGATGGGGTCGCGCCGGCCTCGGCGGGCGCCGCCGCCTCACGCGCGGCAAGATGGCGCGTGTAGTCGTCGAGGTCGCCCGCAAACTCGCTCACGCTTCCGCCTTCGACCAGGTACAGCTCGTCGCAGGTTGCCCGCAGCAAGCTGCGATCGTGTGAAACCAGCACCATCGCCCCCTGATAGTCCTGCAGCGCGCGCGTCAGGGCGTGCCGCATCTCGATGTCCAGATGATTGGTCGGCTCGTCCAGCAGCAGCAGGTTCGGGCGCTGCCATGCAATCATCGCCAGCGCCAGCCGCGACTTCTCGCCGCCGGAGAACGGCGCCACCGGCGCCAGCACCTGGTCGCCGCGAAAATCGAAGCCGCCGAGAAAATCCCGCAGCACCTGCTCGCGCGCGGCCGGATCGATACGCGCAAGGTGCGCAAGGCTGCTGTCCTGCGGGCGCAGTTGGTCAAGCTGCAATTGCGCAAAGTAGCCGATCGCCATTCCCCGACCTTCGATGCGCGCGCCGGACAACGGCGGCAGTGCGCCTGCGATCAATTTCACCAGGGTCGATTTTCCCGCTCCATTGCGGCCGAGCAACCCGACGCGCGAACCCGCGCGCAGGGTCAGTTTGACACCCCGCAGCACCGCGTGGCCGTCGTATCCCGCCGCCACGTCATCCAGCGCAAGCACCGGATCGGGATGCGCATCCGCCTCGCGGAACGCGAACTCGAACGGCGCGTCAACATGCGCCGGCGCGATCTGGTCCATCCGCGCCAGCGCCTTCAACCGGCTCTGCGCCTGGCGCGCCTTGGTCGCCTTGGCGCGGAAGCGGTCGATGAACGCATGCATGCGCGCAATTTCGCGCTGCTGCTTTTCCGCCGCAGCTTGCTGCAGCGACAGTTCGGCCGCGCGCTGGCGCTCGAACGCCGAATAGTTGCCGACGTAGGCACGCAGGCCTCCGCCAGCGATATGGCAGATGGTGTCAACCGTGTTGTCGAGGAAATCGCGGTCGTGCGAGATCAGCAGCAGCGTGCCGGGATACTGGCGCAGCCACTGCTCGAGCCAGACGATCGCATCGAGATCGAGGTGGTTGGTGGGTTCGTCCAGCAGCAGCAGATCCGAGCGTGACATGAGCGCGCGTGCCAGGTTGAGCCTGACACGCCACCCGCCGGAGAAGGCGTCGATCGGACGCGCCTGATCCTCCAGGGCGAAACCCAGCCCGTGCATCAGTCGTGCCGCGCGCGCGTTCGCGGAGTAACCCTCGATACGGGAAAGGTGATCGTGCAATTCGCCGATGCGACGCCCTTCATTCGCGGCTCCGGCTTCTGCCAGTTGAGACTCGAGCGCGCGCAGTTCGGCATCGCCGTCGAGCACATAGTCGATCGCCCGCCGCTCGCCGCTCGGCAGTTCCTGCGAGACCTCGCCCACCACCAGGCCGGGCTGCAGTTCGACGTCGCCCGCATCGGCGTGCAGTTCGCCCCGCAGCAATGCAAACAGGCTGGATTTGCCGCTGCCGTTCGCGCCGGTGACGCCCACTTTCTGGCCGCGAAAGAAACTGGCAGTAGCCCGCTCGAACAGAAGCCCGGCGCCGCGGCGCAATGCGACATCGCGCAGAAAGATCATGAGAGACGAATGGCGAGACGGCCCGCCGAATCGTTGAGGGGAAGAATGGGGTGGCTGATGGGGCTCGAACCCACGACAACCGGAATCACAATCCGGGACTCTACCAACTGAGCTACAGCCACCACCGAAAGAAACCAACGCGTCGGAACTTCGGGCGCGCTGGCGTGCCCGACAGGAATCGAACCTGTAACCCCCAGCTTAGAAGGCTGGTGCTCTATCCGGTTGAGCTACGGGCACGATACGAGTCGGGGCAGTCTGGTCGGGGTGGAGAGATTCGAACTCCCGACATCCTGCTCCCAAAGCAGGCACGCTACCAGGCTGCGTTACACCCCGGAGGCGCGAAACTATACCTATCAGTTAGTTAAACGTCAATTTGGAAAAAGCGGAATCCTGCACGAACTTCCCGAAACCCGTTACAGTTGCACCCCCTATTCTTTTCTGATAATAAGGCCACTTTTTTCAGCTCGGAACATCCAAATGGCTGCAGAATTCAGGACACATTTCAAGCCTTACGTGCCTAAGAAAGGAGAGGCCTACATGAGCGCGAAGCAGCTTGAGCACTTCAAGAAGATGCTCACGCAGCTCAAGCAGGAGCTCAGCCAGGACATCGACCGTACCGTGCATACGATGCAGGACGAGGCCACGATCTTCGCCGACCCGAATGACCGCGCGAGCCAGGAATCGGACATCGCGCTCGAACTGCGCAACCGCGACCGCGAACGCAAACTGATCAAGAAAATCGACGAGACGATCGCCAAGATCGATTCGGGCGAATATGGCTATTGCGACAGTTGCGGCATCGAGATCGGACTGAAGCGGCTCGAGGCGCGCCCGACCGCGACGCTTTGCATCGACTGCAAGACGCTCGATGAAATGCGCGAGCGGCAGGTGGCGAAGTAATCCGCAGCAAACGCGCTTGCGGGAAGGCAAGCCGGAAACATCTCCTTACATTTTTTCGATGAAAAAGCCGCCTCTGCGCGGCTTTTTTCATTGCCTGCTCCCGCTTCCAGGTTTCGTCTCATGCAATTCGCATGTCATTTCCGCGGATTCAGGAACTTTGCACGCCACCGTTATGACAAATATCATGAGCCGGACGCCGGAGTGCCGGGTCTCTCGAGCAATTGCAAAGTGGAGAGCGGTAATGAAAAGTCACGACTACCTGCAGAATCCGCGTGAGGTCCGTCTGCGCCTTGGCCTGAACCAACAGGAGTTCTGGGGCCGGATCGGTGTCACGCAAAGCGGCGGTTCACGCTACGAAAGCGGGCGCCGGATGCCAAAACCAGTGTGCGAACTGTTGCGCCTGGTGCATGTGGATCAGGTCGACATACGCAAGCTGACCCGCGGCGACATCGCGGTCCTCACCTATCTGAAAGCCTCGCAACCCGCGCTTTACCGGCGGCTAAAAACGCAGGCCACCCAGCAGCGCTCACCGCATCGCCGTCGTCCCTCGAGACGCTGATTCAGGGCGTCACCTTGACCCGCAGGCCGAGCGCACGGATGCGCTCGGCGTATCTTTCCAGCCAGTCAGCAGGAAGCGCGGACAGCCGCGCCGCCTCCGGCTGGTGAGAGTCGCGCGCAAGGCCGTAGAGCAACACGCCCTGTAGCGGCACGCCCGCCGCGAGGCGCTCGCGGAGAAATTCCAGATATGCGAATTGCTCTGCGTCCGGCGGCGCCATGCCGTCGAGCGCGAACACGCAAGTCTGCACCCAGGTCGGGCAGGCCCGGGCTGCAATCTCCAGGTTCTCGCGCACGCGTTTGAGCGAAACGCGCGTCGAGTTGATCGCACGCATTCCTGATTCGGTAGCGCTGTCGATCTTGAACCATACCTCGCCGTTCAGCTCGCGCATTCTCGCCACACCCGCGCGCACCGCCGGCCTGTGCATCAGGCTGCCGTTGGTGATCAACACCAGCTTGACTTCGGCAGGCACTTCCAGATCCCGCCGCGCCTCGCCGATCAGCTCGATCACGCGTTCGAATTCCTTCGCGCTGGTCGGTTCGCCGTTGCCGGACAAGGCGATATCGTTGAGCCGGCGCGCGCCTTCCGGAACCCGTTCGGTCATGAAAGTACCGTGTAGAACGTCGCGCAGGAACTCCTTAAGCTCCGCACGCAGCAGATCGAAATCGATCGGACCGGGTGCGCCGCGCGTGAGACCGGGAACCTGGCAATAGATGCAACGCCAGTTGCATGCGTTGTTCACGTTCAGGTTCACGCCGATCGAGACCCCGCCGGCACGGCGCGATATCACCGGGTACACGTAAACCAGACCGGCGCTGGCGCGATCGTGGTCGATTACGGTCAACGGGCTGGAGGGATTGCGCGACATCGAAGGACCTTCACGATTGGAGCAGATATTCAAAACGCCAGACTGCCGGGTGCTATACTTTCCGGCATTTTTTCCGATACTTACGCGCGATGCATGTCACCCGCAGGCTGGAATTCGATGCCGGCCACCGGATCCCCAATCACGACAGCCAGTGCCGCCATCTGCACGGGCACCGCTACGCGATCGAGATTACGCTCTCCGGCGGGATTATCGGGACCGAAGGCGCATCCAATCAAGGCATGGTGATGGATTTCTCCGAAATCAAGACGATCGCTCAACGCTCGCTGGTAGACGCGTGGGACCATGCGTTTCTGACCTGGAAGGGCGACCGCCAGGTGCTGGATTTTCTGGACGCGATTTCGGGGCACAAAACGGTGGTATTGGAGCGCCCGCCCACGGCGGAGAATCTCGCGCTCGAAGCCTTCCGCATTCTCGATCGCGCGTATCAGGACGAGTACGGCAATCAACTGCGGCTGGAACGCGTACGGATCTTCGAAACGCCGAATTGCTGGGCGGATGCGGTCAGGGGCGAGGATCGAGGATGAGGGATTGTGCCCGTCTCGCCTTACGGCGATCCGGTCATCCCTCGCTTCGCTCGAGACCGCCCTGCGGGCGTCCCAAAACGCAGTGCGTTTTGGTCGAACCAGCGGGCCCGTCCACACGACACCGTCCATCAGAAACAATAAGGCCCCACCGCTGGGGCCTTATCGTTTCTGGCGGAGGGTGAGGGATTCGAACCCCCGGTAGGTTTCCCTACAACGGTTTTCAAGACCGCCGCATTAAACCGCTCTGCCAACCCTCCGTATTTCCCTACAACGGTTTTAGTTCCGGCTAACCTCAAGGTTAGCCTTCACAGCCACAAGCTCGCGGCGCGAGCGTGTGGTCAAGACCGCCGCATTAAACCGCTCTGCCAACCCTCCGTATTTGCCCGTGTGTTCGCGAACAGGTGTGCGAATGATACGACAACTGCCATGAGGCGGTCATGTAAAGCGTTGAAACTTTTACGCTAGTCCGGTAGTCTTAGCAGTCAGTTTTACGACGAATTCATTCAGGAGGCAGCCAACACATGCAACCACAGATCCAGGTCGGAACCCAGGCTCCCGCGTTGGGACTCGCGCAGCACCGGGTGCTGCGCAATACGTACATGATGCTCGGGTTGACCATGATCCCGACCGTGATCGGCGCGGTCGTGGGCGTCAATACCAATTTCGCGTTCCTCGCAGCCAATCCGATCATGGGGCCGCTGCTGATGCTGGCGGTGATGTTCGGCGCCATGTTCGGGATCTCGGCGCTGCGCAACTCTGCGTGGGGCGTGGTTGCGCTTCTCGCGTTCACATTCCTGATGGGGTGGTGGCTCGGCCCGATCCTGCAGGTCGCGCTGGGTCTGTCGAACGGTCCGCAACTGATCGGCATGGCAGCCGGCACCACCGGTCTCGTGTTCTTCGGCCTCGCCAGCTATGTCGCCACTACGCGCCGGGACTTCAGCTTCATGGGCAAGTTCCTGTTCGTCGGCCTGATCATGCTGATCCTCGGGATGGTGGCGAACCTGTTCTTTCAGGTTCCCGCGGCATCGCTGACCATCTCGGCGATCGCGGTGGTGCTGATGGCGGGTTACATGCTCTACGACGTGAGCCAGATCGTGAACGGGGGTGAAACCAATTATGTGATGGCAACGCTGCGGGTATTCATCGACATCTACATCATGTTTACCCATTTGCTGCACCTGCTGATGGTGTTTGCCGGCAATCGCGACTGACACAACAGTCTCTTGGCAGACGGGCGGCTGCGGCCGCCCGTTTTTTTACGACTGCCGTCAGCGCTCGAACATCGCCATCGACTCGACGTGGGATGTGTGCGGAAACATGTTTACCACTCCGGCAGCCATCAGGCGGTAACCGTTTACATGCACCATCACCTCGGCATCACGCGCCAGGGTGGCGGGATTGCAGGAAACATACACCACCCGTTTCGGCCCCTCTGTGCCGAGCGCCTTCGCCAGTTCGATCGCCCCGTCGCGCGGTGGATCGATCAGCAGCTTGTCGAAGCTGCCCAGCGCATTCCAGCTTTCGGGCGTGGTCTTGAACAGATCGGCAACCTCGAACGTGCAGCGCTCACCAAGGGCGTTGCGCTCCGCGTTCTCGCGGGCGCGTTCGACCAGCACCGTGCTGCCCTCGATGCCGCGCACCTGCGCGCCGCGCCGCGCGACCGCCAGGGAAAAATTGCCCAGGCCGCAAAACATGTCGCCAACGCGTTCTCCAGGCCGGGGGTCAAGCAGCGCCACCGCCCTGCGCACCAGTACGCGATTGATTGCGGGGTTGACCTGGGTGAACTCGGTCGGATTGAACGGGAACACCAGGTCGAACTCGGGCAGTCGGTACTCCAGCGGCGGCGCGCCCCGCGGATGCAGCCGTGCAACGGTATCGGGTCCGCCCGGCTGCAGAAAAACCTGCACGCCATGCGCATCGGCAAACTGCCGGAAGGCGGCTTCATCGCCAGGCGTCAGCGGTTCCAGGTTGCGAAAGGTCAGGGTATCGACTTCGTCGCCGATCGCCAGTTCGACCTGCGGCATGCGCTCGCGAATCGACAGTCCGTTTATCAGCGTACGCAACGGCAGCAGCAAGGCAGATATGCGCGCGGGCACCACTTCGCAGGCAGCCATGTCGGCGATGTAGCTGCGCTTGCGCTCGCGGAATCCGACCAGCGCGGTGTTCTTCCCTGGCACATACCGCGCGCCGAATCGGGCGCGATGTCGGTACTCCCAGGTTGGGCCGTGGATCGGCGCGAGCAGCGTTTCGGCGCGCACCTTTCCGATGCGCAGCAGATTGTCTTCCAGTATTCGCTGCTTTGCCGCGACTTGCGCACGCGGCTCGAGGTGCTGCATGCTGCATCCGCCGCACACGCCGAAGCTGGCGCAGCGCGGATCGACACGGAACGGCGATGCGCGCAGGATGCGTATTGCATGCGCGCGCTCGAAGGTGGGTTTGCGGCGGAATGTTTCGAATTCGACGAGTTCGCCCGGCAGTGCGCCCTCGATGAAGATCGTCTTGCCCTCGACGCGGGCGACGCCACGCCCTTCATAGTCGAGCGACTCTACGCTCGCAATCCGCAGTTCCGTTGCCGCTTTCATTGTCCCCAGGCGGAGACGAACTCGCGCCAGTGCGGCTCGTCGGCGCGCGATACGGTGCTGCGAACCAGCTCGCACTCCTTGCGATACTGTGCTTCGTCGAAAACGCCGCGCATCAGCTGGAAGCGCAGAAATACCAGGTAGGTATTGACCACGTCGGTTTCACAGTACGCGCGAATGCCGCCGACATTGCCGGCCTGGAACGCCTCCCAGACTTTCGAACCGTCCATGCCGAGCTTGCCGGGAAATCCAAGCAGCTGGGCCACGTCACTGAGCGGCGCGACCGCACGGCCCTGATATAGCGCCAGCAGGTCCATCAGATCCAGGTGGCGCGAGTGGTAGCGGCTGATGTAGTTGTTCCACTTGAAGTCGCGGTCGTCTTCGCCCATGTCCCAGTAACGCGCGGCGCGCACGCCGTGCACCAGCGCACGATAGTGCAGCACCGGCAGGTCGAACCCGCTGCCGTTCCAGGACACGATTTGCGGCGTGTACTTCTCGATGCCGTCGAAGAAACGCTGGATCAGGACTTTCTCGGGGTCGTCCGGCTCGCCGAGCGACCACACGCGGAAAGACTCGCGGTCTCTCAACGCGCATGAAATCGCCACCACCCGGTGCAGGTGCAGCTGCAGGAAATCGCTGCCGGTCTTCTCGCGCCTTTGCGTGAAGGCCGCCTCTGCGACTTCAGCCTCAGGCATCTCGGCGCCGAGCGCGTTCAGTTTGCGCAGCCCCTCCACGTCCGGGACGGTTTCGATATCGAAGGCAAGCACAGGCGTCATCGCGGTTTGAATCGGCTGTCGTGAGCATCTTGCGCGGGCGGCGGAGCCCGCAGAATTTCGGGGTGCGCATCCCGGCCTCGCGGTGCTAG
>DATKEK010000278.1:0-3922 GCA_035512195.1 Burkholderiales bacterium
GGGGGTTGCTCTATCCACTGAGCTACCGGGGCGAGGCCGGTATTCTATCGCACCGTCTCCGCTGGAGATTTTCGTTGGTGCGTTGACGATCAAATCGTTTTACCACGGAGGACACGGAGGACACGGAGGAAAGTCAAAAGAGAAACTGAACGCAAGAGACGCGAAGAAAACCCGAATCTGGTTTCTTGGTGTCCTTGGTATCTTGGTGGTTTTGATCGGTTAGGGTTTTCCTCCGTGTCCTCCGTGGTTAGTTCGCGCTTCTGTGCGCTCTTGCGTATCGGTGCACAAAGTCTTTGATTCATCGTGTATTCTTCTGTAATATGCGCGCTTGAGCCGGAGTCAGCCGGGCGCGTCGCGCCTGCGCCGGTAAGTCAGTCGCATCGCGCCATGACGCGTTGCAGGAGTTGAGTTGATGCAGTTTTCCGATCTCGGCCTCGCCCCCGAGTTGTTGCAGGCGATCGCCGACCAGGGCTATACCGAGCCCACACCCATCCAGACCAAGGCGATTCCGCCGATCCTTCTCGGCCGCGACATCGTGGCGGCCGCCCAGACCGGCACCGGAAAGACCGCCGGTTTCACGCTTCCGATGCTGCAACGTCTCAAGGTGCACGCAAGCACCAGCGTATCGCCCGCGCGTCACCCGATCCGCGCGCTGATCCTGGCGCCGACCCGCGAGCTTGCCGCGCAGGTGCATGAAAGCGTCAAGACCTACAGCAAGCACGTGCCCTTGCGGTCGACGGCAATTTACGGCGGCGTGCCGATGGATCCGCAGATCGCGGATCTGCGCGCCGGCATCGAGATCCTGGTTGCCACGCCCGGACGCCTGCTCGATCATATCCAGAGCAAGATCGTCATGTTTCACGCGGTGGAGTTTCTCGTGCTTGACGAAGCCGACCGCATGCTGGACATGGGCTTTTTACCCGACATCAAGCGCATCATTTCGCTGCTGCCCGCCAAACGCCAGAGCCTGCTGTTCTCCGCCACCTATTCGGACGAGATCCGCAAGCTCGCCGCGCAGTGGCTCAAGGACCCCGTGACGGTGGAAGTAGCGGCGCGCAATGCGGTTACCGAGATGGTCACGCACACGGTCTACGAGGCGGACCATGCCGACAAGCGCGACGCGCTCACCGAACTGATTCGCTCGCGCGACATGCGCCAGGTGCTGGTGTTCTGCAACACCAAGATCGGCGCCAACCGCCTTGCCTACAGGATGCAGAAGGACGGCGTTGCCGCGGCGGCGATTCACAGCGACCGCACCCAGGGCGAACGCATGCTGGCGCTGGCGGAGTTCAAGGAAGGCAAGATGCAGGTGCTGGTTGCCACCGACGTCGCCGCGCGCGGCCTCGATATCGAGGAACTGCCGTTCGTGGTCAATTTCGATCTGCCGATTTCCCCCGAGGACTACATTCACCGCATCGGGCGCACCGGCCGCGCCGGCAGCAGCGGCGAGGCGATTTCGCTGATGTCTCATGACGAGCGCGACCGCCTTGCTGCCATCGAGCGGCTGATCAAGATAAAGCTCGACGTGAAGGCGATGCCCGGCGGCGTGCAGCGAGAGCGCGGCGCACGCGATCATGCCCCGCGCGATCGCGGTGCGCGCGATGGTGGCCCACGCGATCGTGGTGCGCGTCAGGAGCGCGGGAGACCGGGCGGGCGCGAATCGGGCGAACGCAGGCCGTCGCATCCGCCGCGACACGGCGGGAACCGGGCCGTCGCAAGCGATCCGTTGTTTTCGCAGCCTTACCAGCCCTCCGTGCCCGATGCTGCTCCGGCAGCCGATGTTCAGCAGAATGCGCCATCGGCGCTGACCCAGGCCGCGGCGGGTACCGAGGCACGCAAGAAAGGCAAGAACCAATCGCAGGTCGCGGCGCTGTTCCGGCCGCCGGTCAAAGAGGACGCCTGATCTTTTGGCGGCGTTGCGCGGTCCCGCCTGGAGAGGAACATGGGAGAGGCGCTGGCGGAACGACTGACGGGCATCATCTCGGGGGCGGACAGCGAGATCAATCTGCCCGAAGCGGCGTTGCTGGTCGCGTCGCACCGATACCCGGATCTGGACGTTCAGCACTACCTCGGCGCGCTGGATACCCTGGGCGAAACCCTTCGCCAGCGAATCGACCCGTCCGCAAGCGAACCCGAGCGCATCGTTGCGCTGAACCAGTTCCTGTTCGGCGATCTCGGATTCGCGCCCAATGCCGACGACTACTACGACCCCCGCAACAGTCTTCTGAACGAAGTGATCGACCGGCGCGTCGGCATTCCGATCACGCTGTCGCTGGTGTACATGGAAGTCGGCAAGCGCGTCGGCCTGCCGCTGCAGGGCGTGTGTTTCCCCGGGCATTTCCTGGTGAAATGCAAGGTGTCGGACGGTCTCGCCATTCTCGATCCCTACAGCGGTGGAACCTCGCTCGGAATTGTCGATCTCCAGCGACGGCTGCGGGAAGTGCGGGGCGGCGAAGTTTCGCGCGCGATCATCGCCGGATTGCTGGTTGGCTCAAGCAACAAGGAAATCCTGCTGCGCGTCCTGCGCAATCTCAAGGCGATCTACCTGCGCAGCCACCAGCTCGAGCATGCGCTTGCAGTCATGGAATGGATCGTCCGCGCGGCCCCAGATCAGGCGGTCGAGGTGCGCGACCGCGGCATGGTCTACCAGGAACTCGACTGCTTCCGCGCCGCCATCGCCGATTTCGATCTCTACCTCGAACTCGACCCCGGCTGCACAGACGCCGACGACATCCGGCTGCGGCGGATCCGGCTGCAACAGGCGGCGGCGAGGCTGAACTAGGGGCAGGAGTAATCGGGCAAGCCGGCCAAAGGCCGGCTTCAAGCGCTCAACGCGGAGGGCGCAGAGGAACGCGGAAAAGAACTGGAATTTTTTTGGGCACTGGGCACTTGCCTTTACTCGGTCCTCAGTCCTTCTTATCGTCATGACAACAACAAAAATCCCCCGCTTCCTCCGCCATCCCTCGCCGTATCTTCTGCTCTCGCTCTGCGCACTGTTCTGGGCGGGCAACTGGGTGGTCGGGCGGGCGATGCGCGATGACATACCGCCGGTGGCCATGGGGTTCTGGCGCTGGACGCTGGCGCTGCTGATCCTGCTGCCGTTCGCGTTTTCCGAGCTGCGCCGCGAGTGGCGTGTCGTCCGCGAAAACTGGTTCCCGCTCATGCTGCTCGGTGCGCTCGGCGCCGTGGCGTTCAACACCATGATCTACGTCGGCCTGCAGTACACCGCTACGACCAACGCGATACTGTTTAACTCGCTGATTCCGATCATCATCATTCTTCTCGCATGGGGTTTTCTGAAGCAGCGGCTGACAGTCGCGCAGGGGCTGGGGGTTGCGTCTTCGCTGGCCGGCGCGGTGTGGCTGGTCGCCCGCGGCGACCTGTCGACACTCGCGGCGCTGCAGCTCAACCGCGGCGATCTGTGGATCCTTGCGGCCATCTTGCTGTGGGCGGTCTACACCGTGATACTGCGCTGGCGCCCGTCCGGACTGTCGGCAATCGGATTTCTCGCCGCCATGCTGCTGCTGAGCGTGCCGCTGCTGCTGCCGGTCTATCTGTGGGAAATGAGCGTGCGCGGCACGTTCGCGCTCACGCCTTCGACCATTTTGGCGCTCGCCTACTTCGCCACCATTCCGTCGGTCGTCGCCTATCTGTTCTGGAATCGCGGCGTCGCCCAGGTCGGCCCGAACAAGGCTGGCCTGTTCGTGCACCTCATGCCCGTATTCGGCGCCGCGCTCGCCGTGGTCTTTCTGGGCGAACGCCTGTACGCCTACCACTACACCGGCGCAATGCTGGTGTTCGGGGGAATCTGGATGACTACCAAGCAAGGATGAAGGATCAGGATCAAGGATGAAGGATCAAGATCAAGGATGAAGGGCGAAGGGTGAAGGCGGAAGGCGGAAGGCGGAAGGCGGAAGGCGGA
>DATKEK010000279.1:0-4919 GCA_035512195.1 Burkholderiales bacterium
GCCGACAATCTGGCGACCAGACAGGACGTCGACAGGTTGCTCGAGCTGCGCCGGCATTTCCGCGGCAACTCGCACCCGCTGGTCATCATCGCCGACCAGAAATGGAAGGATCCGCGTAATCCGAAAAAGCTGCTGCATCTCGAGGCGCTCACCGAATGGCTGGCCGGCAAGGTCGGCCTGCCCTACCTGCACATCGATCCGTTCAAGATCGACTTCGCCTCGGTCACCAAGGTCATGTCCAACGCGTACGCCACGCGTTACCACATCCTGCCGGTCAGCGTATCCACGGCGGAAGCGGTCATCGCCACCTGCGAGCCCTACGTGCGCGAATGGGAAGACGAGATCGCCAAGATCCTGCGATTGCCGATCAAGCGCGTGATCGCCAACCCGCTCGACATCAACAGTTACCTGGTCGAGTTCTACAATCTCGCGCGCTCCGTGCAGGGGGCGAGCAAGCAGCAGGGTGGCGGCCTCTCCGAGGTCACAAATTTCGAGCAGCTGGTGCAGCTCGGACGCAGCGGCAGCCTGGACGCGAACGACCAGCACGTGGTGCGCCTGGTGGACTGGCTGCTGCAGTACGCTTTCGAGCAGCGCGCCAGCGACATCCATGTCGAACCGCGCCGCGAAGTCGCCAACGTGCGCTTTCGCATCGACGGCGTGCTGCACGCGGTCTACCAGATCCCGATGCCGGTGGTCGCCGCCATGACCAGTCGCATCAAGATTCTGGGACGCATGGACGTGGTGGAAAAACGCCGGCCGCAGGACGGGCGCATCAAGACGCGCACGCCCGACGGCGATGAAATCGAGCTGCGCCTGTCCACCATGCCCACCGCCTTTGGCGAAAAGCTGGTGATGCGGATCTTCAGTCCGGACGTGCTGGTGAAGGACTTTCGCGATCTCGGTTTCTCCGCGGAAGACCAACAGCGCTGGAGCGAGATCACATCGAAACCGCATGGCATCGTGCTGGTGACCGGACCCACCGGCTCCGGCAAGACCACCACGCTTTACTCCACCCTGAAGCAGATCGCGTCGCCGGATGTGAATGTCTGCACCATCGAAGATCCGATCGAGATGGTCGAGCCGGCGTTCAACCAGATGCAGGTGCAGCACGGCATCGGGCTGGATTTTGCGTCCGGCGTGCGCACGCTGCTGCGCCAGGACCCGGACGTGATCATGGTCGGCGAGATTCGCGACCTGGAAACCGCGGAACAGGCGATCCAGGCGGCGCTGACCGGACACCTGGTGTTTTCGACGCTGCACACCAACGACGCGCCGGCCGCAATCACCCGCATGCTTGACATTGGCGTGCCGCCCTATCTGCTGCATTCGACGGTGATCGCCGTGATGGCGCAACGCCTGGTGCGCGTGCTTTGCCGGCACTGCCGCCAGGCCGGCGAAATCGCAGACGACACCTGGAAAATGGTGATCGCACCATGGCAGGCGGAGAAACCAAAGCAGATCTACTCCGCACGGGGCTGCCTGGAATGCCGGATGACCGGTTACTCCGGGCGAGTGGGCGTGTACGAGATCATGATGATGACCCCGGGGATGCGGCCGTTGATCCGGGCGGGTGCGGATGCCGCGGAGATCCGCGAACAGGCCTACCGCGATGGCATGAAGCCGCTGCGCATCAGCGGCGCGCTCAAGATCGGCGCCGGAGAAACCACCGTCGAGGAGGTCATCAAGGTCGCCCCGCCTGGCGCCGACGACCGCAGAAAAGCCGCCGCGCAGTCCGTCACGAAAGCCGCGCCGTAGGGCCGTGCACGCGGCTGCGTCACAGAATTCGCCACGCACACATACTGACCACATGAAAGACTCGCTCAAGCCCGGCCTCAGCCATCGGTTTCAATTCACCATTCCCGAGACCAAGACCGTTCCGCACCTGTATCCGGAATCCGGCATGTTCCGCGAAATGCCGCAGGTACTCGCCACCGGCTTCATGGTCGGCCTGCTCGAATGGGCATGCATCGAACTGCTGCGGCCGCATCTCGACTGGCCGCGCGAACAGTCTCTCGGCACCCATGTGGACTTCTCGCATCTCGCCGCCACCCCACCCGGGATGACCGTCACGGTCGACGCGCGGCTGGAGAAGGTGGACGGCCGCAAGCTGGAATTCTCCCTGGTGGCGCACGATGGCATCGACAAGATCTCCGAGGGCCGCCATGAGCGCGTGGTGATAGACGCCGCTCGCTTTCAGTCCAAAGTCGCCCAGAAGGCGGCCGGCGCATCCGCGTCCGCGTGAATCCGCCGGCGTTCCGGGAACCCGTTCTCCTGCACCGTGGATCGCGCCGCGCACTCCCCCTGAACCTCCGATGAACGAACCCGCGCACGCCTCAACTTCGTCTGCATTTGTGCGCGGACGCGATATCGCCGGCAACCTTCTGCTTGCGGCTGCCTACGCACTGGCCGGCATCGGCGGCCTGCACCTCACCTTCTTCCATCCGAACGTCACTTCGGTGTGGCCGCCTTCCGGCATCGCACTTGCCGCGCTGCTGATCTTCGGGCCGCGGCTGCTACCCGGCATCGCCATGGGCGCGTTCCTGGTCGTGCTGTGGCTTTCCGGGGACCTCGTGGCATCGACTGGCGTTGCACTCGGCAACACGCTGGCCGCCTGGGTGGGCTACACGCTGCTGCGCCGGGTGGATTTCGACACCGCCATGCTGCGGCTGCGCGACCCGGCGGCACTGCTGTTCTGGGGCGCCATTCTGGCGCCGGCGATCGCCGCAACCCTCGGCCCGGCCAGCATGTGGGCGAGCGGCCTGCTGCCGGCCGCCGAGTATCGCGAGGCATGGACCGTATGGTGGATCGGCGATGCGCTGGGAGTTCTGCTGTTCGTCCCGCTGATCCTGCTCGGACGCGAACTGCTGCGCGGCACCTGGCGCGCGCCGCGCGCCGGTCGCGCCTGGGTATATATCGCTGTACAGGCAGCGCTGGCGTTCGCCATTTTCCACGGCCTGGCGAGCGAGCGCTTCGGCCTGCAGGAGATCAACTACTTTCTGCTGCCCTTCGCGGTCTGGCTGGCCCTCAGGCACGAGCCGCCGTTCACCGCGATCGCAAATGCCGCGGTTTTCGCCATCGCGGTTTGGGGCACCGCGGCGGGATCGGGGCCGTTCGCCGGCGCCTCCGCGCAGGGCAGCCTGTTGCTGCTGCACCTGTTCGTGGCGGTGTTCGGTTGTACCACGCTGCTCATCGCGTCGACCAGCGCCGAGCGTCACCGGGCGCTGCGCGCGGCGCGCGCTTCCAGCAACGAATTGCGCAGTCTTGCCGAGCTCTCGCACGACTGGTACTGGGAGCAGGACGAGAACCTGCGTTACAGCCGCGTCGGCGGACTGCGCAACGCGGAGCCCAGCACCAACATCGCGAACCAGATCGGCAAGACGCGCTGGGAAGTACCTTACACCGGCGTTTCCGCAGAGCAGCGCGAGGCGCTCGACCGTTTGATTGCGCAGCGCAAACCTTTCTACGATTTCCCGATCACCCGCTTTGCCGAGAACGGGGATCAGCGATTGATCTCCAGCAGCGGCGTGCCGATCATCGATCAGCGCGGTCGATTCCGTGGATACCGCGGGATCGGCCGCGACATCACCAACGAAAAGCGCGCGGAAACGGCCGTTCGCGACAGCGAAACGCGTTTCCGCAGCCTGACCGAACTGTCCTCCGACTGGTACTGGGAGCAGGATGCCGATTTCCGCTACACCTTCGTTTCGCAGCCAATCGAGCGGATCGGCGTCTCGGTAAACGAACATTTCGGTCTGCGGGAACTGCCCGGCGTGCGGATCGACGCGCAGGCCCTCGCCCGCCACAAAGCGGCACTCGAGGCACGCGAGCCGTTTCACCAGTTCATCTACCAGCGCGTGTATGCGGACGGCAGCGTACGTCATCTGTCGGTGTCGGGCATGCCGATCTTCGACGATGCGGGCGGCTTCAGGGGTTACCGTGGTATCGGCAAGGATGTGACCGGCGAGAAAGAGGCTGAGCGGGCGCTTCGGGAAAGCGAAGCACGCTTCCGCAGCCTGACCGAACTATCCTCCGACTGGTACTGGGAACAGGACGAAAACCTGCGCTTCATTCTGGTTTCCGGCGGCGATCACGGCCGGGCAGGCATAGTGGGCAGCGAATCACTGCGCAGAACCCGCTTCGAACTGCCAAACATCTTCGAGTCGGAGGAGATCCGGCGGGCGCACGCGTCCGACCTGAAGGCACGCAGACCGTTCCGCAACCTGGTGCTGAAGCGCACGCTGCCGGACGGCAGCGTGCGCTTCGCCAGCATCAGCGGCGAACCGGTTTTCGATGCCACCGGCAGGTTCTCCGGCTACCGTGGAACCGGCAAGGACATCACCGGGGAGAAGACCGCCGAACAGCGCGCCGCGCGCCTGCGCGACCTGTATGCAGTGCTTTCCGAAGCGAACGACGCGATCATCTACGCCACCGACGAGGAGCAGTTGTTCTCCAGGATCTGCGAGGTTGCGGTCAAACCCGGCCGGTTCAGCTTTGCATGGATCGGCGCGATCGACACCCACTCGCATGCGATCAGACCGGTCGCCGTGGCGGGAGACGACCGGGGCTATCCGTACAAGGTCTCGCTGTCGGCCGATACGCGGGCATTGGCCGGCGCCGCAGCCGCGACGGCATGGTCGGAAGGCGAGCCCTACGTATCCGGCGACAGCGTCGCCGATCCGCGCAACGCACCCTGGAACGATCTGTTGCGTTCATGCGGGGTCGGTTCGCATATCAGCTTCGCGCTGAAACGCGGCGGCGAGGCGGTTCATTCCCTGCATCTGTACGCGGCCGAGAAGAATTTCTTCGACGCTGAGCTGATCACGTTGCTGAGCCGGCTATCCCTCAACATCTCCTATGCGCTGGACAATTTCGATCGGGACCGCGCACGCCAGCAGGCGGATCGCGCGCTGACGGAGGCC
>DATKEK010000280.1:0-19851 GCA_035512195.1 Burkholderiales bacterium
GTGGGATACAACTTTCGCTCCGGCATCACTACGGTCGGCACGCTGGACATGAACTACCGTATGTCGGCACTTTATGTCGATGTAGTGGGCAAATTCCCGATCGATCCAAAGTGGAGTCTGCTCGGGCGTGTCGGTGTCAGCGCGGGCCAGACCCGGGTGGGTCTCAACGGCGAGCCTCTGACGCTGTTGATTCCATCCCAGGATCGCGAAGAAACCGACTACAACGTGAAATTCGGCGCGGGTTTCGAGTACAACTTCACCGAGGTGCTGGCGTTGCGCGCCGAGTGGGATCGCTGGAAAATGCCGGATCCGCTGAGCAGAGACGATATCAATGTGGATGCGTTCGCGGCTTCGCTACTGTACCGTTTCTGATCGCTTGATTTTCTGACGAGGGCCGCGCGCGTTGCGCGGCCCTCGTCATTTCCTGAGCGAGATCAGCAGCACGCCACCCAGCACCAGCGCCGCGCCGCCGAGCTAAGCCAGGGTGACGGGCTCGGCCAGAATCCACCAGGCCAGAAAGATGGTCGCCACCGGGCCGATCGCGCCGATCATGGCCGCGCGATAAGCGCCGATGCGGCGAATACCCTCGGCCATCAGCCAGGCCGGCAGCACGGTCGACACCACCGCCATCAGCAGGCTCAGCCAGTAAACCTGTGCCGGCAGACGCAGCGCATCGGCGCGGTGGGTGAGCAGGAACTGCACAATGCATACCGCGCAGGCGATCAGCATGGCGTAAGCGGTGAAGCGCGTTGCGCCGAGTTTGGCGATGATGCCGCCGGCGCCGATCAGGTACACAGCGTAAGCCGCCCCGCTCAGAAAAATCAGTGTGCCGCCGATCGCCACCTGTTGTGGGTCGTCGGCGAAACCGATGTTCTCGACGAACACCAGCACGACGCCGCAATAGGACAGGATCAGTGCGGCCACGTGATGGCGACGAATGCGGGTGTTCAGCAACCAGGCGGACAGCAGCAGCACCAGCGTCGGATACATGAACAGAATCAGGCGCTCGAAGCTGGCGGTGACGTACTGCAGGCCCAGGAAATCCAGATAGCTGGCCAGGTAGTAGCCGAGAAATCCCAGCAGGACCAACGTTTTCCAGTCGTCCCGGGTGAGCGCGGAGCCACCCCCGCGGCCGGCCCAGAACGCCATGGCCAGGAAGAACGGCGCGGAAAAAATCATGCGCAATGCCGGCAGGGTCACCGCGTCCACCGGGTGGGTGTAAGCGATCTTGATGATCACGGCTTTCGCCGAGAAGGCGATCGCAGCGATCGCCACGCAGGCGACCCCGGCGAGGAAGGCGTGATCCAGGTGTTTCAGATCATTCACCGTTGGAATCCGCGGGCGGTGCGGGCCGGAACCGGCGGGCGCGGGGAGGTGGTGAAAACGACCGGTGCATTGCCGATGCGGTATGCAAGAAGCGTGCAGCAAGGCATCGACTGCAAGGGTGCGGCGGCGGGATCGGTCATGCTAAAATTCGCGAATTATATCAGCCGTCTACGGAACGTTTCGGGTGCCCTGGCGGCGCTCGGCCAAACAACGTCGAACCCTCGGAAAGCACTATGGCCGGTCACAGCAAGTGGGCAAACATCAAGCACAAGAAAGCCGCGCAGGATGCCAAGCGCGGCAAAATCTTCACCCGATTGATCAAGGAAATCACAGTCGCCGCGCGGATGGGCGGCGCGGATACAAGCACCAATCCCAGGCTGCGGCTGGCGATGGACAAGGCCATGGAAAACAACATGCCGAAAGACAACATCGAGCGCGCGATCAAGCGCGGATCCGGTGAGCTCGAGGGCGTAAGCTATGAGGAGGTGCGTTACGAAGGCTACGGCATAGCAGGCGCGGCGGTAATGGTGGACTGCATGACAGACAACCGCACCCGCACGGTGGCCGATGTCCGGCATGCATTCACGAAACATGGCGGTAATCTCGGCACCGACGGCTCGGTTGCCTTCCTGTTCAAGCACTGCGGCCAGCTGATATTTGCCCCGGGAACGGACGAGGGCAAGCTGATGGAAGCGGCGCTCGACGCCGGCGCGGAGGACGTGGTTGCGAACGACGATGGATCGATCGAGGTGATTACGGACCCGAATGATTTTTCCGCGGTGAAAACACGCCTGGAACAGGCCGGCATCAAGCCCGCGTTTGCCGAAGTCACTTTCAAGGCGACGACCGAGAACATCATCGCCGACGACGACGCGGCGCGCATGCAAAGGCTGCTGGAAGCGCTCGAATCGATTGACGATGTGCAGGACGTCTACACCACGGCCGTGATGGAAACTGCTTAGGCCGTGGCCAGAACGCGGAGTCTCCGGACTAGACAGACATGCGGCGCGTGGTGCCTGACGTCGCGTACAGCTGGCTGCACGGTTGCCCTGCAGCGCGCCGCCGATGCGAATTCTCGGCATTGATCCAGGCTTGCGGGTGACCGGCTTCGGGCTGATCGAGAAGTCCGGCCAGAGACTGGGCTATGTTACTGGCGGCTGCATCCGCACCGCCGACACCGAACTCGCGCTGCGGCTCAAGTCCATCCTGGAAGGCCTTAATCAGGTCATCGCGGAAGGCCTGCCGGACCAGGTGGCGATCGAAAAGGTGTTTGTCAACGTCAATCCGCAGTCGACGTTGCTACTCGGCCAGGCGCGCGGCGCAGCCATCTGCGCGGCAGTGATCAACCAGTTGCCGGTTGCGGAGTACACCGCACTGCAGGTCAAACAGGCGGTGGTCGGCAACGGCCACGCCGCCAAGGAGCAGGTACAGGAAATGGTGCGCCGGTTGCTCGCATTGCCAGCGACCCCAAGCGCGGATGCGGCGGATGCGCTCGCCTGCGCGATCTGCCACGCGCACGGCGGTATGGGGCTCGGTGTTGTCGCGACACGGGGTTACCGCATGCGGCGCGGGAGACTCGTATGATCGGCCGCATCACCGGAACCGTGATCGAGAAACGCCCGCCGATGATCGCCGTGGAAGTGCACGGCCTTGCTTACGAACTGGACGTGCCGATGAGCACGTTCTACCAGCTGCCCGCCACCGGATCGGCGGTTACGCTGTTTACGCACCTGGTAGTGCGCGAAGACGCGCATCTGCTGTACGGCTTCGGCACCGAGGAAGAGCGTCGGGTATTCCGCCAGCTGCTGAAGATCAGCGGAGTCGGCGCCCGCACCGCGCTGGCGGTGCTGTCCGGGCTGTCGGTGCAGGATCTGTATCACGCGGTCGCCAGCCAGGACGGCGCGCGGCTGACCAGGATTCCCGGGGTCGGAAAGAAGACGGCGGAGCGGTTGCTGCTCGAGATGCGTGACAAGTTGGGAACCGGCATGGCCGGCGCCGGCTCGGCGCAGTCCGCGCGCAGCGACGTCTTGCACGCATTGCTCACGCTCGGTTACAACGAGAAGGAAGCCGCCGCGGCGCTGGCGAAAGTGGCACCGGAAACCGCGGTTCCCGACGCGATCAGGCAGGCGCTGAGAATTTTGTCGAAAGCGGGCTGACGCCTTTGGCGGTTGTGTCTGCCGCCACGGAAAGCGAAGCTCGGTTGATTATCTGGAAAGGCAGAAATGGCATTTGCAAGAATGTTACTCGCTGCCGCGTTCGCGGTTTGCGTGGTGCCCGCCTGGGCACTGAACGACGACGAAGAGCTCGAACGCCATAAGGCCGACGCGATCGACCGCGTCGTCGAAAGCCACGACTTCTCGCTGATCATGGGCGCCGGCCGGGTATTCATCCGGCAGGCGGCGATCAGGAGCGCGCACGGACTGCTGGCGGAATGGGGGCAGGAGGCCGGGCTAGATTCGACATGGAACGAGTCGGTGGGACAATGGCAGGCGGCCGAACGCGCGCTGCTCGAGGGAGCAGGCGCAATCACCGAGCGCCGTTTCGAGAACCCGGGCTGGATCCGCGAAGCCTGGCAGTCCTATACCAGCGACCTGCTGTCCGGCGAAGAAGCGGATCATATCGCCACGCATTTCACCACCGAGGGCGGCCGTCGCCAGCGGCAGTTGATGGACTGGTTTCTCGGCGAGACCGTGCTGTTCATCTATACCTACACGGACCGGATTCAGTACAACCTGGCGGGCTCGGAGGAGGACATGCGGCGACTCCAGCGCATTGCCCAGCAACGCATCCCGGCGGAGGACGTGGAATTCGCCTCGCGATTCGCGGACACCCTGAACTTCATCGGCCGCGATCCCGGGCTGAAATACTGGAAGATGCTCGGCATCCCGCTGGTCGGCGAGATCGTGCGGCATATCGATGGCGTCGCCCGCGAGATCGAAAACGACCTGCGGCTGCGGCGCGCAGTGGCGCAACCCTACATCGACGCGTTCCGCCGCGGTTCCTGATGTCGTTCTGCGGCGACAACCGAACGCTACGCCGCCCTCTGCGCCAGCGCCACGCTGGGCTATAATGCGGCGAGTTTTTTGCGCGGCGTTTTTCCTCGCCGCCCGATGAAGGGATTCATTCGCATGTGGCGTCGTTACCCCAGCCTTTTTGCCGCGCTGATCGCTCTCACGATCGCACTCCCGTCCGCAGCCGATATCGACAAGTCGCACAAGGTTGACGAGCTGGTGCGCATGCACGATCTGAGCACATCGGTGTCGATCGGCAATTACTATCTCAAGCAGGAAGCGCTGCTCGCCGCGCGCACGCTGTTGTCCGAGATCGGGCGGCAGCAGGGCCTCGGGGTGGAGTGGAATCCCGGCAACCCGTACTGGCGCCAGGCGGAAGAGGCTCTGCTCGAAAGAGCGGCCATGCGCATCGACCGTGAATTCGGCAGTCTCGCGTGGTTTCAGCCGCAATGGGCCGATCTAAGCCGCAGCGAATTCTCCGGTGAAGAGCTGGAGGCGCTGCTGGCGCATTTCGGCTCTGAAGTCGGCCGCAAGCAGATGCGCATCGTCAACCACACCGTTTCCACTCATGTCATGATGGCGCTGACGTTCTCCGGCAAGCTGAAGGACATTCCCGGCATCGAGGAGGAGCGCACGGAAATGCAGTCGCGCTGGAACGCGGAGGATCGTGAAACGCGCTTCTCGCTGCAGGACGCCGGCAATGTCGAGGGTCAGCGCTTCGCCCTGTCCCCGCTCGGCAAGAAGTATTTCGTCGCTGCCGTGCTCAAGCTGACCGGCATGTTCAGCCATCGCATCAACGAGCTCGCCGCCAGCATTCCGCTGCAGCTTGGCGAAGAGGCCGGTCGCGTGCAGCCTTATCTGGAGGCGTTCAGGAGTGGGCGCGGCTGACCGCCGTCGCGCCTGCTAACGGTCCGGGCCGATGATCGAGACCGACCGTCTGATCACGCCAGCCAAGATCTCTACGCAGGAGGATGCGCTCGAGCGGGCTCTGCGGCCCCGCCAGCTGGACGAGTACATCGGCCAGGAGAAAATCCGCTCGCAGCTCGCCATCTTCATCGAGGCCGCGCGCAATCGCGGCGAAGCGCTGGATCACGTGCTGCTGTTCGGCCCGCCTGGCCTGGGCAAGACCACCCTGGCGCACATCATCGCGCGCGAGATGGGCGTGAATCTGCGGCAAACCTCGGGGCCGGTGCTGGAAAGGCCCGGCGACCTGGCCGCGCTGCTGACCAATCTCGAGCCGAACGACGTCCTGTTCATCGACGAGATTCACCGCTTGAGCCCGGTGGTCGAGGAAATCCTGTATCCGGCGCTCGAGGACTACCAGATCGACATCATGATCGGCGAGGGTCCGGCCGCGCGCTCGGTCAAGCTCGATCTGCCGCCGTTCACGCTGGTCGGCGCCACCACCCGCGCGGGCATGCTGACCAATCCCCTGCGCGACCGTTTCGGTATCGTCTCCCGTCTCGAGTTCTACACCGCGCCCGAGCTGCAGAAGATCGTGCAGCGTTCCGCCGGCCTGCTGAATGTTGCAGCCACGCCCGAGGGCGCGCTCGAGATCGCATCGCGCTCACGCGGCACCCCGCGGATCGCCAATCGGCTGTTGCGCCGCGTTCGCGATTTCGCCGAGGTCAGGGCGTCCGGACACATCGATCTGGAAGTCGCGGATTCCGCGCTGGCGATGCTCGACGTCGACCCGCTCGGACTGGATGTGATGGATCGCAAACTGCTGCTGGCGGTGCTGGAGAAGTTCGGCGGCGGCCCGGTCGGAATAGACAACCTCGCGGCTGCCATCGGCGAGGAGCGTGACACCATCGAGGACGTGCTGGAGCCGTTCCTGATCCAGCAGGGTTTTCTGCAACGCACGCCGCGCGGACGCATGGCGACCATCACCACCTACCGTCACTTCGGGCTTGCCGCGCCTTCCGGCCCGGCGAGCGGCGACCTCTTGCCGGAGAACTGAGATCAGCCTCCTCGTGCCCATCCGGGTTTACTACCAGGACACCGATGCAGCCGGAGTGGTATTTCACGCGACCTATCTGAATTTTCTCGAGCGCGCGCGGATCGAATGGCTGCGCGCCCGCGGTTTCGATCTGCGGGAAATCGTTGATCGCTACGGAATCTTTTTCATCGTGCGAACGCTTGAGATAGCCTACGTCAGGCCGGCGCAGCTGGACGATCTGGTGCACGCCAGTGCGCAGGTGCTGAAGATGGGGCGCGTGCAGGTGACTTTCGCCCAGACCGTGCTGCGCGACACGGAAGAACGGGTGCGTGCGCGGGTGAACCTGGCCTGCGTGACCGCCGACGGCTTCAGGCCGGCAGCGATTCCTGAACCATTGCGCGCGACTTTTGCCGAAGGAGTCGCCTCGGTAAACGAGGCGGCCTGAGCGACCAGCCACCACTGCGGGGATACGAGACATGGATGTCACCCAAGACCTCTCTCTAATGGGCCTGATCAGCGACGCCAGCGTGCTGGTACAGCTCGTCATGCTGATACTGCTGGTCATGTCGATGGTGTCGTGGTGGTTCATCTTCCGCAAGGCGTTCGTCATCCGCCAGGCCATCAGGAAGTCCGAGGAATTCGAGCGCAGCTTCTGGAGCGGCGCCGACCTCGCCACCCTCTATCAGGCCGCGGCCAGCTCGCGCCACAGCTCCGGCAGCATGGAGCGCATCTTCGAATCCGGCTTCCGCGAGTTCGTGAAGCTGCGCAAGCAGGCCGGAGTCAGCCTGCCGGTGCTGATGGACGGCACCCGGCGCGCCATGCGCGCCACCTACCAGCGGGAGATGGATCACCTCGAAGCGCAGCTCTCGTTCCTGGCGACGGTCGGCTCGGTCAGCCCCTACATCGGCCTGTTCGGTACGGTATGGGGAATCATGAACGCTTTTCGCGGGCTGGCGAATGTCGGCCAGGCGACGCTTGCGCATGTTGCGCCCGGCATCGCCGAGGCGCTGGTCGCCACCGCGATGGGGCTGTTCGCCGCGATCCCCGCGGTGATCGCGTTCAACCACTACGTGCGCCATATCGAAAGGCTGTC
This sequence comes from Burkholderiales bacterium, assembly GCA_035512195.1. Classification (GTDB taxonomy): domain Bacteria; phylum Pseudomonadota; class Gammaproteobacteria; order Burkholderiales; family Eutrophovitaceae; genus DATKEK01. Next base: position 7,370 of record DATKEK010000280.1, read on the forward strand.
CACGCGTTTCGATAGTTTCACCGAGGAGTTCTCCAATATTCTGCAGCGCCAGGCGAATGCCGCCGCGCAGTCGCAGGGCGCTGCCGGACAGGGAGCAACCTGACATGTTCGTTCGCCGAAATCGAAGACTGATGAACCAGATCAACGTTGTGCCGTATATCGACGTGATGCTGGTGCTGCTGGTCATTTTCATGGTGACCGCGCCGCTGATGAACCCGGGCGTAATCGAGTTGCCGTCGATCGGACGCGCCGCAGCGCCGCCGTCGCAGCCGATTGAGGTCATCATCCGCGCCAACGGCTCGTTGGCCTATGTCGACCGCCAGGTTTCGGGGGCGACGCGCGCGGTCGCGAATGCCGACGAGCTGATGACGGTAATCAAGAGCAAGCTCGACAACCGGCCGAATCAGCCGGTGGTGATCTCGGCTGACAAGAGCGTGCGCTACGAGTCGGTGCTGGATGTCATGGACCTTCTGCAGCGCAACCAGGTCCAACGCGTGGGATTGTTGGCATTACCGCGGAACTGATGCAATCAGTGCAGGAACCCGGCCGCATCGCATCCGGCCTGCTTGCCCTGGCCGTGCATGTGGTGTTCTTTGGTCTCCTGGTTGTCGGCATCAGCTGGCAGAAGCAGACGCCGGGACCGGTATTCGTCGATCTCTGGCAACAGCTGCCGGAGCCGCCTGCGCCTGTGCCCGCGCCGCGGCCGGCACCGAAGCCGCCCGAGCCAACGCCCGCGCCGCCGCAACCGAAGCCTGCGCCGCCCCCGCCGAAGGAAGAGGCGCCACCGCAGCCGAGTCGCGCCGAGATCGAGCTCAGGGAGCGCGAACGCAAGCAGCGCGAAGAGGAGCAGCGATGGCAGGCGGAGCAACAGCGGCAGGAACGGGTGCGGCAGGAGGAAATCCGCAGGCAGGAACTCGCGCGACAGCAGCAGCTGAAGGAGCTGGAAGAGGCAAAGCGCAAGCTGGAAGAAGAGCGGACACGCATCGAGGCGGAACGGCGGCGCCAGGAGGAGTTGGCAAAACTGCAGGAAGACGTGCGCAAGCAGGAGCAGGCGCGCGCGACCGATCAACTGCGGCGCGAGGAGGAGGCGCGGCGGCTGGCGGCGGAGGCAGAGCAACGCAGGCACGAGGAGGAGGTGCTGCGGCGGCAACAGGAAGCGCTACGGGTGCAACAGGCAGCGGCAGAAGCGCAGCGCCGCGCCGAGCAGGAACGGCAGCAGGCTGCGGCCGCGGCACGCGCGCAGCAACAGAGCCTGATCGACGACTACAGGGCGCGGATCTCGGCGACAATCCGCGGCCGCGTGCATGTGCCGCCCGACATGCAAGGCAACCCGCAGGCGGTCTACCGGGTCACAGTGTTGCCGGGCGGCGACGTGCTGGAGGTGAGTCTGGTGCGTTCGAGCGGCGTGCCGGCTTATGATGCGGCGGTAGAGCGCGCGATCCATGCCGCCCAGCCGCTGCCGGTGCCGGAAGATCCGAACCTGTTCCAGCAGCACTTCCGGCAGCTGACGCTGAACTTCAGACCGAGAGAGTAGGGGAAAGATGACGAAATTTCCGAGCATGATTTCCGCAGTGTCGTTGGCGTTTGCATTGACTGCCGCAAGCGTGCCGGCACGCGCGCAGTTGAGCATCGAGATTGTCGGCGGCGGCGCCAGCCAGATCCCGATCACCGTGCTGCCGCTGGCCGGCGAGGACCGTTACACGCAGAAGATCAGCGAGATCGTCTCGGCCGATCTGCAGCGCAGCGGACTGTTCCGCCTGGGAGGGGTGGGCGCCGCGCGCCCTTTCCCGAGCGACACCAGCGAGGTCGATTACCGCCACTGGAGAAACGAAGGCGCACAGACGCTGGTCATTGGCCGCGTGCTCGATCGTCCGGACGGCAGTGTGGAAGTGCGCTTCCGCGTGCTCGACATCGGCAGACAGACGCAGCTGCTGGGGTATTCGTTCAACATCGCGGTGCCGCAGCTGCGCATCACCGCGCACAAGATCGCCGACCTGATCTACGAGAAGCTGACCGGCGATGTCGGCGTGTTTGCGACCAAGATTGCCTATGTGGTGAAGAGCGGCGAAGTCTTCGAACTGCAGGTGGCGGACGCCGACGGTTACAACCCGCAGGTGGTGCACCGATACCGCGAGCCGATCATTTCGCCGCAATGGTCGCCGGACGGCATGCGCATTGCTTACGTGTCGTTCGAGCAGAAGAAGCCAATCGTGTATGTACTGAATGTGTTCGACGGTACTCGCCGGGTAGTGGCGAGCTTCGAAGGCTCGAATTCGGCGCCTGCGTGGTCGCCCGACGGGCGTCGTCTGGCGGTGACGCTCACCAAGGACGGCAGTTCGCAGATCTACCTGATGAATGCGGACGGCACCGGTCTGACGCGCCTGACCTACAGCCAGTCGATCGACACCGAGCCGAATTTTTCACCTGACGGACGACACATTCTGTTCACGTCCGACCGGGCGGGCAGCCCGCAGATCTATCGCGCGCGCATCGACGGTGTCGGCGAGCCCGAACGGGTGACTTTCGGGGGCGGTTACAACGTGACCCCCCGGCATACGCCGGACGGGAAAGCCTTCGTCTTCGTTACCCGCACCGAGGGACGCTTCAATGTCGCGATCCAGAACATCGCGAGCAGACAGGTGCAGATTCTGACTGCAGGTCAGATGGATCAGTCGCCGACGGTCGCGCCGAACGGCAAGATGATCCTCTACGCTTCCGAGACCAGGGGGCGTGGTATATTAGCCGCCGTCTCGAGCGATGGGCGGATCAAGCAACGCATTACCGCGCAGGCTGGCGATATTCGCGAACCGACGTGGGGACCGCTTACGAACAATCGCCGATAAGGAGTCATCGCAATGAAGAATGCAGTGCTCGCGTTGTGTCTGAGTTTTTTTCTGGCGGCATGCGCAAGTCAGGGACAGAGAGCGGAAATAGAGCAGCGCGATCTGTTCGACCAGCAGCAGCAGGAGCAGCAGCGGGAACTCGCGCGCCAGGCCGAGGAAGAGCGACAGGCGCAGATTCTGCAGGAGCAGGAGGAACTGCGGCGCCAGTTGGAAGAGCAGCAACGCCGACAGCAGGAACAGGCGCGAGCGCAGGAAGAACAGCCGGTCATCCAGCCGATCACCGGCGCCGGTGAGAGCGAAGCACGTCTGGCGAGCGATCCATGGACCCAGCTTCGAGACCCGTCGCCGGGCAATCCGTTGAGCCAGCGCAGCATCTACTACGAGTTCGACCGCTATGACATCAGCGATCAGTACATGCCCCTGGTTGAAGCGCACGCCAGGTTTCTGATGCAACATCCCGAGTTGAAAGTTGTGGTGCAGGGCAACTGCGACGATCGCGGCAGCCGCGAGTACAACCTCGCGCTGGGCCAGCGCCGCGCCGAAAGCGTGAAACGGGCGATGGTTCTGCTCGGGGTAAACGATCGCCAGGTCGAATCGGTGAGCTTCGGCGCCGAGAAGCCGGTTGCCCACGGAACCGATGAGGCCAGCTGGGCGCAGAACCGCCGCAGCGATATCGTCTATCTCAACGAGCCGGAGTGAAAGCCGCCGCGGGGCGAGCGCGGTCTCGCCGCGCGAGCGGCGTCGCGAGCCCCGTAGACGTAAACGGAGGTCCGCGATGATCAAGCAGGTCACCCACCGAGTACTCTTCCCGAACAGCCTGGCGCGGCAGCGGTTGCTGCCGCGCCAGGCGTTGCTGTTGCTCGCGGCCGTGCTGGCCGCGCCTGCCGCGGCAGCGGTGGATCAGGAAGCGCGGGTGCAGCTCTCGCGCCAGCAGACGCAGCTCGCGCAGATCCAGAACCGGGTGGAGTCGATCGACACCTGGCGTGTTTCACTGCAGGATGAGAGCGCTGCGCTGAAGGTGCGCTACGACGGGTTGCATGAAGTGCAACGCGAGCTGAATGCCCAATTTCTCAACATTCACGACCAGCATACGAACATGCTCGCCGAGTGGAGCGCGCTGCGCAGCGGGCACGAGAACGTCGAGGCCCAGCTCGCCAACATGCTGGTTCAGGTGCAGACCCTGGCGCAGGGTTCGCAGCAGACCGAGTTGCGCATCGCGCAGGTCGAGGGTCCGATCGGCGGTCGCGGCGCACTGCAGCTGATGAACCAGGTCGATGCGCTGAATGCCGAGATCAACAAGTTGCGCGGACAGGTGGAGGTGCTGGCGAACAATGTCGAGAACGCGCAGAAGCGCCAGACCCAAATGTACCTCGATCTGGACACGCGCATGCGGCGTATCGAGCAGCAGGGCACCGCAGCCACGCACAAGCAGAGCGATGAAGCCATCGTCGCTCTGGAAGAGCGCGTCAGGAAACTGGAACAGACAGCCGCGACTCTCGCGGCTATTCCGGCGCCGGTGTCTGCCACGGCGGTGCCTTCGCCGCCTCCCGTATCCGCGACCGGAGATCCGCAGCGTGCCTATGAGGCGGCGCTGAACGCCTACCGGGTCGCCGATTACCAGGGCGCGATTGCGCAGTTCGAGGCGATCGTGCGCAACCACCCGCAGCATGCGCTTGCCCCGAACGCGCAATACTGGATCGGCGACGCCTACTTCCAGTTGCGCGATTACCGTTCCTCGATAGAAGCGCAGAGGCGGCTGATTACGCTTTATCCGGACAGCGCAAAGGTGCCGGACGCAATGTTGAATATCGGCAGTTCGGAGCTCGGGTTGGGAGAAGCTGCTGCCGCGCGCCGTTCCTGGGAGGAGCTGGTTGCACGCTATCCGACTTCCGAATCGGCCGGAAAAGCACGCGACCGGCTCGCCCGGCTGCGCTAACCGGCACATGACGCGCACCGTGACGCCGGCACCGGTGCGAGGCGCGGAATCACGCACGGCGACCCTGCGGATTACAGAGATTTTCTTTTCTCTGCAGGGAGAAACCAGCCGCGCCGGATTGCCGACGGCGTTCATCAGGCTCACCGGCTGCCCGCTGCGCTGCGGATATTGCGATACCGCTTACGCCTTCCATGGCGGACGCAGTGTCTCGATACCGGAAGTGCTCGAGGAAGTCCGTCGGTATTCGCCGCGTTATGTCACCGTCACCGGGGGTGAGCCGCTCGCACAGCGCGGCTGCCTTGAGCTGCTGTCGCTGCTGTGCCAAGCAGACTACTCGGTCTCTCTCGAAACCAGCGGCGCGCTCGATATCTCCGCCGTCGATGCACGCGTATCGCGCATCGTCGACATCAAGACGCCGGGCTCCGGCGAGGTGGAGCGGAATCTCTGGACGAACGTCGAGCATCTGCGGTCGACCGACGAAGTCAAGTTCGTGATCTGCAATGAGGCGGACTACGAGTGGTCGCGGCGACGTCTGGTCGAGCATCGGCTGGACGCGAGATGCGCGGTGCTGTTTTCGCCCTCGCACGATCAGTTGCCTGCGCGCACGCTGGCGGACTGGGTGCTTCGCGACCGACTGCCGGTGCGTCTGCAGATCCAGCTGCACAAGGCGCTCTGGGGCAGCGAACCTGGCCGCTGAGTCCGGCCGCTGCCCGGATCGCGCCGGCATCGAATGAATAAGGCCGTAGTACTGGTATCGGGCGGACTGGACTCCGCCACCGTGCTGGCGCTGGCGCGTCAGGACGGCTTCGCCTGCTATGCGCTTTCCATCGACTATGGGCAGCGGCACCGGGTCGAGCTCGAGTCCGCGAAACACGTCGCACAGGCGCTCGGCGCCATCGAACACAAGACGCTGTCGATCGATCTGCGTGCGTTCGGAGGATCCGCGCTGACCGACGATTCGATTGCCGTGCCGACCGAAACTTCCGCGGGGATTCCCGTCACCTACGTACCCGCCCGCAACACCATCATGCTGTCGCTCGCGCTTGCCTGGGCGGAGGTTCTTGGCAGCAGCGACATCTACATCGGCGCGAACGCGGTCGATTACTCCGGTTATCCGGACTGCCGTCCGGAGTATCTGCGGGCTTTCGAAGGCATGGCGAATCTGGCGACAAGGGCTGCGCTGGGAGGTGCGCGGCTCGCCGTGCATGCGCCGCTGGTGAATCTGACCAAGGCCGAGATCATTCGTGCCGGGGTGGCTGCCGGCGTCGACTACTCGGTTACCGTTTCCTGTTACCAGCCGGACGACGACGCGCGCGCATGCGGGCGCTGCGACGCGTGCCGGCTGCGCAGCAGGGGCTTCAAGCAGTCCGGGGTGGCCGATCCGACGAGATACTTTCATAACCCGGCGCTCTAGGCTTATTTCGCCGGGATCGACGACAGTCTGGCGCGAACTGCTAGAATTTTTTCCCTTGCATCGTTTCCATCCTGATGGAAGATCCCGCACAACTCTCCGCGCTCGTCGTCCTTCTCGGCTTGCTTACCGGCACGGTATTCGGTGCAATCGTGCACAAGACCGGCTTCTGCGCGATGGGTGCGGTCTCCGATGTGGTCAACATGGGTCACTGGTCGCGCATGCGCATGTGGCTGCTGTCAATCGCGGTCGCCATTCTGGGCGTCGCCATGCTGGCATCCGCGGGGATGCTCGATCCCGGGAGATCGTTCTACACCGGCGAACGACTCACATGGCTGTCTTGCATTGTCGGCGGCCTGCTGTTCGGAGTCGGCATGACGCTCGCCTCCGGTTGCGGCAGCAGGAACCTGGTGCGTCTCGGCGGCGGCAATCTGAAGTCGTTGCTGGTCGTACTAATGCTGGCGATTGCCGCATACATGACCATGAAGGGCGCGCTTGCGCCGTTGCGCGTGCATTTGCTCGATTCTGTCTCGGTGTATCTGCCGAACGGCCAGGACCTGCCACGGCTGCTCGCCGGCGGATTCGGGATGGATCTCGCTGTCGCCCGCTGGGGCGCGGCCCTCCTGTTCGCCGGTGGGATGCTGGTGTTCGTGTTCAAGGACAGCACGTTTCGCCGCGATCGGAACGGACTGCTTGGCGGGCTGGTGGTGGGCGCGATGATCGTCGCCGGCTGGTACGCTACCGGAGTGGTCGGCTACCTGGAGGAACACCCCGACACGCTGGAGCAGGCATTCCTCGCGACCAACAGCCGTCGTCCGGAATCGCTGACCTATGTCGGGCCGGTAGCCTACACGCTGGAACTCGGGCTGCTGTGGACGGATGCTTCGTTGCGCATGACGTTCGGAATCGCAGCGATGCTCGGCACGCTTGCAGGATCGTTTGTTTATGCGCTGTTCAGCGGCAACCTGCGCTGGGAAGGCTTTACTTCGGCTGCCGACATGCGAAACCACATCGCCGGCGGCTTTCTCATGGGTTTCGGCGGGGTCGTTGGCCTGGGCTGTACCATCGGGCAGGGCATCACCGGGTTCTCCACTCTGGCGCTGGGTTCGATCCTGGTGTTTTTGTCGATCATCGTGGGCGCGGCGCTCACCATGAAATGGCAGTACTGGCGCATGCTGCGCGAAAGCTGATGGCGGTTTGGTTGACCCGGGTTCCCGCCGACGGATAAAATGCGCGCTTTTTCGGGCGGTTAGCTCAGCTGGTAGAGCAGCGGACTTTTAATCCGTTGGTCGGGGGTTCGAATCCCCCACCGCCTACCAACATATGCGAAGGGCCGGCAAAGCGCCGGCCCTTTCGTTTTGGTTTTGGCCGAAGGACTTGCATCGAGGCCGGGTCGCGCACCCCTTCAGTTGCGGACCAGTTTGCGCTGGGCGCGTAGCACGGTGTCGAAATTGTCGCTGCGGACCATGAAGTGGACGGGCAGCGACTCCGTCGCAGCGCGGTCGACCACGGCGATCACGATATCTGCGATGTCCGCGGGATCTTTCTCCTTGAGCAGGTCGTCGGTGAAATCGACGACGTGTCGCAGGGTTGCAAGGCGCACGATGAATTCGTGCACGCCGCGGCGCGCATAATGCTCCAGCTGCGCATCGGTGTAGGTCTTGGCCAGTCGCTCGAGTACCGTGGCGACTTTGCGGGGCTTTCTGATCATGCAGTTCCTTCGCTTGTGCGCAGTCCGGTTCGTAACAGCCCCTTTGCCCGGGTGCCGTGGGCATGCGCGATCGCTGTTGCGCTACCCGCCGATGAAAGCGGGCCATATCCGCCGCGTACATGCCGCAGCCGACGGCCGTACCAACCATGATTCAATTCTAACCGCGGTTGCGCCACTATAATGCCCGGCTTGCAGCGGGGCCGCGCCTGCCGTGCCGATCAAGGAGAGTTTTCCGATGCGTTTATGCACCCTCAGGATGGACGGCCGGGAGGCGGCGGCGGTGGTAACCGCGCGCGGCCTGGTGCCGGTGTCGTCGATCAACGCGCATCTGAGCCGTTCATGGGCCACCGACCTGTATGACTTGATCGGTTGCGGTCTGAGCCGCGAAATCATGAAGGACGCCGAGATCGTCCTGGAAGCGCTCGATCCGGGCAGCGTCGAGTACGCGCCGCTGTACCGGCGTCCGCGCAAGATACTCGGCATCGGGCTGAATTACCGCGATCACGCGGCGGACCTGAACGCGCCGTATCCGACCGAGCCGGCGTCTTTCATGAAGTGCGACAACACCATCATCGGGCCGGGCGATGTCATCGAGTTGCCGCCACAGTCGGAACGCGTGACCGCGGAAGCGGAGATCGGACTGATCGTCGGGCGTCGGTGTCGCCGCATTTCCGAGGTGCAGGCGGCGGACTTCATCGCAGGCTACTGCCTGATCATTGACATGACTGCCGAGGATATCCTGCAGAAGAATCCGAGGTTCCTTACGCGGTCGAAGAACTTCGACACCTTTTTTTCCTTCGGCCCCGAGCTGATCACGCCGGACGAAGTCGGCGATGTCATGCAGGTTAAAGTCGGCACCTGGCGAAATGGCAAGCTGCACCGGGACAATGTGGTCAGCAATATGGCGTTTCCGCCGCATTACCTGTTGTCCTTCCATTCGCATGTCGCCACGCTGTATCCGGGGGATATCATCAGCACCGGCACGCCGGGCGCGGTCGTGATCGAGGATGGCGACGTGGCGGAGTGCAGAATCGAGGGGCTTGGCGTGCTGAGAAATCCGGTCCGGCGGTCGCACGCAGCGGCCGGCTGACGAACGTCTGCGCGCGCCTGCGGTAACATCCGGGTTCCAGGCAGTGTTCCCTCAGCGCAAACACAATCGGAGTGTTAGCGCTGCGAATTCCATCCGGAGGAGATATCCCATGAAGTTATGCAGGTTTGCGGCCGCGTTTTTCGCGGCGGCTGTCGTGATGCTGGGGGCTGGTTGCCAGTCCGCGGAGGAGAGCATCAAGATCGGTTACATCGACCCGCTGTCCGGGCCCTTTGCCAATGTCGGCGCGCACGGCCTGCGCGAACTGCAACTGGTGGTGGAGGACATCAACAACCGTGGCGATGTTTTCGACGGGCACAAGTTCGAGATCATCTCGCTGGACAGCAAGGCGCATCCCCAGGAGGCACTGATCGCGCTGCGACAGCTGATCGACCAGAACGTGCGCTTCGTGTTCCAAGGCAATTCGTCAGCGGTCGCGGGCGCGCTGTCGGAAGCGGTGGCCAAGCATAACGAGCGCAATCCCGAATCCTCCATCCTGTATCTGAATTACGGCGCAGTCGACCCTGCCCTCACCAACGACAAGTGCAACTTCTGGCATTTCCGCTTCGATGCGGATGCCGACATGAAGATGCAGGCGCTCACGAACTACATGGCGGGGCAGGAAAGCATCAAGAAGGTATACCTGATCAACCAGGACTACGCCTTCGGCCATGCAGTGGCGAACGCCGCGCGCGCGATGCTCAAGGAGAAGCGGCCGGACGTGCAAATCGTCGGCGAGGACCTGCACCCGCTCGGGCGCATCAAGGACTTTGCCCCCTACACTTCCAAGATTCGTGCTGCGGGCGCGGATACGGTGATCACCGGAAACTGGGGCGCGGATCTGGCGCTGCTGGTCAGGGCCGGACGCGACGCCGGGCTGGCGGTGGACTACTACACCTATTACTCGGGCATTGTCGGCGGCCCCGCGGCAATCGGCGAGGCGGGCGACGGCCACGTGAAGCAGGTCAGCATGTGGCACGCGAACGTCGGCGGCGAAAAATCGGATGCGCTGGTGGAGTCTTACCGCAACCGTTTTCCGGACGCGAATGACGACTTTTTCTTCCTGTCGTTGCAGCACGCGATGGAGTTACTGACGAACGCCATCCGGCAGAGCCAGTCGACCGACCCGCTGACGATCGCGCGAGCGCTGTCTGGAGCGCGTTATGAGAGCGTCACCGGGGAAGTCTGGATCCGCGAGGACAACCACCAGTTGGTGCAGCCGCTGTATGTTTCGACCTTCACCCGGGTCGGGCAGCCCGGGGTGAAGTACGACGTCGAACGCACGGGTATGGGCTGGGCGACCGACGGCAGAGTTGAGGCAAAGGACACCATGTTGCCGACAACCTGCGAAATGCAGCGGCCCTGAGGATGTTGACGGACGCGAGAAACAAGAAGGGCCGCGGATTCCGCGGCCCTTTTTAATTGCGCTTTGGCAGCGCATGGCGGGAGGAATGGGGCGCCTCCGAGTTCCGGTGGCGTCGCCGTCAGGTAAACGCAACCGGCGTGCCAGCAGACGAACAGCCCGGCAAATCAACCGGAGGTGGTAGCCACGGGGTTCGCGGGGTCGTCATCCGGCGACGAGACTGGCCCGCTTTGCCACAACCGCATGATTAACAATCGAATTGTTTGTCGCGGTCGGACGACGGGCGCCCGTGGTTACCACCGTCCGCGGGGCCTGGGCGCCGCGGACGGGGTCCCTGATCCGCATCATTCGCTGCCCGAGAGCAGCTTGCCAAAGACGAACACGCCGAAGGCGAGGAAGCCAAAGACCAGCCAATCTGCGCGCTTGCCGAACATCGGCACGCGCTCGAAGGCGGTTTTCAACCAGGTGCTTCCGACCAGCAGTGCAATCACGGCACCGATGGCGATACTGGGATAGGCGTTCCAGATCGGCTGCAGTACTGACTGCAGCCAACCCCGGGGTTTGAACGCGGTGAACACGAACCCGCTCAGCCCGGCGACCAGCAAGGCGACGAAGAGCAGTTGCAACAGCGTATGTACGCCGTCCTGCAGCATCTGCAACAGGTTGCGCAGCGGGCGGTCGGTGAAGCTCGAATAGGGATTCATCATGGTGTGCCTCATTTGCTTGCGGGTCTGCATACACCCTATTGCAATGGCCATGCCAGTTGGATTATGCGAGAAAATACAATAAGTTAAATCGTCGTTTGGGTGCGTGAAGGCGGATGGCAGGGATTTGGGCGAATAAGTAGTCGCCGGCAGGCGACCGCGGGTCGCCGGCGAGAAACCTCAACGTCGCCGGCGGGGCGGGTCGGAGAGTTCGCCGATGGTCGCGCTCAGGCGGGTGGCCGAGCCGTCCCGCCAGAGCTCGAGCTCCACCCGGGTGCCAGGGCGGGTGAAAGCCACCAGCGGCGGCAGATCGTTTGCGTTGTCGATGATCCTGCCGTTGAACCGCAGAATCACGTCACCGGCGCGCAGACCGGCCGATGCGGCAGGACTGCCGCGCTCCACTGACGCGACCAGCGCGCCAACCGCCTTGTCGAGAGAGAACGAGCGCGCCAGCTCCGGCGTGAGTTCCTGTATCTGTACGCCGAGGCGGCCCCGCACCACTTTCCCGGTGCTGCGCAACTGCTCCGCAACATTCATCGCCACGTCGATCGGGATCGCGAACGACAGGCCCATGTATCCGCCGGTGCGGCTGTAGATCTGTGCGTTGATCCCGATCACCTCGCCGTTCAGGTTGAACAGGGGGCCGCCGGAATTTCCCGGGTAGATCGGCACGTCGGTTTGCAGGAAAGGCACATAAGTCTCGTCCGGAAGCGTCCGGCCCTTGGCGCTGATGATGCCGGCGGTCACCGAGTTCTCGAACCCGAACGGCGAACCGATCGCAAGTACCCACTCTCCCACGCGGGCTTGGCCCGGGTCGCCGATACGTACTGCGGGAAGGATGCTGGCATCGATCTTGAGCACGGCGACATCCGAGCGCAGGTCGACGCCGATCACGATCGCCTTGAGCTCCCGACGGTCTGTCAGCCTGACGGTGACCTCGTTCGCATCACGAACCACATGCGCATTGGTTAACAGATAGCCGTCCGGTGATATCAGGAATCCGCTGCCAAGAGAGCGCGTCTGGTATTCGCGCGGACCAGGCGGCATGAATCGGCGGAAGAAGTCGTAGAAGGGGTCGTCATCGGGCAGGCCGGGGATGCGGGGGAACGCGTCCTCGCGCTTGACGGTCTGGACGGTGCTGATGTTCACCACCGCCGGGCCCTCCCGCTCGACCAGCGCGGTGAAGTCGGGAAGCGTGAGCGACAGCCGCGGAGCGGCCGCACGCGTGTCCGACCGGGCATCCGACACAGACGGGGGCGGAGAAGTGTCCTGCTGCCCGCAGGCGCCCAGGAGGGCCAACAGGACGGCACAGACGGTGGATCGCATGTGGGAACCGGCAGGTTAAATCTACCCTCTAGACCGGGGGCCGCCCTTCAGGTTCCGGTCCGCATATCTACCGGGGACGATGCTCAGATCGCGCCGCAGCG
>DATKEK010000281.1:0-6063 GCA_035512195.1 Burkholderiales bacterium
CAAGCAGCTCGAATACACCTGGCTGCGCAGTCTGATGGACCGTTACCAGGATTTCGAGCAGGTGACCTTGGACGCCTTGCGTGCTGCATCGCGCGCGCTTTCGCTGAGCGCGTCTCACGACAACGAAAAGCAGCTCATGGAAGCCTATCTCGTGCTGCAGCCGTTTCCCGAGGTTACGCAGGCCTTGTCGCAACTCGCGCGGAGAAAGCGCGCAATCCTGTCGAACGGATCGCCGCACATGCTGAACGCCGCCGTCGAGCACGCCGGGTTGCAGCACTTGCTGGACGCCGTCATCAGCGTCGATAGCCTGCGCATATTCAAACCGCATCCGTCGGTGTACGCACTGGTGCCAACCCGCCTGGGCGTCGACAAGGAACAGATCGGCTTCGTATCTTCCAATTACTGGGATGTGTGCGGCGCGGCGGCGTTCGGTTTCAATGCGGTCTGGATCAACCGGGCGAAAAATCCACCCGAAGAACTCGGCATTGCCCCCGTGGCGACCTTGTCCACGCTGAACGATCTGGCGAACGTGCTCGAGGACTGACGCGCCCACCTCCTTCCCGGCTCGCATGGGGCGCGTGCCGGCACTCTGGTTGAAACGCCCGCAGAACCGGCCGGCGCGCGTTCAGTCGGGCCGGCGATAGAATCATGTGAATCCCCGACAGGAAACAGGCAATGGATCTGGCGCAGGAAATCGCGCGCAACGTGGCCGCGGCACTGGAGGAAGACATCGGCGGCGGAGATCTCACCGCGGCGCTGGTGCCGGCGGAGCAAATCGCGCACGCAAGGGTGATCGCGAAATCGGATGCGGTCGTCTGCGGCGCGCCATGGTTCGACGCGGTCTACCGGCAGGTCGATGCCTCGGTCTCGGTGCGCTGGCTGATCGAGGAAGGACAACTTGCCGGGACCGGCATGCCGGTATGCGAACTGCGCGGCCGGGCGCGATCGCTGCTGACCGGCGAGCGCACCGCATTGAATTTTCTGCAGACGCTGTCGGCCACAGCCACCAAGACGCGACGCTTCGTCGACGCGGTGGCAGGCACGCGCGCGCGCATCCTCGATACCCGCAAGACCCTGCCGGGGCTGCGGCAGGCGCTGAAATACGCAGTACGGTGCGGCGGTGGGGCCAATCATCGCATGGGGCTTTACGACGGAATCCTGATCAAGGAAAACCACATCGCCGCCGCAGGCGGCATTCCGCAGGTCATGGCGGCGGCGCTCGAGGCGGCGGGCGGTCGGCCGGTGCAGATCGAGGTTGAAACGATCGCGCAGCTGAACGAAGCGATCGCAAATGGGGCGAAACTGATCCTGCTTGACAACCTCGATGTCGCCGGCCTGCGCGATGCGGTAAAGGCGGCGGCCGGTCGCGCGGAACTCGAGGCCTCCGGCGGCATCACGCTGGACAACGTGCGAGAAATCGCGGAAACCGGCGTCGACCGGATTTCGATCGGCACACTGACCAAGGACATCCGCGCCGCCGACCTGTCGATGCGCTTCCTGCCCGCCTGAATCAGTCGCGCTTGCGCGCAATCAGGTCGATCAGCGCCGCCATCCCCCGGTGCTTCGGGCCTTCATCCAGTTCGGCCTCGTATTCGCGCAGCAGCAGAATTTCCCAGCCCGCAAAGGCATCCTTGAGCATCTGCTCCGTGTAGAGGTGTTCCAGCTTGCCCGGCCCCCCGGAACGGTACTGTAGCTGCTTCGGGTTGTAGCCTTCCATCAGCACGATTCCGCCGGGTTTGAGCGCCTGGCGGAATCCGTCGAACAGGCGCGCCCGCTCGGCCGGCGCGGCAAACTGGATGAAGATGCATACGATTGCGTCGAAGGCTTCCCGCGGCCACTGCCAGATGCCCAGGTCGGCAATTTCGAACGCAAGGCTGACGCCGCGCTGCCCAGCCAGTCGGCGCGCCTTTTCCAGAGCCACCGCCGAGATATCCACCGAGAGCACCTGGCAGCCGCGCTCCGCCAGCCATACGCCATTGCGTCCTTCGCCGTCGGCCACCGCGAGCACCCGGTCGTCCGGCCTGAAGCGCGTCGCCTCGGACGCGAGGAAGACGTTCGGCGCGGTGCCAAAAATATACTCGTCGGTGGCGTACTTCGCGTCCCAGCTCTCGCGCGGACTCTCAAAGCCGACTGCGGCGCTCTCGCTCATCACCCTATTTCGGCAGAAGTCCGGAGATCACGTTCTCGATCGCGGTCCGGGTCGCGTCGACCACCACCGGCTTCGTGCTCTGCGCGATCGCCGTATCCGGATCCTTCAGCCCATGCCCGGTCAGCGTGCATACGATCGTCGAACCTGGACCGATCACCCCGCCGGCAAGATCCTTGAGCACTCCCGCGATGGACGCGGCCGACGCGGGTTCGCAGAAAATACCTTCGGTCTGCGCCAGCAGTTTCTGCGCAGCCAGTATCTCTTCGTCGGTGCACTCATTGAACCAGCCGCCGGACTCGTTCTTTGCCGCCCATGCGAGATCCCACGACACCGGGTGGCCGATACGGATCGCCGTCGCCACTGTCTCCGGTTCGTCTACCATCTTGCCGCGCAAAAACGGCGCCGCGTTCGCGGCCTGGTAGCCGATCATGATCGGGCGCTGGCTGGAGAGCGTCGGCGCCTTGAACTTGCACGTGGCTTCGCAATGGTTACAGCTCGCAGTGCACATTCCGGCCGCCTCGCTGTAGCCGATCCAGTGTGCCGAGATGTTGCCGGCGTTGCCGACCGGCAGCGCGTGGTAGTCCGGGGCGTCGCCGAGCGCCTCGACGATCTCGAACGCGATCGTCTTCTGGCCCTGCAGACGGTAGGGATTGATCGAATTGACGATGTTCAGCGGCAGTCGCTCGGCGATCTCCTGCACCAGCCGCATGCCGTCGTCGAAATTGCCGCGGATCTGGATCACCGTCGAGCCATGCATCATCGCCTGCGATAGCTTGCCGAGCGCGATCTTGCCTTCCGGAATCAGCACGAAACAGGCGATCCCCGCGCGCGCCGCATAGGCCGCGGCAGAGGCCGAGGTGTTGCCGGTCGAGGCGCAGATGATCGCGCGCGATCCGGATTCCACCGCCTTGGTAACTGCCATGGTCATGCCGCGGTCCTTGAACGATGCGGTCGGGTTCAGGCCCTCGAACTTGCAGAAAATGCGCACATTCCTGCCGGTGGAGGCCGGAAGGTTGCGTAGTTCGATCAGCGGCGTGTTGCCCTCGTTCAGGGTGATGACCGGCGTGTCCGGACCGACCGGCAGCCGATCCCGATAGCGATCGATCAGCCCGGTGTAGTGTTTCTTCAAACTGGATTCTCCGGTCATTGCCTATTTTCCGTCCAAAGGTTCGATACGTATGCGCTTCACTTTTCCTGCCACCACCGGCAGCGCTTCGAGGCGCTGGATCGCGGCGTCGACGTTTTTCTCCCGGCTCATGTGGGTCAGCATGATGATATCCACCGCCTCCTCGCCCTCGACCGGCTCCCGCTGCAGCATGGCCTCGATCGAAATCGACAGGTCGGCGAGTATGCGGGTGATGTCGGCCAGCACACCGGGCTGGTCCAGCACCCGCAACCGCAGGTAGTAAGAAGACTGCACCTCGCTCATCGGCAGGATCGGCGTATCCGAAAGCCGGTCCGGGCGGAACGCCAGATGCGGCACCCGGTGTTCCGGGTCGGCGGTGTGCATGCGGGTGACGTCCACCAGATCCGCGACTACTGCCGACGCGGTCGGTTCGGCGCCCGCACCGGCACCGTAGTAAAGCGTCGCCCCGACCGCGTCGCCTTTCACCACGATCGCGTTCATTGCGCCCTCGACATTCGCAATCAACCGCCGGTACGGGATCAACGTCGGATGCACGCGCAACTCGATTCCCTCCGGTACGCGCTTGGTGATACCGAGCAGCTTGATGCGGTAGCCGAATTCCTCGGCATAGCGGATGTCCTCCCGGGTCAGGCCGGAAATGCCCTCGGTGTACGCCTTGTCGAGCTGCATCGGCACGCCGAACGCCAGCGCCGCCATGATGGTGAGCTTGTGCGCGGCATCGATGCCCTCGATGTCGAAGGTCGGATCGGCTTCCGCGTATCCCAGTTGTTGCGCCTGCTTCAATACCTCTGCGAAGCTCGCGCCCTTGTCGCGCATTTCGCTGAGGATGAAATTGGTAGTGCCGTTGATGATGCCGGCGATCCACTCGATGCGGTTCGCAGTCAGACCTTCGCGCAGCGCCTTGATGATTGGGATACCGCCCGCCACCGCGGCCTCGAACGCGACCATCACGCCTTTTTCCTGCGCGGCCAGGAAAATCTCGTTGCCGTGCTTCGCCAGCAGCGCCTTGTTCGCGGTCACCACGTGCTTGCCGTTGTCGATCGCCGCCAGCATCAGTTCCCTGGCGACCGCGGTGCCGCCGATCAGTTCGACCACGATGTCGATCCCGGGATCGATTACGACTTTGAACGGATCCGTGACCAGGTCCACTTCCTTGCCAACCAGCTTGCGTGCCTTCTCCAGATCGCGCACCGCGCCCGTTCGGACCACGATATCCCTGCCTGCGCGCCGCGCGATCTCCTCGCGGTTGCGCTTGAGCACGGTGTAAGTTCCGCCGCCCACGGTGCCGATCCCGAGCAGCCCGACTTGAATCGGTTTCATCGATGTAGTTTTCCGTTCAATTCAGAATCTGATTACACGCTTGCACGTCGCTGCCCGCTGCCGGTCCTCAGCGGCCACAGCGTCGAATAACTTCGATCGGATTGTCTTGCCGGGCCCTCGCCGGCGAATACTGCGCGATTCAGCCTGCTGCACGAAGCAGGCTGTTATGCGCCCCATCTTTGCGGAGCATGTCCTTGATGCCCCGCACGGCCTGCCGGATGCGCGCCTCGTTCTCGATCAGCGCCAGCCGCACATGGCTGTCGCCGTATTCGCCGAAGCCGATGCCGGGCGACACCGCCACCCTGGCGTCGGCCAGCAGTTTTTTCGCGAACTCGAGCGATCCCGATCCGGCGTAGAACTCCGGAATGCGCGCCCAGATATACATCGCCGCCTTGGGGTTATCCACCATCCAGCCCGCCTCGCGCAGCCCCTTGACCATGACGTCGCGGCGCCTCTGATAGGTCTGGCGGATTTCTTCCACGCAGTCCTGCGGCCCCTCCAGCGCGATGATCGACGCCACCTGCACTGGCGTGAACATGCCGTAGTCGTGGTAGCTCTTGATGCGCGCCAGCGCGTTGACCAGCTCGCGGTTGCCGACCATGAAGCCGATGCGCCAGCCCGCCATGTTGTAGCTCTTCGACATGGTGAAGAACTCCACCGCCACGTCCCGCGCGCCCGGCACCTGCATGATCGAGGGCGCCCTGTAGCCATCGAACACGATGTCGGCATAGGCCAGGTCGTGCACCACGAAAATGCCGTGTTCCCGCGCAAGCGCGACGATACGTTCGAAGAACGGCAGCTCGACGCACTGGGTGGTCGGGTTCCCCGGGAAATTGATGATCAGCATCTTCGGCTTGGGGAACGACTCCTTGATTGCGCGCTCCAGCTCGTCGAAGAAGTCCACCTCGGGCGTATTGCGCACATGGCGGATGTCGGCACCGGCGATCACCGGCCCGTAGATATGAATCGGATAGCTGGGGTTGGGCACCAGCACGATGTCTCCGCCTTCCAGAGTGGCGAGTGCCAGATGCGCGATGCCCTCCTTGGAACCGATGGTCACGATCGCCTCGGAATCCGGGTCAAATTCCACGCCGTAGCGCCGTCGATACCAGCCGCAGATCGCCTTGCGCAGCCTGGGAATGCCCTTGGAAACCGAGTAGCCGTGCGTGTTCGGCCTTTGCACCGTCTCCACCAGCTTGTCGACGATGTGCTTCGGCGTCGGGCCGTCCGGGTTCCCCATGGACAGGTCGATGATGTCCTCGCCACGCCGGCGAGCGGCCATTTTCAGGTCCCCGGTGATGTTGAACACGTAGTGCGGCAGCCGATTGATGCGCGGGAACTCTCTCATTTTTGGCAGGCTCGAACCGGTGTAAGCATTTGTTGGAACGCGAAAAGATATAATCGTACCGGATCGAACATTGCACCGCAAAAGAGCCGCGTTTGAAAC
>DATKEK010000282.1:0-8247 GCA_035512195.1 Burkholderiales bacterium
CTGCTCCTATTTCGTGAGGGTCGCGGCCATGCTTTGCAGCCTGCCGCGCACCGAGGCATCCCAAACCTTGTCGCCGACTTCGACCTTGATTCCCCCGATCAACTCGGGGTCCAGAGAGACTTCGGCGCTGATCTTCTTCTGGAAGCGCTTCGAAAGCAGCGCGACGACCTGCTCGAGTTGCGCGTCGTCTATCGGATAAGCGGAAAAAATCTTCGCTTCGACCGTGCCTTCATCGCGGGCTTTGAGTTCCTGGAACAGGCGCCGTATTTCAGGTAGCGCCGCCAGTCGTCGATTCTGAATCAGGATCTGAACCAGATTGCGCGCTGCACCGTCGATACGCTCGCCGCACACCGCCAGCAGCAGGCGTTCGATGTCCGCGCTGGTGACCTTGGGGTCGGCCAGCGCCGCCTGCATGGTGGAGTCTTCATGCACGGAGACGAGGAAATCGAGCGCGTCCGACCATTTCGCCAGTGCGCTTTGCTCCTTGGCCAGGCGAAATACCGCCTCGGCATAGGGACGAGCGATCGTAACCAGTTCAGCCATGAAAATTACCTGAGTTCAGCTTCCAGACTCTGCAGCAGCTGCGCATGGGCCTTGGCGTCAACTTCGCGCCGAAGGATCTTCTCCGCGCCGGTGACTGCCAGCACGGCGACCTGTGCCCGCAACTGTTCCTTGGCGCGGTTGACCTCCTGCACGATCTCCGCTTTGGCTGCGGCGACGATGCGCTCGCCTTCGGTCCGGGCCGTGTCCTTGGATTCCTCCACCGCCGCCAGGGCGCGACGCTCGCCCTGAGAAATGATCTCGACCGCCTGTTCGCGGGCTTCCTGCAGAACCTCGGCCGCACGCTTCGCTGCAAGCTCGAGATCCTGTTTGCCGCGTTCGGCCGCGGCAAGTCCGTCGGCAATCTGCTTCTGCCGGTCCTGCATCGCGCGCTCCAGCGGCGGCCAGATGTACTTCATCGTCAACCAGATGAAGACGCCGAACCAGATGGCGTGACCGAGTAATGTCGCGTTGATGTTCACGCTCGCCTCCCGGGCTGGACAGTGTGTGGTTTAGCCGCCGATTGCCTGCTGGATGATGGGCACGAACGGATTCGCGAACAGCATGTACAGACCGATACCGACGCCGATCATGGTTACCGCGTCAAGCAGACCGGCAACGATGAACATCTTCACCTGAAGCGTCGGGATCATTTCGGGCTGGCGCGCGGCGCCTTCGAGGAAGCGGCCGCCGAGAATACCGAAGCCGATCGCGGTACCGAGCGCACCCATGCCGATCAGCAGCGATACCGCGATTGCGGTCATACCCAACACCGAAGCGATTTCCATGTTTTTCTCCTAAAGCGATATAAGTGAAACGAACGAATCCGGTCGAACCGTCAGTGGCTCTCCGCGGCCAGGCTCATGTAGACAATGGTCAGCATCATGAACACGAAGGCCTGGAGGGTAATAATCAGAATGTGGAACAGCGCCCAGGGCAGCGCCAGCGGCAGCTGCCACACTCCGAGCAATGCAATCAGAATGAAAACCATCTCGCCGGCGTACATGTTTCCGAAAAGTCGCAGCGACAGCGAGATCGGCTTGGCAATATCCTCGATGATGCGGAACAGCAGGTTTACCGGGAACAGCCACTTGCCAAAGGGGACGGTAAGTGCCTCGTGCAGTAATCCGCCCACGCCTTTGTACTTGAGGCTCATCGCGATCATGATCACGAACACTGTGAGCGACATCGCGAAGGTGACATTGAGGTCGTTGGTCGGCACCGGACGCCAGTAGTGAACACCGATCGGTGTGAGAACCACTCCCCAGAAGTCCACCGGTATCAGATCCATGGCGTTCATCAGGAACACCCAGACAAAGATGGTGATCGCCAGCGGCGTGACCAGATTGCTCTTGGCGTGGAAGGTGTCCTTCACCTGACTGTCGACAAGCGAGACCACCATTTCCACGAAGTTCTGCCACTTTCCGGGCACGCCGCTGGTTGCGGTGCGCGCCACGGCCCACATCAATCCGAAGGCGAGCAGGCCCAGCGCGCCAGCGCCGATGAGGGAGTCGACATGAAAGGTCCAGAAACCTTCGCCGACTTCCAGATAGGTGAGGTGGTGGCCGATGTATTCGGCGGCGGTTTGGTCTGGCGAACTCATTTGTTATCGATCTTTGAAAACATCAGCAAAGCCACCCAGTACACGGGCAGCGTGGCGATGTAGGCGGTGAACAGCGGCAATACGGAAACACTCTTCAGCCAGGTAAACGCGGCAGCGAACATTGCGAACGTTAGCACCAGCTTGCCGAACTCCCCGGCGTAATGGGCGCGCAGCATGCGATCCGGCGACGCGTTTCTGGAGCGTATGACTCTTAGCGCGTAAAAGCAGCCCGGCACTACCGCGATTGCGCCACCGACCAGCGCCGATGCTGCCGCGACCGTGCCCAGCCAGCCGAGGAAAACCAATGCGACCGATATCGCTACCGCGACCTGCAAGCCGATGATCGACATCACCTCCCGGATCAAAGGCTGCCCTCCCTAAAGACACCCGCAAGTCCCTGCCTGGCGGATTGTGCGGCCGCAGCAAACCCACAAAAAGACCGCGATTTTATTGATGCTGCCGAAGGGCTGTCAACGCGCATGAGTGCTTTTCGTTTCGGTTCTGCCACTTATCAGCCCCGCAGGCGGGCCAATATGTCGTCCAGCTGGTCAAGGCTTGCATAAGCAATAACGAGTTTGCCGCGGCCCTTGGCGCCGTGCGAAATCTTGACGCCGGTTCCCAGCGTCTGCGCCAGTTCCTCCTCCAGCGCGGCGATGTCGCGATCCTTGCGCTTTACCCGGCGAGCCGTGGTGACTGCCGGCGGCCGCTCGTTAACCAGGTCTTCAACCTGCCGCACCGAGAGGCCAAGCGCGACCACCCGCTGCGCGAGGTCGATCTGCCGTGCGCCGTCAACCGCCAGCAGTGCGCGCGCATGGCCCATGTCGATGGCGCCGCGCAGCAGCAGTTCCTGTACGGGTTTCTCCAGGCTGAGCAGCCGCAGCAGGTTGGTGACCGCGCTGCGCGAACGGCCGACCGACGCGGCCGCGGCCTCGTGGGTCATGCCGAATTCGTCGATCAGCCTTTTCAGGCCGTTGGCCTCTTCCAGCGGGTTCAGGTCTTCGCGCTGGATGTTTTCGATCAGCGCCATCGCCAGCGCGGCGCTGTCGGGAACCGCACGCACCACCACCGGAACCTGCTTCAGCCCGGCAAGCTGGGCCGCGCGCCACCGTCTTTCGCCGGCGATGATTTCGTACTGCCCATCGTCTATCGGCCGCACCAGAATCGGCTGGATCACGCCCTGCGACTTTATGGAATCGGCGAGTTCCGAGATCGATGCAGTGTCAATGCGGGTTCGCGGCTGGTAGCGCCCGGGGCGTAGCGATCCGAGCGCCAGCTCGGTGGGCTGATCGTCCGCGCGCGCAGTGTCCCCCGAAAGCAGCGCATCGAGGCCGCGGCCCAATCCTTTGAGTTTTGCCATATCTGATCCCTTTATCCGTGCCTGCCGAGCATCTCGCCCGCGAGCGCCAGGTAGGCGAGGGCGCCCTTGGACTGGCGATCGAAGGCGATTGCCGGCATGCCGTGACTCGGCGCCTCAGCCAGTCGTACGTTGCGCGGAATCACCGTCCGGTAGACCTTGTCTCCGAAATGCTGCTGCAACTGGTCGGAGACTTGCTGCGACAGTGAATTGCGCGGGTCGTACATGGTGCGCAGCAAACCGTCGATCTCCAGCGCCGGGTTGAGGTGAGCGCGTACTTTCTTGATCGTCTGCACCAGATCGCTCAGCCCTTCCAGCGCGTAGTACTCGCACTGCATCGGGATCATCACCGCATCGGCGGCGCACAGGCCGTTCACAGTCAGCAGACTCAGCGACGGCGGGCAGTCGAGCAGGATGTAGTCGTACTCGGCGGAAATCTCTGCAAGCGCCTGCTTCAATCGCATCTCGCGTTCCGGCAGCTCGACCAGGTCAACTTCAGCCCCCGCCAGCTCGCGATTTGCGGGAATCACATCGAAGCCGCCCTTGTCGCTGCGCGTGCGCACCGAAGCAATCGACGCGGTGCCGAGCAATACGTGATACACGGTGACCCGCAGCGCACGCTTGTCGACCCCACTGCCCATGGTCGCATTGCCCTGCGGGTCGAGGTCGACCAGCAGCACGCGTCTGCCGGCAGCTACCAGCCCGGCAGCGACGTTGATGCTCGTGGTGGTCTTGCCGACGCCGCCCTTCTGGTTGGTTACTGCGACAATTCTCGCCATTGCTCAGGACGCTTTGCCGGCCGGGTCCAGAAATATCAAATGCCGCTGCGCCGACAGCGCCGGCACGACCAGCGGGACGATTTTTTCCACCGCGCCTGACGGCATCTGTGCGATCTCTTCATCCGGATAAACCCCTTTCATTGCGATCAATCTTCCGCCAGGCGCGCACAGGGCGCGGGCCGCGCGGTAGAACTCTGCCAGCTCGGCGAACGCGCGCGAGATCACCACGTCGTAGCCTTGCGTGGGCCGGTACGCCTCCACACGGGCGGTCTCCACCTGGACGTTCTGCAGGTCCAGCTCGGTTTTCACCTGCTGCAGAAACGCCGTTTTCTTGTGGCTGCTGTCGAGCAGCGTGACTATCTTGTCCGCGCAGGCAATCGCGATCGGAATGCCCGGCAAGCCCGCACCCGAGCCTACGTCCAGCACCGTGTCGCCCGACAACCACCGGACCACAGCGAGGCAATCCAGTAAGTGGTGACTTACCAACTTCGTCTCGTCGTGGATCGCGGTGAGGTTGTACACCTTGTTCCACTTCTGCACGAGGGCGAGGTAGGCCAGCAGCTTGTGCTGTGCCGCCGCCTCCAGCGGCAGACCCAGCGCCAGCAGTCCGTCGCGCAGTGTTGCCGCGTTCAACGCCGTATTCCGGACGCTGCGCGCGCCGGACCGGCCTCTTGCGCGAATGACTTGTTGCGCTTCAGATGTACCAGCAACAGCGAGATAGCAGCGGGGGTGACGCCGGATATGCGTGAGGCCTGCCCGAGCGTCTGCGGCCTCTGCTGCGCAAGCTTCTGCCGGGCCTCGACCGACAACCCTCGAACCGCCGCGTAATCCAGCGCATCCGGCAGGCGCAGCGATTCAAACTCCGCCAGCTTCGCCACCTCCTCGCGCTGCCGCTCGATATATCCGCTGTACTTGGTCTGGATCTCGACCTGCTCGCCGACCTGCGGGTCCTCGGCGCCAGGCCCGATACCGGGCAGACTCATAAGAGTGCGATACGATGCCGCCGGCCGCCGCAGCAGGTCTTCCACGCTATGCGCTTGCGTCAGCGGCTCGCCGAGGACGGCCTCGAGCTGGACGCTGTCGATCAGCCGTGGATTCACCCATGTGCTGCGCAGCCGTTCCAGTTCGCGCGTGATGGCCTCGCGCTTCCTGTCGAACTCGGCCCAGCGCGCATCGTCCACCACGCCGAGCCTGCGCCCGGTCTCGGTCAGCCGCAGATCCGCGTTGTCTTCGCGAAGGCTGAGACGGTACTCGGCACGGCTGGTGAACATGCGGTAGGGCTCGCTCACGCCGCGCGTCACCAGGTCGTCCACCAGAACCCCGAGATAGGCCTCGTGCCGTTGCGGCCACCAGGACTCACGTCCCTGCACCTGTAGGGCGGCGTTCAGGCCGGCGAGCAGCCCCTGCGCGGCGGCTTCCTCGTAGCCGGTGGTGCCGTTGATCTGTCCCGCAAAGAACAGCCCCGAAAATGCTCTGGTCTCCAGCGTAGGCTTGAGCGCACGCGGATCGTAATAGTCGTATTCGATTGCGTAGCCCGGACGCAGAATATGTGCGTTCTCCAACCCGTTGATCGATTTAATGATTTCGACCTGGACATCGAACGGCAGACTGGTCGAGACACCGTTCGGATAAACCTCGTTGGTGTCTAGCCCTTCGGGCTCAAGAAAGATCTGGTGCGACGCTTTGTCCGCGAAGCGGGTGACTTTGTCCTCGATCGACGGGCAGTAGCGCGGTCCGATCCCCTCGATCACGCCGGAAAACATCGGCGAGCGATCGAGATTCGCGCGGATCAACTCGTGCGTGCGCGGATTGGTGTGGGTGATCCAGCACGATAGCTGGCGCGGGTGCAGCGCCACGTTGCCGAGATACGAAAACACCGGCACCGGATCATCGCCCGGCTGTTCGTCCATGACCGAGAAATTGATGGTTCTGCCGTCCAGCCGCGGTGGTGTTCCGGTTTTCAGCCGTCCGACCGGCAATTTCAATTCGCGCAGCCGCTGGGCCAAGGTGAGCGACGGCGGATCCCCGGCCCTGCCCGCCTGATAGTTCTGCAGGCCAACGTGCACCCGCCCGGAAAGGAAGGTACCTGCGGTGAGAACGACCGACCGCGCCCGAAAACGGATACCGAGTTGGGTGACCACGCCGACTGCGCGATCGCCTTCCACCAGCAGATCGTCGACAGCCTGCTGGAACAACGTCAGATTAGGTTGGTTCTCAAGGCATCGGCGGATGGCCTGTTTATAGAGCAGACGGTCGGCCTGCGCGCGAGTGGCCCGCACCGCCGGGCCCTTGCGGGCATTGAGAATGCGGAACTGGATCCCCGCTTCGTCCGCGGCAAGGGCCATGGCACCGCCGAGAGCATCGACCTCTTTGACCAGGTGACCTTTGCCGATACCCCCGATAGACGGGTTACAGGACATCTGGCCCAAGGTTTCGATGCTGTGGGTCAGCAGCAGCGTCGTGCACCCGGCGCGTGCGGCAGCAAGCGCAGCTTCGGTGCCGGCATGCCCGCCGCCGACAACGATTACGTCAAACTCAACCGGGTGGAGCATTAGATCGACCTCTGCGAAGAGGCCGCATGATACCCGCCGCAGACGGGCGCTTCAAACCACAGCATGATGTTTCACGTGAAACACCTGGTCGGGCGTCGTGCCGGATGTTCCACGTGAAACAATCAGCCGGCCGTGATCAGATCCAGTCCGACTTTGGCGATCAGGACCAGTACAACTGCCAGAAAAACGCCTCGAATCAGCGGGATCCCCCTGCGTACCGCAAGGCTGGCACCGACGAATCCCCCCGCTACACTGCATATCGCCATCGGAATGCCGACGGCGTAGTTGACGTGCCCGCTGGCAACGAAGAAACCCAGGGCTCCTGCGTTGGTCGCCAGGTTCATGACTCGTGCAGAGGCGGCCGCCTCCAGAAACGATCTCCGCAGCCACCTGACCAGCCCAAACATCAGGAAGCTGCCGGCTCCCGGACCGAAGAACCCGTCGTAGAAACCAACGCTACCGCCCAGAGCCGCAGTGCGCAGCCCAAGTCTGGCACCCGCCCGCAGCGGCACACGCTCCACGCCGAGCCGGCGGTTCATCAGGGTATACCCCGCGACCAGCACCAGCAGCACCAGCACCAACGGTCGCAGCAGGTCCGGCGGCACCTTGGTGACCGCCCACGCCCCGGCGCATGCCGCCACCCCGGCGAACACAGAAGCGGGCACCACGCTGCGCCAGGGGATCGGCACCGAGGCCGCATACCGCAGTGTCGCGACCAGCGTGCCGGCGATCGCCGAAAGTTTATTGGTTCCGAGCAGCGTCGCCGGCGACGCTCCGGGCAGCACCGCGAACAGCGCCGGCACCAGCACCAGGCCACCGCCACCGGCTATCGCGTCGATCATGCCGGCAAAGAAGGCAAAGCCGGCGAGAGTCAGGACTTCTCCCATTGCTGGTCACTTTCCGATGCAGAAGCGCGAGAAGATCTCTCCGAGAAGCTCGTCCGCAGTGACCTCGCCCGCGATGGCCGCCAGTGCCTGCTGCGCCTGCCGCAACTCCTCCGCAAACAGTTCATGCCGTTCGCTGCAGCCACTTGCCCGCTCCAGCGCGGCCAGCGACGCGCGCAGCGCGGCCAGATGCCGCTCCCTCGCCATGAAGGGCGCCTCCTCCGTCACCTGCCAGCCTGCCGCATCCAGCAGCGCGGCACGCAAGTGTTCGATACCCTCGCCGGTCTTGGCGGAGACGAAAACTTCCTCTTCACCGTCGCGCACAGTCCGCCCTGCGGGCACCCCAAGAATGTCTATCTTATTGATAATACGTATCTTCCTTGCCGTATCAGGGATCCGCGAGGCAATCTCCGGGTCCACCCCGACGTCCGCATGCAGGGAATCCACCACGTGCAAAGCGATATCAGCCTGTCCGATCTCGCGCCAGGTGCGCTCCACCCCGATCCGCTCGACGGTGTCCTCCGTATCGCGCAAT
>DATKEK010000283.1:0-25850 GCA_035512195.1 Burkholderiales bacterium
CAGACAATGCACCGTACCCGCTTCGCCCAGGCGGACATTGTCGATCAGGCTGGGGGTCTCGCGCTTGATATGCACCAGGTGGCACGCGTGCCCGCGCTTCACCAGACCATTGGCGATGGTGACCGCATGCCGTTCGGCGCCGGCCGGATACAGCGAAGCCGTGACGGAAATCACCCGCAGCATGACAGTGCTTCAGTGCGGTGCCCGGCAAACACTTCAGTCTCCGTCGTCATGGCCGGGTTCAGAAAGCGTTCAACACGGTACCGACGATGCGCGCACCCATATCGCCAAGCTCGCGGATCACGCCTTTGGTATCTGCCAGCCGGGTACCGTCCTTGCGGGCCACTACCAATGCACTGCCCGCCCGGAATACGACCGCCTGGGCATCCGCGTAGGCACGGGCCGGCGCGGTATCGAGCAGGATCACATCGAACTTGCCGCGTAACTCATGCAGCAGAACCGCGAGCGAAAGTCGCGACAGCAGCTCCTGCGGGTTGGGCGGTATGGCGCCGGCGGGCAACACCGAAAGCGACCCGAACTCCTGCACCGGCGCCACCGCGCTGCTGTCGGCGCGCCCGGAGAGCACCGCCGAAAGGCCGAAGCGGTCGGAAACGTTGAACACCAGGTGCTGTCGCGGCTTGCGCAGGTCGGCGTCGATCAGCAGCGTGCGCTCGCCGAGCTGCGCGAACGCTACTGCCAGATTCGCGGCAATATAACTGCGCCCTTCTTCCGGCCCCGGACTGACGATCGCCAGCACCCGGCGTTTGATTCCGGCCTTGGACCAGCGGATCATCAACTGGGTGCGCAACGCCCGCAACTCCTCGGCGCGGGGGTGAAACGGTTCCCGGGCGATGACCAGTTCATCGCTGATGCTGTCGTTGCCGGGCAGCAGGTGCGGAAGATCGTATTGTTTTGCGATCGCGCCATGCAGGTCGTGCGCGTCGATCAGCCCGAGGCGCAGCGCCGCATCGCCGAAACGCAGTCCCTCGAGGTGCTGCAATGCCATCACGCGCTCGATGTCTCCGGCGCTCAGCCGCCCCTCCTGCTGCAGGATGCCGCCGATCCTGCGGTTGTCGCGCCCGACGACGACATCCATGCCCGCTGTCGATACCTGGATCTCCTGCACATTCATCGGCATTGCGTCGTTCCTTTTCATCCCGGCCTCGGCAGGGCGGGTCGATTGCCGCCCGGCCAGCCGGGCAGACGCCGCGCATCCGGCTGCCAGGCGTTGAGCACGACCAGCAGCGGCACATCGAGCTCGAGGTCGCTGCGTGAGCGCACGCGGCGGTCGAGCAATTCCAGAAGCATCACCATCAGCACGCCGAGGATCGTTCCGACCACCAGTGACAGTGCGATGTTCAGCCTGATCTTCGGGCTGGAGTGCCTGGCCGGCACCGCTGCCGGGCTGAGCACCATGACGTTGGTGCGATCGGCGCGGCTGTCGACCTGGCTGACGACGGAGCGCTGCAAGGCCGTGTCGTAAGCACGTTCGGCGGACTCCATGTTGCGCCTGAGCACCGTCAGATGATTGCGTCCCGCCTTGAGTCCGAGCACTCGCGCGCGCTGCTCCGCCAATGCTTTCCTTGCATCCGCCTCCCGCTGACGGCTCTGGCGGGCGGAACTCTCGATTCCGGCCACGATCACCGTCATTTCCGCGTCGAGCTTCTGCTGCATGCTCCGGTTCTCGGAGGCCTGGCGCTCGTATTGCGGGTAGTTCGGCCCGTACTGTGCACCCAGTTCCAGCAGCCGCGCCTCTCCCTGCAGCAGGTCCGACTTGAGTTTCTGGATGAACGGACTGTCGAGAACTTCCGGAATGCCGCCCGGCGGCCCGCCCCTTTGCAAGAACGCGCGCGCCTGCTGCGCCCGCGAATTCCATTCGAAGGTCTGTTCCTGCGCCCGCAACACCTGGTCGGAGAGAAATGCCAGGTGCGTGCTTTCCACATCGGTGCTTTCATCCGCCGAGACGATTCCCTGCCCCTGGTGATATGCGGTCAGCCTGGCCTGGGCTTGCTCCAGATCTGCCCGCAGGCCCTGCAACTGTTCGTCGAACCATGTTGCCGCCTGCTGCGACGGCTCGACGCGCAGTTCGAGCGTCGTATCGATGTAAGCCTTGGCGAACCCGTTGGCGACGTCTGCGGAATAAGCCGGATCGCGCGATGAAAAGCCCAACTCGATCACGCTGCCCTGGGATGTTTCCACCGTGAGATCTTCCAGCAGATGCCTGATCAGGCTGTCCTCGATCGAGCCGCCGTTGCTGGCCGCGTCTGCAGCCGCCTTCTGCGAGCTCGGGTTCTGTGCGAGCCCGAGATCGTGCACCACCCGGCGCGCCACCTTGTCGCTGGTAATGATGTCCGTCTGTGTCTGCATGTAGCCGGCCCGCTCCTGCGGATGCACGAACTGGCGCTGGGCATTGCCCAGCGACTGTTCTTCCCTGGCGTCCACCAGCAGCGATACCGTCGCGGTATAGGTCTTCGGCAGCATGAAACTGACCGCCGAGGCGGTCAGCACGGTGACCAGCAGCAGCAATGCGAACACGCCGAAGCGCGCGCGCAATGCCGAGAGGAACTGATAGAGATTCATTCGCTACGTTGATGTTGTTGTATGACCGTCAGCCGCGACGCACGCTCAGAAGAAGCGTTCCTTCACGTAGATCACGTCGCCCGCCTGCACCGGTTCGTAGAGCTTCGCCTGCATCTCGCGCACCTCGCCGCCGGGCATCCGGCGGTGGATCGTAATTCCGCGATCGCTGCCGCGTGGCGTCAACCCGCCGCCGAGCGAAAGCGCATGCATGACGACCATGGTGTCTTCGAGCCGGTAGGCCCCCGCGCGCTGAACTTCGCCATACACGTAGAACACCGGCGCGCGCTGAACGAAAATCGTGTCGCCGTTGCGGATCTCGAAATTGGCCGACATGTCGCCGCTGGAGATCATCTGCGGAATATTGGCCTCGCGCTTTTCCGCCTTGCCGTTGCGCATGGTCACCACGGTGACGTTGTCGGCACCGTCCGGGCTGATGCCACCGGCGAGCGCCAGGATATCGGTGAGCGACAGGTGGGCGTCGTCCAGCACGTATCGCCCGGGGCGAACGACATTGCCGAGCACCGATACCTGCCGGCTGCGCACTTCGACCACGGCGACCCCGATCTGGGGGTTCTTCATGAAGCCCCCATCTTTCATCCGCGCCGCGATCAGTCTTCCCGCATCCGCCGGCGTCTGCCCGCCGAGCGCGATCTCGCCGATCAGGGGAAACACGATCGTTCCCCGCTCCGAGATCCGCATCTCCGTGGTGAGGTCGGGATTCTGGAACACCGTCACGCGCACCATATCGCCCACACCAAGCGTCTCGCGCGACTGCGCATCCGTCTCGCGCGACTGCGCATCGGCCTGCATCGCGAACGCAGACATCGCGACCGCGGCCAGCAGGGCGAGCCAGAGCGGCGCCTTCCGCGGCGGGTTCATAGCCGCGAGCATGCCGGCTCGACCTGCCGGACCATGCTCTTGTCCTGTGTCGTATGACTTTTCATTATCCTGCTCCTTGCATGAAACCAGAGGATCTACCTCAACTTCACGGAATCGCTTCGCAAGTCTGCGAGCACCGTGCCCGTGACTTTCTCGTACGTCCCCGCGGCGGATTGCGTTGCGCTCGCCTGCAGAACCGGCTCTATGCGATCCTGTTCGCTCTTCGCCCGTTCACGCAGCCTGGCGATTTCGGCCCGGACGAGTTCCATCCGCCTGCTGTTGAACAGATACCGCGCGATCGCCGGGCTGGCCTGTTCCTCGCTCAACGGCACGTCCGCGGACTGCTCGAGCTGCACCACCGTTGCGCCCGCGGTCGATGGAAAAACGGCGAACTCGCCCGCCTGCATGGCGAAAAGCCGGGGCAGGATGTGCATCGGGATGCGTTCCGCGGACCGGCTGGACGCCGCCGCTTCGAACGCAAGCCCCCGGGATTCCAGCCACCGCGCGACCGCAGAAACTTCGTTTGCGTGCGCAAGCGCGTCCTGCAGCGCGCCAAGCTGATCCGGCGGAACCGCCACCACCAGCTCGAGCACACGGTAGATGCGGCGCTGGCCGAA
This sequence comes from Burkholderiales bacterium, assembly GCA_035512195.1. Lineage (GTDB taxonomy): Bacteria > Pseudomonadota > Gammaproteobacteria > Burkholderiales > Eutrophovitaceae > DATKEK01. Next base: position 4,077 of record DATKEK010000283.1, read on the forward strand.
CAGCGCCGGATTGTCTTTGTAGAATCGGCTGATCTCGTCCGCGCTCGCCGGTGATGCAGAGGCCATCGCCCGTTCGATATAGGCCTGCGCGAGAATCTCCCGGGTCGCGTGCCCGATTTCCTGCGCGACCCGCAGATCGCGGTCGAGTTCTGCGCGAATCGCCGCCCGCGCCAGAAGTTCCTGATCGATGCTCGCCGCCTTCTCCGGCACCGCCACCCGCAACACCCGCTCCGGCGCCATGTGGTCGTTGCGCGGCGGAAGGCTGTCGATGCGCATCACGCGCTCCGCGGCGTTGACCGGCGCGACAATCGGCGCAGTGGTGTTCTCGAGGTCGGCCCTGTCGCACGCGTAGAGAACCGTCGCAACGGCGGCCGACATCGACAGCGCGAGGATTCTCCCGATCATGGCTGGGCGTTGCGTCATGCAGTTTTCACCTTGCGGGCGGTGGCAGAACCCGGATTCACCGACCTGTGCCGGTCCCGTATCTGCCGTTCATTCCACTATAGATACGCGATGTTTATCGGCGAAGTCGGGTCATGGTCCGAACGGGCCATTCGCAGGCGCTGCGCACGACGTCAGTCGGCGAACCGGCCTCCCCTGCGTCGCGCCATGAACAGCATCACCGCCAGACCACAGAGCAGAATCGCCCAGCCGGCAGGCTCCGGGATTTCTTTGGTCGGGAACAGCGCGCCCGCACCCCGGCTACCGGCGCCCGGTCCGGATAAAGCAGGCGTTTCCTGCACAACGCTTGCAGTGAGATCCCGGATGTCGCCCTGCGGCGTGGAAAGTGCGCTCAACATCGAACCGCCGGCATTTGCGCCTTCCGGCCACGCCGATGCAGGCTCGCCGAAATCCGTGAGTCCGGTCGCAGCCGGTTCGCCAGCCGCTACGATCGTGTCGCCCGCCAGCAGGCGATGCTCCATGCCAGGCGGCAGATCGGCGATATCCACGAACGAATCCGGGGTCGACAGGACGGAAACGAAACGCGAAGTGGATTGCGTCGGCGCGGACGTATCCGGATGCGGGACCTCGCCGGCCGTTTCGGCCTGCACACTACCCAGCACGCCCACCGCCATGACGGCCACCATCAGATGTTTCAATGCATTCATGCTTTCCATGCTTTCTCCAGCGACCCCGCCCGGGTAACCGGAACCGCCGTTCGCCCGACGGCGCGACACGTCCTGCGTGCCACCGGGCGTCGGGCTCCATCGGTTCGACGGTCTGCGGCGTCCGGCACCTTGCCGCAGACCATCCCCAGACCACGCAGTCATGCTGGCGCAGAGCGGTTACAGGGCGTACTGCGGGACGCAGGCGAAAACGCTCCGATCGGACTAGCAGCTTGCCGCCGCAGCCCGCAACTGCACGCGATCGGGCTTGTCGACACTACGCAATGACCAGCCACGCATGCCGTCCGGGAGGCAACCCGAATTCGCCAGAGCCATTGGAGAGCCCAGCATGAACCGCAAACCCGGGCTGGCCCGACTTTCCACGCTGCTCGTACTTGCGACACTCGCTGCCTGCGGTGGTGGAGGTGGAGACGGCGGCGCAGTCGAGCCGCCGCCGCCCAGCTACGCCCTGGTGGCGAATTTCTACGACAACAGCGTCTCGGCGTACGCCATCAACGCCAGCAGCGGAACACTCACCAGCGTCGGCGACGCTGTGCCGGCAGGCGAGGGCCCCGCATCGGTCGCCATTCACCCCTCGGGCAAGTTCGCCTATGTGGCGAACAGCGGTTCCGACAACGTCTCGGCCTACACCATCGACGGCGAGACCGGGGCGCTGGCGGCAATCGCCGCCGGTGCGATCGCTGCGGGTAGCAATCCCGTTGTCGTCAGCGTCGACCCCGCCGGCATGTTCGCCTATGTGGCGAATTTCATCAGCAACGACGTCTCGGCTTATGCCATCGACGCCGCCACCGGCGCACTCACCAGCATTGCGACCGCCATTGCGGCAGGCACTGGCCCCGCAGCCGTCGCCGTCGACCCATCCGGCAGCTTCGCCTATGTGGTGAACGATCCGCTTTCCGGCAGTCTGCAGGGAAGCATCTCGGCCTACAGCATCGACACCGCGAGCGGACTACTTTCCGCCATCGGTGGGTCCGTGGCGGCGCGCGACGGCCCCCGGTCCGTTACCGTCGATCCAACGGGCAGATTCGCCTACGTGGCGAATGGCGGCAGCTTCCTTGTTTCGGCCTACAGGATCAACGCCATCAACGGCACGCTGACGGAAGTCTCCGGCAGTCCGTTTGCGGCGGGAAGCAATCCTTCTTCCGTAGCCGTGCATCCCTCCGGCGACTTCGCCTTCGTGACGAATCAGGGCGTCAACACGGTATCCACCTACCTGATCGACGCGGCCACAGGCGCTCTTGATTTCGCTGGCAGCGCCGCGACCGGCAGCGCCCCTTACTCGGTTGCGATTCACGCCTCAGGCCGCTTCGCCTATGTCGCGAACCAGGGTTCCAACAACGTCTCGGCCTACCGCATCGACCGCGCGAACGGAACGCTTACCGCGATTGGCACGTTTGCAGCCGGCGCCGGCCCGGTCTCCGTCGCCATCGCCACGATCCGGTGATCCCGCCGGCGGACGTGTTCGCCCAGCCGACATTCTCACGACAGCCTAGAACCTGATACCGGCGGTCAGACCGAAGATATTGACTGCGTAGTCGCCGAAAGCGGCGCTGGACGAGCGGGTTTCGCGGCGCGCGTTGGCGTCCAGCCACACGCTGCGCAGGGGCCGCCAGGAGGCCGATATCGCAATCGCACGCACGCGGTCGTTTCTGGGCTGCACCGTGCCGAACACCAGGCCCGGCTCGCCGAGATAGTCACGGTCGCTGTATTCGAACGCGCCGCCGATGTCGATCTTTTCGCTGAGCCTGAATGCCGAACGCAATGCGACGCCCCGCGCGAACACGTATCCGGTGTTGATTTCCTCGATCTCGCTGATGTCGTTCTGCGCGTCGGCCGTGAGTGTCAGCTTCGCGGTTGCCCGCCATTCATAGGCAGCGCGAAACGTGGTGCGCTCGAAATCCCTCTGCGGCAACTGGGAATAACTGCGCTCGACCCTGCCGAGCTGCGCGCCCAGGCGGGACCGCGCGGTAATGGTCCAGTGCGTGAACAGCGCAAGATTCTGCTGCCGGTACGCGTTGTCGATCAGGTTTCCGGCCACCGGCAGCTGGACCGGATAGCGCGCCTCGGCAACCCGCAAGTTGACGCCGACTTCGTTGTCGGCCGGCGAGACATAGCTCACGGTGGCACCGGTTCCCGAGATGCGAAGGTCGTTCACCCGGAACTCGGGGGCCGCATTCGCGTTCCTGGTCTCGGTCAGTTCTCCCTCGAGCTTCCAGCGCGCCGTCAGCATGTAGGCCGCGTTGACGAACGCATCGCGCTTGTCGACAGGATTGGGGGTGCTGCTTTGCACGCCGCTCTGCACGTTTGCCAGCGACGCCAGCGAGCGGGTCTTCGCGTATCCCAGTTCGCCGCTGAGCTCGTTGCCGGCCTGCCACTGCCAGACCGCGCGGCCGCGGTGGCCGGTGTAATCGAGAATGCTGAACCGCTCGTAGCGATTGTCGTTCCAGCTCCACTCGGCCAGAAATCTCTGCCTGCTCACCGGCACGTCGAAACGAAAACCGAGGTTCGTCGTCCTGTAGGTATCCGCCGTCGACGAGGATCCCGTCACCGGCACCGGATCGCTCGCCCCCGACAGACGGAAGATGTTGTCGTCACGTGTGATCGACCGGGCCACGAACACTTCGAGCCGGTCATTCCACAAGGCGACGGCATCCGTTGCCGGCAAGAGCATCCCGGCAATGACGATCGCAGCGTGCAAGCCGCGCGGGTGGAACAAGGTACCGCCGCGGGACCCGGGGCGGACGGACACGGCCCGCTGCGCCCGGTCATGCATTGGCATGGCGGGCGGTGCAAAGGCGGCCGCCGGGCGAAGGCATGTCAGGCAACCCCGGAGCTTCGCATTGACTTGTGCGCGATCCCAGGCGCGCATGCGACTCCGGGTCTGGACGGCTCGACCCGCCGTATCCGGCGACCGCTTGCCACAGTACCGGGGCGAACGCGACATACGTCGTTCTCCAGGAACGCGCAGGGTAGTCAGTTTGGACCACGCCCCGGAGGCGGGCGCGGATGTCAGAGCCTGAGAACACGCAACTCCAGGGCCTTGCCGACCGCCTGCGCACGGTTGACCACATTCAGTTTTCGCAGGATTTTCTGCACGTGGTTCTTGACGGTCAGGGGACTGATGTCGAGGATAGCCCCGATCTCGAAGTTGCTCTTGCCGAGATAGATCCACTTCAGGATCTCCTGCTCCCTGGCGGTGATGTTGCCCGTTCGGGCGGGCTTGATGGCTGCGGCGCCTCTGTCGCCCCCGTTCAACCGCGCGCGGATCCACGCCGAATGCAGAAACGGCACCAGTAATTGCGCGAGGTGCGCCTGTCTGTTCGGATCCGTTCCCGGTACGCAGGCAAACACGAAAAAGCTCTGCATCCGGCCGTCGCAATCGTGCGTCCCGTGTGCGACCAGGCGTGTTGCGCCGATGCGCTGCAGTTCCTGCGCGAATACGCCTCCCGCCAGCGCATTCAGCTCGCTCACCTCGCATACGACCGGACGGAAGCGGCGCTCCTCCCAGGCCGTGATGAGAACCGGCGCAACCGATGCATCCCGCACGAAGGCATCGCTGAAGACCGCGGGATCGGCGGCGTTCATCGCCAGGCTGTCGACGGCAAGCGACAGCGCTTCGCCACTGCGCAGCGCACAGATCAGCACCTCATGCGCGACCAGGCTCTGCAGCAGACCCTGCGTCCAGGTGAAGAAATGGGGACGCGCATGAACCCTGAGGGACGCCTCCAGGTTGAGTATCAGGGACTCCTGCTCGGCCGCGGTCAACGTTCCGGGAGCCCCGGGCGTGCGGATCGCGACGTCCTGCTCCAGGCCGGACTCCGCGGAGGGCACTTCATCGCGTTCGCGACGCTTCTTTATTTCCGGCGTGCCGAGTTGCATCGCGTTTACCATCCACAGGAAGAACAACAATATAGTTGCGTGCGTATTACGTGGAGATGACACAACCGGGAAAGTCGGCCCGGCAGGGATCGCGCACCGCAGGCCTGCGCTGGCACCGGTCTGCGGCGCATGCCGGCCGGCGCGGTGCCCTCGGGGCGGACCGCAACGCGGGGCGGTTGCCGGAGGCGTTCCGCGGGTGGCAGGGCATGGCAGGTGCGGCGCCGCAGATCCCGCCGCAGGCGTTGGTGCACACAGCAGAAGCGAATCGCACGGCGTAGTCCGATGGGGCTATCGCGGTCGGGCAGGCCCCACATCAATGCCGGACTCCTGCTGATCTAAGCTGTTTCGAATCAATCACGCATCCCCGATTGCCGTCTTGCCCGTCCTTCACGAAATGCAACCGCGACTGTCGCTTAGCCAGCCTGGCCCGGCCGCCCTGGTGCGCCAGGCGATCGATCCGCTGGTGGCGATCGGCGTCCTTGTGCTCTCGGTACTGTGGTTCGGCGAAAGCTTCGGCGGTGCTTACCTGATTCTCGCGCTGCTGGTGTTTGCGATGACTTATCCGAACAGCCTGGTGCAGGATGCTTCCGATTCCGGCGCGTTGATGCGCGATGTCGTCAGCGGCTGGCTGGCAGTGACCGTATTGCTGGCACTGGTCGGATGGGTGTCCGGCACGCTGGGCGCATTCGATCAGCGCGCAATTCTCGTATGGCTGGCCACGACCCCGCTGGCGCTGTTCGCAACCCATCGACTGATGCCGGTGATCCTGCCGCGACTGCTCGCTGCCGAAGGCCTGCAACGCACTGCAGTCATCGCGGGAGCGAACGAGACGGGCCGCAGGCTTGCCGAGCGCATGCAGTCCAATCCTTTCCTCGGAACCCGTGTGTGCGGTTTTTTCGACGACCGCAGCGCCGCGCGCGCCGGCGGCTCCGGCGGCGAAACGAACCTCGGTTCGCTGGACCGGCTTGCCGAATACGTAAAGGCGCACCATGTCGACCTCATATACATCGCCCTGCCGATGGCTTCGCAGCCACGCATCCTCCGCCTGCTGGAGGATCTTCACGACACGACTGCCTCCATCTATTTCGTTCCGGACGTCTACCTGTTCGATCTGATCCAGGCGCGCGTCGACACGGTCGGCGGCCTGCCGGTGGTGGCCGTGTGCGAGTCGCCTTTCTATGGAGCCGACGGCCTGATCAAGCGCGCCAGCGACATCGTGCTGGCGTCCGCGATCCTGGGCCTGATCGCGCCGCTGATGCTTGCCATCGCCATCGGCGTGAAACTCACCTCGCCGGGACCGGTACTGTTCAAACAGCCCCGCTACGGCCTGGACGGCAGGGAAATCGTTGTCTACAAATTCCGCTCGATGCGCCTGCACGAGGACGGCGGCGTCATCCGGCAGGCCACCCGCGATGACCCGCGCGTCACCCGGTTCGGCGCATTCCTGCGGGCGTCCTCCCTCGACGAGCTGCCGCAGTTCATCAATGTGCTGCAGGGGCGCATGAGCGTGGTCGGCCCGCGACCGCACGCCATTGCGCACAACGAGCTGTACCGCAAACTCATTCGCGGCTATATGATCCGGCACAAGGTGAAGCCCGGCATTACCGGGCTGGCGCAGGTCAACGGGCTGCGCGGCGAAACCACTTCGCTCGACAAGATGCAGATGCGCATCGAGTACGATCTCGCGTATCTGCGCAACTGGTCGCTGTTGCTGGATCTGCAGATCGTGCTGAAGACGGTCTATGTCGTGCTGCGCAGACAGAATGCCTACTGAGCGCCGCTCACACGGCATCGGCTCGATAGCGGTAACCGAGCCCGCGCACCGTTTCGATCGCCCGGTCATGGCCGGCAGGCGCCAGCCCCTGGCGCAGCCTGCGGATATGCACGTCCACGGTACGTTCCTCGACGAATGCGTCATGGCCCCAGATTTCATCGAGCAGCTTGGCGCGCGTGAAGATGCGGCCGACATGGGTCATGAAAAAATGCAGCAAGCGGAACTCGGTGGTCCACAGTTCGATCTCGTGGTCGCCGGCGGTGACACGGCGCGCCGCCGGATCCAGCTGAAGCCCGCCGATTTCGACCACGTCATCTGCGAGTTGCGGCGTGCGCCGGCGCATGACCGCCCTGATGCGCGCAAGCAGTTCGCGCACGGAATAGGGCTTGGTCACGTAGTCGTCCGCCCCGCCTTCCAGTGCCGCGATCTTGTCCTGTTCTTCCGCGCGTTCGCTGATCAGCACGATCGATATGTCGCGGGTGCGCTGGTCGCTGCGCAGCCGGCGCGCGAACGGCAGCCCGGGCACGCCCGGCAATACCCAGTCAAGCAGGACCAGATCGGGCCGGGCCTCGCGCACCAGGCCCTCGGCCTGGGCGACGTCGCTGGCACAGCGAACCTTGTAGCCGGAACTCTGTAGATTGGCGGCAAGCATCTGCCGCTCGGGTGCTTGGTGTTCAACTACAAGTACGGAGCCGTCCATGGCCTTCTCCTTCATTGCGGGTTCCCGTGAGGCATCGGCGTGCAGCTGATTCGTGGCGGCCGCGGATTCCTGCGGAATGCGCCGGGGTCATACCCCGCGCGTCCTGATAAGAACTATCCTCTCGCGGGTCGGGACCATCTGTGCGTTTGCGCACGTAGAAGGAAAAGCCGCGCGTGCGTTCTCGCACATGGCGAAGGAAGTCGCATCGCGCTGTGTGCGTTTGCGCACATAACTGCAAAAAAACCGCCATGAGGCGGTTTTCTGCAAAAAAAAGACCGCCATGAGGCGGTTTTCATCTGTTTCTGCGCCAGCGATCAGACGGCAGGCTGCGGACTATGCTCCTGCGTGCCGCCCCGGCGATGCGACATCGGGATCGATACCGAGACCGTGGTGCCGCGGTGCGGCGTGCCGCGAATGCTGACCACGCCGCCGAAGAGTTGCGCGCGTTCCTGCATGCCCAGCAGGCCGAGCGACTGGTGGCCGTGCATCTGCTTTTCGGTAATTCCGATACCGTCGTCCGCCACACTGAGCTGAAGCAGATCGCCGGAAACACCCAGGCTGACGTCGACACGGTTCGCCTGTGCGTGGCGCGCGATATTCGTCAGGATCTCCTGGAAAATCCGGAACACCGCAGTCGACAATTCCTGGTCCAGCACCACCTCATCCTGCGGAAGCCTGAGGTGGCAACGAATTCCCATGCGTTTCTGGAACTCCCCTGCCTGCCAGCCGAATGCCGCAACCAGGCCCATGTCGTCGAGAATCTCCGGTCTCAGTCCGGTCGCAATCCTGCGGACGAGATGCATCGTGGAATCGATCAGGCGGCACATGGCCCCGGCCTTTTCCGCGAGCTGCTCTTCGGTTCCGGCCAGCCGCCTTGCCAGCCATGTCGCATCCATTTTGAGGCCGGTCAGCACCTGCCCCAGTTCGTCGTGAATCTCGCGGGCGATCCGTGCGCGCTCCTCCTCGCGTATGGAGATCAGGCGCGCCGCCAGTGCCCGCAACTGCAGCTCCGACTCCCGCAGTTGCGCCGCGGCAACGTTTCTCTCCTCGATTTCCCGGGTGAGTTCGACATTCTTCGTGTGCAGCTCGACGAATACCGCCACCTTCGATCGCAGCACCTCCGGCACCAGCGGCTTCACCAGGTAATCCACCGCGCCAGTGTCGTATCCGCGCAGCGCGGTCTGCACTTCCCCGGCCTCGCCGGTGAGAAAGATCACCGGAGTGCGCCGGGAACGTTCGCGCAGCCGCATCAGGCGCGCGGTTTCGAACCCGTCCATCCCGGGCATCCGCACGTCGAGCAGAACCACCGCCGGATCGTGCCTGAGCATCAGCCGCAACGCGTCTTCGCCGGACGCCGCGCGCAGCAGGTTCTGCCCGAGCGGCTCCAGCAACGCCTCGAGCGCCAGCAGATTGCCGGGCTCGTCGTCGACCAGCAGAATGTCGGCCTTCCAGTCTTTCATGCGCGAGTCCGTCCCGGGAACCATCGATCGTCCGCACCTGCCAGTCCGGCGGACAGCCCGGGAACGATACTCCGTCTGTGCGGCGAGCGCGTTACTCCGGCTGGTCCGGGCCCGGCGACGCGGAGCGGGCGAACAGGTTCATCGCGCTTGCAGGAAAGGCGCTGAACAGTGCGCGTGCCACGCCGAACAGGTGCAGCGCCCCGGCGAACAGCCTGTTGCGGAAGGCGCGGGTGGGCGCTTCATTGCCCGGCGCCGCCACCGGCCGCCTGCCGAAGAATCCGGCCGCGAACCCGACGCCTGCAGCCAGCAGCAGCGCGACCGGCGAAGTCAGCCGCCTGCGTACACGCCGGCCGAGCGCGGACGCACATTCTCCGATCCGCTGTCTGCGGCGCAGAAGCTGCATTTCGGCCTGCATGACCTGTACGGTCAGCGACCCGGTCCCGCGGGGTTCCGGCGCGTTCTCTGTCATGACGATCGATCCGGGGTAGGCATGGGACGCAGACTGCGCAACGTGGCGGGGAATTGCAGATGGCGACTTTGCCGGCGGATCAGGTAACACAGCGCCAGCGCGAAAACCACGCTGGCAGCGACAACCATCAGCATCGCAATACTCGCCGCGACACCCATGCCGATCAGCCACAACACACCGGCTCCGACCAGCCCCAGCCATGCGGTGACCAGCAGCAGCGCAACCATCACCCCGGCCGCAACCATGGTGGCCAGGCTGGTGCCGGCGAGCTTCGCCTCCAGTACCGCGAGTTGAAGTTGATCGTGCAGCGCACCGCGCAGCTCGTGCCACAAGGCGCTGGCATCTCCCAGCAGACCGGACGCGGCGGGCAGTTCGCCGGTTGCGGCACGCTCACCCTTCGGCTCCGGCGCCTTCGCGGATTCCATCCCGGAGCCCTCTAGCGGGAACTCAACAGCCGGCTCAACACATAGCCGGCGGCTACCGCCATGCCCAGCGACGCCAGGGGGTGATCGCGCACGTACTCGCGGCACTGCTCCACCTGTGCCTGCACATTTTTCATTTGCTCTCCCGACAAACCGAGGGTTTCGGCGGCCTGGGTCGCCGCGCCGGCAATCCTGTCGATCGCCTGGTGCGCGCCCGCAGCAATCTGCTCCACCGCCGGACGCGCGGCATCGGCCGCTTCGTCGCCCGCCTCATGCGCCCGCGCCCCGGCCAGGTCGACGGCCTGTTTCAGGATGCCGCTGCCATCGGGCGAATCCTGCGTGACTGTTGCAGTTGCTTGCATCACTGTCTCCTCTGTTGAAAACGATCGCGAAGTTCCGCGTCGATCCGCATTGAAATGAACACCAGATTCGTCGCACGCGCGAGCAACCATACGGCAGTTTTTACGCCTCGACCTGCGCGCTTTCTGTACGTTGCCGAACAGAAGTCCGCCGCTGCGGGGCACAGGCAGGGATGAAGCCGCGCCGGCTAGAACAGGAACAGGCAGCGCCTGAAGCACTGCCTGCGGAGCCGTTGCGACTGTTGCGACGCGCGGGTTATGCCAACTTGAATTTGTACTCGGGCCGTGCGGACTTGTCCTGGTAATACGGCATCATCTGCGGGATGAGCGCCGTGAGCGTCTCCTGGCGCTTCTCGCTTTGCGGGTGCGTGCTGAGGAAATCCATCTTGCCCTGGCTGCCGGTGGCCGCGATCATTTTTCCCCACAGGCTCGGCGCGGCGTGCGGGTCGTAACCCGCCTTGGCGGCAAGCTCGATGCCGATGCGGTCCGCTTCCGACTCCTGCTTGCGGCTGTTGGGCAGTTGCACGCCTACCGTGGTGGCGATCGCGGCGGCCTGCAGTCCCATCTGGGTCCCCGCGCTGTCGCTGCCGAGCAGCATGGCGCCGATCTGCAGTACCGCATTCGAGGCCATCGCCATGGACATGCGCTCCGCCGTATGTTTCGCCAGTGCATGCGCGATCTCATGGCCCATGATCTGCGCGATCTCGTCGTCGGTCAGTTTCAGCTGCGTGATGATGCCGGAATAAATGGCCATCTTTCCGCCTGCCATGGCCCACGCGTTCACGGTCTCCGGCTCGTCGATCACCGCCACCTGCCAGTCCCAGCTCTCGGTCTCGGGCCGATACAGGATGGCCTGCGCGACCAGGCGCGCGGTGATCGCGTCCACGCGCGCTTTCATGGCGGTATCCTCGTTCAGTTTGCCCGCCTTCTCAATCGGGGTGAGGAACTGGACGTAGGCCTCGTTGGAGGCCTCGATTGCCTGCGACTCGGGCACCAGCATGAACTGGCTGCGCCCGGTCACCGGCGCGCTTTCGCAACCCACCAGGGTGGCGATCGTAAACAGAAAGATGATGTGTAGGAATTTCATGATTCATTACTCCTGGCAGCACATGCCGAACTCGGGCGCGTTGAACGTGTGGATGCAGTCCCGACGGCGCCGCATGTTTACGCGGTGCCGTCCGCAGGCTGCACTTTCACCGGGGCAAGACCAATCGCCGATCGAGCTGCCGCCGGTGTGCCGAAACACAGTGCACGCCGGCTTCGCGCCCGCGGCAGCGGACATGCGGACGCGATGACCCGATCGCCGTACGCCGATTGACCTGCAACAACCCCGGCACTTCGACTTCTCAAGGCAATCGCGAGGCGACGGCGAGTGAGCATATCGATTGCCGGTCTCGTTTCCCGCGCGCTTCAGCGCAGGCTGATCAAGCGGCTGAGCACAAAGCCGACGGCGACCGCAGCGCCCAGCATCGCCAGCGGGTGATCGCGCACGTAACCGCGTGAGTGCTCCATCGCCTTGACCTGGACGTTTTTCAACTGCTCGCCCTTCTCGCCGATCGTTTCCGCCGCGTTTCCCGCCGCGCCGGCAATTTTGTCGATCGCCACGTGGGCACCCGACGCCATCCGGTCCATCGCCGGACGCACGGCGTCGGTCACCCTGTCGACCGCGTGATGCGCCCCCGATTCGGCCTGATCGACGCTGCGTGCCAGGACGCGGCCGCCATCGCCGGAACCCTGTGTAAATTTTCCTGCTTCCATGATTGTCACCTTTGAGAAAATCGAATTAAAAGACCTGCATCGATCTGCAGCGAACTGGTCCGCAGCGAACTGAATCTGCCGGACGCAAGAGCGGTTCAGCCGATGATCAGATAGATGATCACCAGCACGATCACCGGCACGCCAAGTATCCAGCCGATAAAGTACTTACCCATTGCATTTCTCCCGGCCCGGGCGACAGGCCAATGGGTCGACCCTGTGCAAGGATCGCCCCACCGGCACTTCTGTCATCGCTCGGCGCTTTCACCATACTCAATGCTGATCTCGTTCTTCACCGACTTCACGCCCTTGGTGTTGCGCGCGATGTCCATGGCCTTGCTCACCTCTGCCCAGGACTCGGCAGTGCCGCCCAGCGTCACCACGCCTTCGTCGGTGTCCACGGTGATATTGCGCGCCTTGGTGTCGCTTTCGGCGATCAGTTGCGACTTCACTTTGGTCGTGATCCACGAATCATCGACATACTCTCCTGTCTTCTGCCCGGTACCCGAGCTGGCGCAACCGGCCAGTCCCAGCATCAAGGCAGCCAACAGCAGCCACGATCCCCTGAATAGCTTGTTCATCTTTCACTCCTTGCTGATTGAATGGATCGGAACAAGGCACAGACCCGGCGTTGTTCCGTTGAAGACCATATCGGTCCACGCCTGAAGCTACGCCTTCGTGCGCGCGAATTCTGTTGGTTAGCGAACATACGCAGCCGACGCGCTGCAGCCTGTGCGTGCGACAGGTGGCGGCGGCGCGAAGCGTGCGCGTCACGCGCTCGACCGTCGCGGCGTCGACGCAACGGGGGAGATGTGCCGGGCGGTGCCCGCAAGATGGCGCCGGCGCGCCGCAATCCGGCCGTCGGCTTCAGCCCGGACCGGTCTCACCCGGGCCGGCGGAGCAGGGAAATCAGATGAACGGAGAGGCGGGCTGTCGCGGCATCAGGCCCGTTCGCCGCCGACCGTCTCCGGCGGCGGGGTCAGGCGCTGCATGGTGTCGCGCAGTTCTTCCATGTCGAGCGGTTTGGGAAGCACTTCACTCGCGCCGGCTGCGGTCGCCGCAGTACGGACTGCGTCGGTGATATAGCCCGACACCAGGATCACCGGCAGGTCCGGCCGCACCTCGAGCGCCGCGCGCGCGACCTCCAGTCCGGACATGCCGGGCATGTTGAAATCGGTGATCATCAGGTCGATGCGTTCGCCGGTGTGCAGCGCATCGAGCGCGCTGCGCTGTTCGGCAAAGGCGCTGACACGGTAACCCCAGCGTTCCAGCAGCCGCTTCATCAGGAACCGTTGCGAGTCGTCGTCTTCGATGTAGAGAACATGGCGGCCACCGCCTTCGCTGGCCGCGCTCGCAGCCTCGATGGCGACGGACACCTCCGTCAGGACGCCCGCAACCGGAAAATACAACTCGAAGCGGCTGCCCTTGCCGGGTTCGCTGTGCACGTCGATCGCCCCGTGATGCGCCTGCATGATGCCATGCGCAACCGCCAGGCCCAGCCCCGTGCCCTCGCCCGGCGACTTGGTGGTGAAGAACGGCTCGAAAATCCGCCGCAGGGTCGCAGCATCCATGCCGCAACCGCTGTCGCCTACCGTGATATGCGCATAGCGGCCCGGCGGCAGTCGGGGGCCGCGATGTGTCAGGGCCCGGTCCAGCCTGATGCCGTCGACCCGGATGTCGATGACCCCGGCGCGGCCCTCCATCGCTTGCGCGGCATTGGTGCCCAGATTCACCAGCACCTGCTGGACCTGGGTCGGGTCGGCCGCGACCGAGGGCGTATCGCTGGCGACGCGATACTCGATGCGCGGCCCCCCGGGCAGCGCAGCGCGCAGCAGGCGCACGGTTTCCTCGACCACCGGAGGCAGCGACATGACCCGGCGGGTTACCGGCTGGCGCCGGCTGAAAGACAGGATCTGCTGCACCAGATCGCGTGCGCGGCTTCCGGCCTTCTCGATTTCCTCCAGGCTGACCAGCGCCTTCCGGTTCGCCGCGGAATCCTGACGTGCCAGTTCGATATTGCCCAGGATGATCCCGAGGATGTTGTTGAAATCGTGCGCGATCCCGCCCGCCAAAGTACCGATCGCCTCCATTTTCTGCGATTCGCGCAACTGCGCCTCGAGCGCAGTGCGCGTCTGCTCGCCGTCCCTGTTCACGGTGATGTCCTGTACCGCGCCTTCGATGCCGGCGATGTTGCCGGCGGCGTCACGCACCGGAAGTCCGATGGCGCGCACACACAGCCGGCGGCGTTTCGGCGTGACGATCTCCAGTTCGCAGTCGAAAGGTGTCCCGTCGCGCCCGCAGGCGAGCAGCGCGGCGGACACGATCTCGCGCGATGCCGGCACGCACAGCGAGAGCGCTTCGGCAAGCGACGGCGCGTTTCCCCGGGGGTAATCGAAAATCGGGAAGGTCTCGTCCGACCAGAGCAGTTCGTCCTGCGGCAGCCTGATCGCCCAACCGCCCACCTGCGCAATCCTGCCGGCGGTCTGCAGCAGGCGCTGGCTGCGGCGCAGCGCCTCCTCCGTGGCTTTGCGGTCGCTGATGTCGCTGATCACCAGGCGGCACAGGGCGGTCGCGTCGTCACCCCGCGCAAGGCTGGCGTCGATCCATGCGGTGAAGGGCGGGCCGTCCGTTCGCAACATATCCAGCTCGAACGACTGCGGCGAGCCGTTGCTGAACGTCTCCTTGCAGCGCAGATAGAAGCGGTCGGCGTCGTCACGCACCACGAAGCGGCCGAGATGCTTCTGGATCAGCGCCCCGCGCGCCACACCCAGCAAGCTGGCAATGGTGAGATTCGCCTCCAGGATCACGCCGCTTTCATTCAGCGTCACATAACCCGCCGGCGCCATGTCGAACAGGTCGAAGTAGCGCGCACGCGAGGCTTCGAGCGCATGGTGCGCCCGGCGCAGCTCTTCGTTCTGCAGTTCCAGTTCGATCTCATGCACCTGCAGATCGTGGATCAGGCGTTGCAGATCGGCGGGCCCGAGCGCGCCCGGGTCTTCCAGCGGAGCCGGCGCCTGCCGCGCGATCTCCTCCGCCTTCTGGCGCAACCGTTTCGCGGAGCCGGCGTCGATTCCCGCGCCGGTGGCAGGCTTGCGCTTCAAGTGGCCGCCCTCTCGGTGCTGGCGACCGCATAGACCGCGCCGTCGGTATTGACCAGCGCAGTCGCGGTCAGCCACACCGGCACGAGCCTGCCGTCCCGGGCAAGCCGCTGCGTCTGCAAAGGCTGCAGGATTTTTGCCTGGCTCAGATCCCGGATGGCGGCCAGCGCTGCGTCCTGCTGCTCCGGCGGGATCAGCTCGCGGATGTTCATTTTCCGTGCCTCGGCCTCGCTCCAGCCGTATAAACGGCTCGCTGCCGGATTCCAGCCCAGGATGCGGCCGTCCAGATCCTGCACCAGCATCGCATCGCTCGAGTCGGTTGAAATGTTTGCAAGGCGGCGCAGCGCCTCGGCTTCTTCCAGCGCTTCCCGCGCCCGCTTCTGCACGGTGATGTCGAAGAAGGTGATCACCGCGCCCTCGATCACATTCTCCAGCGTGCGGTAGGGGTTGATGCGCAGGACGAACCACCTGCCCGAGAGGGACTTCACCTCGACCTCTTTCGGCACCAGCGTATCGAGCACCCGTTGCACGTCCTGCACCAGGTAGTCATAGCTTTCGAGATTGGAGACGATATGGCCCACCGGGCGCCCGACATCGGTCGGGATCAGGTTGATCACCTGGGTGATCGAGGGCGTGAAGCGCGTGATGTGCAGCCGGTGGTCGACGAAGACCGTGCCCACGCCGGTACCTGCAAGCAGATTGTTCATGTCGTTGTTGGCCTGCGACAGATCGGTCACCTTGTTCTGCAGTTCGGCGTTGACCGTGGCCAGCTCCTCGTTTACCGATTGCAGTTCCTCCCGCGAGGTTTCCAGTTCCTCGTTGGTGGACTGCATTTCCTCGTTGATCGACTGCAGTTCCTCGTTTGCGGACTTGAGCTCTTCGTTGGTGGTCTCCAGTTGCTCGGTGGTGACCTGCAGGTAGTCCTCCTTTTCCTGCAGCTCCCGCTTCAGCTCCTCCACCTGCGTGCCGTTCCCGCCGGCCTTGCGTTTCGCACCGGCGCGCGACGGTTTGCCGGCAGCCGTCCCATCCGCTTCCGCCCGCTTCTGCGACGCCTGCTCCAGCATGACCAGGAACAACGGCAGCTGTCCGTCCGCATTCGCCGGCAGCGGCCGGACACTGAGGTCCACGCTGGAGAAGTCGCCGTTGGTTTTCACCAGTACAGCGGAATGGAACTGCAATTCGCGGCTGGTCACGGCCTTGCGCAAGGCCGTGGTCAGCGCCCGGCGCAATCCCTGGCGGGCCATTTTCACGATGTTCATCCCCGGCTCGCCCGTTGCCGGTTCGAGATAGTCGCCGGTGCGTCCATGCAGGTAGAGGATATCGCCGGCATCGTTCACCAGCACGGCGGCCGGCGCATACTGCAGCAGCAACGCGCGCTCGGTCAGTTCGCGCAACCGCACGCCGGCTTCACGCGCCGGTTTTTCCGCCGTACGCGGAGTGGCATCACCCGGCCCCAACGTAGGCAAGGAGCGGCCCAGGACCACGCGCGGCACGATGGCGTCGTCCCTGCGCTGATACAGCCGCGCGGCGCGATTCAGCGTGGAGAACAGTTCGGCATGATCGCCGATCGATTCGGACGTGCCCAGAAACAGGAAACCGCCTGGATTCAGCGCATAGTGAAACAGCGGAATGAGCTTTCTGTGCAGGTCCGTTCCCATGTAGATGAGCAGGTTGCGGCAACTGATCAGGTCGAGTCTGGAAAACGGCGGATCCCTGATCAGGTCGTGCTCGGAGAAAACTATCATCTCGCGGATCGTCTTGTTGATGCGACAAAAACCGCCTCCCGGTTCCTCGGTGAAGTAGCGCTTCAGCCGTTCCGGGGAAACATTGGCCAGCACGCTCGCGGGGTACACCCCGGCGCGCGCCTGGTCGATGGCGCGGGCGTCGATGTCGGTGGCGAACACGATCAGCTTGAAGCTGGTCTTCAGCGCATGCATGCGCTCCTGCAGCAGGATGCCGATGGAATAGGCCTCCTCTCCGGAGGAGCAACCCGGCACCCAAACCCGGAGGTTGGTGCCGGCCGGCTTGTTCGAAAGCAGGCGGACGACGGCCTCCTCCTCCAGCGCACCGAACGCCTCCTTGTCACGGAAGAAATCGGTGACGCCGATCAGCAGGTCGCGAAACAGCGCATCCACGTCGGACGGATGGGTTTTCAGATACTGCGCATAATCATTCGCACGGTCGATCTGGTGGATGGCCATGCGCCGTTCCACGCGGCGATTGACGGTGCTCGGTTTGTACCCGGAAAAGTCGTGGCCGGTCTGCGCCCGCAGCAGCACGAGAATCGTATTCAGTGCCTCATCGATCCTGAGGCCGCCATCGGGAACCACCGCTCTCTTCCCGCCGAACGCATGGCGGACGTAGGCAACCAGTTCTGCCGGCATGTCGCCCGGCGGCAGCACGAAGTCCACCATGCCGGTGGCGACCGCACTGCGCGGCATGCCTTCGTACTGGGTGGTTTCGAAGGTCTGCGCCATCACCAGGCCGCCCTCGCCCTTGATCGCGCGCACGCCCTGGGTGCCGTCGCTGCCGGTGCCGGAGAGCACGATGCCGATCGCGTGCGTCCGCTGGTCCGCGGCCAGCGAGCGGAAGAAGAAATCGACTGGCAGGCGCTGGCCGCGCGGCGCGCCCGGTTCCAGCAATTGCAATCGGCCGTCCAGCAGCGAGAGATCATGGTTCGGCGGGATGATGTAGGTGCAGTTCGGCCTGACCGTCATGCCGTCATCGGCTTCCAGCACCTGCATCTCGGTGTAGCGCCCGATCAGGTCCTTGAGCATGCTCTTGTGGTCGGGCGCGAGGTGCTGGACGATGACGAAAGCCATGCCGCTGCCGCCGGGCATGTTCGAGAAGAATGCCTCGAACGCCGCCAGCCCGCCCGCCGAAGCGCCGATGCCGACGATCGGGAAAGGATGCTTGTCCGGCCTTTCCGGCCGCGACGCTGCAATAGGCTCCGCGGCGGATGCCGGTTGAGGTTTTTTCGCTGCGGTCTTGTTTTTTCGTGCGGTCATGAACAGATCAGCCTCGGGCAGGCGGTCGTCGGCGCGGAATGGCCCGGCACCCGGACTTTCTCATGCTTTCATCGGCGGCAACAGGCACACGCTGCGCCCCCCGGGCGGACCGCGCGCCTAGCGCCGCGCAGCCGCGCTCGCCTTGCTGATCAGGGGATGCGTGAGCAGGCGCTCGAATTCTTGCCTGACTACGGCATAGCATTCGCAGACGCGCCTTTCCAGCCGCGGACGGTCGAGAATGGTGATGCGGCCGCGCGAATAGCTGATCAGCCCCGCAGCCTGCAACTGGCCCGCCGCCGCGGTCACGCCTTCACGCCGCACGCCGAGCATGTTGGCGATCAGTTCCTGCGTCATGCGCAGTTCGTTCTGCGGCAGGCGATCCATGCTCAGCAGCAGCCAGCGGCACAGTTGCTGGTCCAGCGTGTGGTGCCGGTTGCACACCGCGGTCTGTGCCATCTGCGTGATCAGCGCCTGCGTGTACAGCAGCACCAGATGCTGGAACTCGCCGCCGAGCGCGAATTCCCTTTTCATCGCGGCAGCCTTGAGCCGGCAGCCCGCTCCCGCGCTTTGCACCACTGCCCGGCTGGGTGTGCTTTCGCCCCCCATGAACAGCGAAATGCCCACCAGGCCTTCGTTGCCGACGATGCCGATTTCCGTGGAGGCGCCGCTTTCGGTGACATACAGCATCGAAACGATGGCGGTGGTCGGAAAATAAACATGCGTAAGCCTGCTGCTGGACTCATAGAGTGCCCATCCCAGCGGCATGTCGACAGGCTCCAGATCCGGCAGCAGGCGCGCGTAGGCCTCCGCGGACAGCGCGGTCAGAAGGTGATTTTCTGCTGGACCGCCCAAAGACGGGGGCCGGCTGGCGGCGCAGGACGTCGGGTTGACGGTAGACGGCACTGGACTGGAAGTAGGGTACATCGCAATGACCTCGCCTGGACAGTTCGTGTGAAGAGAATCAGGTCTGGGGTGCCTGAATGAATGGATAACGCTGCAAAAGTGCCTCCTATGCATTCAGTTTAGACCCTTACGTGCGACAGCGCACGCTGCGAAAGCAAATTTGGGCATTTCAGCGCCGGATAGCCGAAAAAGCCGCAATTTTCGGTTTTTTGGCATGGCCTGATCGGCCCATGGGTGCTTATGTACGGTATCGCACAGAACGCCCGGGGGCGCCGGCGCCAGACTGAGGGGCGACCGTGCCTGAATCCTCCGCGCCCTTCCCACATGAATGCAACCACGATGAACGACCGATCGCTCGCGGTGCTGCTGGTCTCGGACGACGCCGTAGCTGCCAGGCTGGTTCGGCAGGTGCTGGCCGAGCATCCATGGCGCCTGGAATGGGTCCGCCGGATCACCGACGCCGAAGACCACCTGCGCAGGCAGGCCGTTGACGTCGTTCTGCTCGATCTGAGCCTGCCGGACCGTCAGGGCATCGCAAGCTTCGCGGCGCTGTCCAGTGCCGCACCACGGGTTCCGGTGGTGATCCTCGCCGATCGGCACAACGAGCCCGCCGCCCGGCAGGCGGCACGCTGCGGTGCGCAGGATTACCTGCTGAAGACCGATCTCGACGATTACTGGTTGCCGCGGTTTCTGCGCAGCGCGATCGAGCGCAAGGCCGGGGATGCGGCGCGGTTCCTGGAAGAACAACGCGCACAGGTGACGCTGAACGCCATTGGCGATGCCGTACTCTGCACCGACCTCGAGGGCAACGTGACTTTTCTCAATCCGGTTGCCGAAGGCATGACCGGCTGGTCCAGCCCGGATGCGATCGGCCGCCCGCTCGCCGAAGTATTCCGGATTCTCGACGCCGGCACGCGCGAACCCTCGGCCGACCCGATGGCACGCGCCATCCGGGAAGAGCGGACCGTGTGCCTGACGCCGGACTACATCCTCGTTCGGCGCGACGGGTTCGAATGTGCGATCGAAGACTCGGCAGCGCCGATCCGCGACCGCGGGGGGAACGTAACCGGCGCCGTGATCGTATTCCGCGATGTCGGCGCGGCCCGGGCGATGGCGCAGAAAATGGCGCATCTGGCGCAACACGACTTTCTCACCGAACTGCCGAACCGCATGCTGCTCGCGGACCGCGTTGAAAACGCGCTCTCACTGGCGCGCAGAAACGGCGAGCGGCGCGCCGTGCTGTACCTGGACCTGGATGGTTTCAAATCCATCAACGACGCTTTGGGGCACGCGATTGGCGACAAGCTGCTGCAGTCGGTTGCACAACGCCTGGTGGCCTGCGTACGCGAGGCGGACACCGTGAGCCGGCAGGGAGGGGATGAATTCGTGGTGCTGCTTTCGGCGAGCGCGCAGGCGGAGGATGCGGCGTTGACCGCGGAGAAAATTCTGGGCGCCCTCGCGGCCCCGCACCACATTGCCGGGAAGCAACTGCATGTCACTGCGAGCATCGGCATCAGCATCTTTCCGCAGAACGGCCGGGATGCGCAGGCCCTGCTCCGGCACGCGGATGCCGCGATGTACCACGCCAAGAAACAAGGACGAAGCAGTTACCGTTTCTACACCAGGGGCATGCGCCTGCGCGCGCGCGACCAGGGCAATCCGCCCCGCACGCCCGTTCAACAACGCGCGTCCGGCGCAGGTGACCGGCGGCGCATCGACCTCGAAGCCCGGGCAATTGCCGGCGTCGAGGCACTCGTACGCTGACCGCACACGCAACGCGGACGCCGCTCGCCGGTAGCGGAACTTACATGGGGTCGCGACGATGACGCAGATGAGCGGATCCGGAAAGTCCGTGGCGCTGCCGGCCATGCTCGCCGCGCGCGTGTTCTCGACCTTCTATCGCATGCCGCCGGTGAAGCGCCTGCTCTGGCGCGGCTGGTATGACTTCCTCGCGCGCAGATACCGCGACCGGCAATGGACGTTCATGAACTACGGTTATCGTCCGCCGCACGGCACGGCGCCGCTGGCGCTGGCGGCAGAAGACGAAGCGGATCGATCCTGCATCCAGTTGTATCACCTGGTGGCGAACGCGGTCGATCTCACCGGCCGGGAGGTTCTGGAAGTCGGCAGCGGGCGCGGCGGCGGCGCATCGTTCGTGGCCCGTCATCTGCATCCGCGCCGGATGGTGGGCGTCGATGTGTCGCCGCTGGCGGTTGCGTACTGTCGTGCGCGGCATGCGGTGCCCGCGCTGTCGTTCGAAGTCGGAAACGCGGAGCGTCTTGGCTTCGCGACCGGCTCGTTCGACGTGATGCTGAATGTCGAATCGTCGCACTGCTACGGCGATCCGCAGGCGTTCCTGCGTGAAGTGAGGCGTGTCCTGCGGCCCGACGGTGATTTCCTGTACGCGGATTTCCGCTCGCGCGACGAACTCGACGCCTGGCGCGACATGCTGCTGTCCTCCGGCTTGCGGCTCGTCGTCGAGCATGACATCACGCCCGGCGTGGTGGCGGCGCTGGACGCCGACGACGCACGCAAACGAGACCTGATTGCAACGCGGGTAGCACGCCCGCTGCGACGCGCGTTCGGCCAGTTTGCGGGGCTGCGCGGAACGCTTCTCTACGACGAACTTCGCCGCGGCGCCGTGACCTACCGCATGTTCGTGCTGCGCAACAGCCCCGCCGCGGCCGGCGCGGATCAGGTTCTTTCCGCCAGCATGCGGGTCAGCCCCGGCAGCAGTTGATCGTCGAACGGCACGTCGTACGGAATCATGTTTCGCGACTGCACATGCAGCGCGAGCAGGGAGTCGACGTTCTCCACACC
>DATKEK010000284.1:0-3579 GCA_035512195.1 Burkholderiales bacterium
CCTCGTGTGGCCCCGTGTAGCGCGCGTAGCCTTTTTCGACGCACCAGTAGGTGTACATGTACAGCTCGGTGGCGCCAACCCCGGTGATGCCGAACGTTGCGAGCGCAATGGCAAGGCCGGCGGCGGGCAGCTCGAAGGTGAAGCCGTGAACCACCTCGCCCCACGAAAAATGTTCCGGCATGCGGGTGAGTACGACCGCCGCGAGCAGGGTGATCAGGGTGAAAACGCCGACCTTGACCATCGCCAGTTTCTCGATGCGGCTGTAGGCCCCGCCGAGCAGCAATACCAGCGTGAGCGCGCCGAACGCAAGCACCCACCAGACCACGCCGATGCCCGTAAAGATCTTCATGACCTGGGCTACGCCGATGTACATGGCACTGACCTGGAACAGCGTCATGAGCACCATCGCTACCCATGCCCATATCACCCAGTTGACCCGTCCGATTTTGCCGGGGATGCGGTTGAAGGCTTCGAGGCCGGTTTCGCCGACTGCGATGGTGTAGCGCCCAAGGAAAGACTGCACCACCGCCTTGATCAGGCAGCTGAAAATGATCAGCCACATCACGGTGTAGCCAACCTTGGCGCCGAGGGTAGTGGTCGCGATCAGCTCGCCCGAGCCGACGATCGATGCCGTAAGCACGATGCCGGGGCCGATGCGTTTGAGAATGTCGCCGAACCTCTTTGGAGGCTCGAGGACGTCCTGCGGGCCAGTGCGTAGGGATCCAGATGCCCTTTTTCTACGTCTTTTACGACCGATTGATTGACCATGCCGTTCTCCCCCCGACTTTTATTGGCTGCGTGGCCGTCCAACCCGGTGTCGCGTTCCCCGCAGGGCGGCGTTACCCGTTTCGCATATGCACGCGCACGGTAGCACAACGACGAAACGCTTTGGAGCAGGGGCGACCGGATGAAAGTATGGCGACGGAGAGGGAAGAAAATCCGGCGGGCGAACGGGGATTTGGCGGTCAGGAGAGCGGGCTGTTGGCCGGACGGGCAAGTCGCATGGTGATCATCTCCTCGGCGACCGTGGGATGGATCGCGACCGTATCGTCGAAATCCCTCTTGGTAGCGCCCATGCGTACTGCAACCGCGAAGCCCTGCAGCATCTCATCCGCGCCAAGCCCGATGATGTGACAGCCGACGATCTTCTCTTCGGGGCCGGTGACCACCAGCTTCATCGCGCACTTCGGCTTGCGATGGGTAAATGCGTGGTGCATTGGCGTAAAACGGGTTTCATACACCTTGACGTTGTCGGCGCCGTAGCGTGCGACCGCTTCGCGTTCCGGCAGACCGACCGTACCGATCGGGGGGTGCGAGAAGATGACCGTGGGAATGTTTTCGTAGGGAAGGTGACGACCGGTCATGCCGCCGAACAGTCGGTCGGCGAGCCGGCGTCCGGCGGCAATCGCCACCGGCGTCAGCTCGAACTTGCCGACCACATCGCCGAGCGCATAAATGCCCGGCACGCCGGTCTGCTGGAAATCGTCCGTTGCAAGCGTGCCGCCCGGCTGGGCCGTGAGCCCGGTCGCCTGCAGATCGATGCGGTCCGTATTCGACCTGCGGCCGATTGCCCAGAACAGGGTGTCGAAGCCGTCCAGTGTCGCGCCGTTGTCCAGGTCCACCGCAATGCCGCCGTCCTGGCGCGAGGCGCGCAGGACGCGCGCGCGGGTGATGATCTCGACGCCGTCGCTGCGCATCTGTTCCATCAGCTGCTCGCGCAGCATCTCGTCGAAACTGTTCAGGAAGTGATCGCGGCGCAGGATCAGGGTGACTTTGGTCCCAAGTGCGTTCAGCACGCCCGCGAACTCGACAGAAACGTAGCCCGCACCGACTATCGCCGCGCGCCTCGGCTGCCGTTCGAGTTCGAAAAAGCCGTCAGAAGTAATGCCCAGTTCAACGCCCGGAACCTCGGGGACGATCGGGCGTCCGCCGACCGCGATCACCACATGCCGCGCGGACAGCCGGCGGCCGTTCACCTCGACCGCCTTCGGCGCGACGAAGCGCGCGAAACCCTGCAACACTTCGACCTTGTTGTTTGCCAGCCCCTTCTCGTAGCCGGCATTCAGGCGGCGGATATATTCATCGCGCGCCTGCTTGAGCTGGGCCCAGCCGAATTCGCCGAGCTGGGCAGTGAAGCCGTAGCCCAGCGCGTCTTCCACCGCGTGCGCGAGATTGGCGGCGGTCCACATTATTTTTTTCGGTACGCATCCCACGTTTACACAGGTGCCGCCCATCCGCCCGGCTTCGACCAGGACCACGCGCGCACCGTAGCTTGCCGCGCGGTTGGCGGTGGCAACGCCGCCACTGCCGCCGCCGATCACGAGTAGATCGAATTCCTGCATGGGTTGACCTGTCCGGGTTGTTTGCGAAAGCGGGAGAGTATAAGGGCCTCGGGCTGCGCCGCCCTTTGGCTGCGGCTTGACCGCGAAACGCGCCACAGGCATGATCTTAGTTGGTTAACTGACTAAAGACCAATCATGCCCCGCGCCAGCGAGAAGCGCGAATTTCTGGTGGAAGCCGGAAAACGGTTGATTCACCGACAGGGGTTCCGGCAGACCACGCTGGCGGAGATCGCGCGTCAGTCGGGCGTGCCTCTTGGCAACGTGTACTACTACTTTCGCACCAAGGAAGAGATACTGGCGGCGGTTGCGGAGCGGCTTGCCGACGATTTCCGCCTGCGGGTCGCGCGATTCGAACAAGAAACCGATCCGCGCATGCGTCTGCTCGCATTCCTGGATTCGGTGATCGAGGCGCGGGAACTGATCGGTGAATTCGGCTGCCCGGTAGGCAGTCTCTGCCAAGAAGTCAACAAGCAGGGTCTGTTGCCGCGCGATACGGTAAACCAGGCGCTGATCCTGCGGGCGGAGTGGACGGCGGAACAATTCCGGCTGATGGGGCGGAGCGATGCCCAGGAACTCGGCGTGTGGCTGATCGGATCGGTACAGGGCGTGATCCTGATGGCGAATGCGCTGAAGGATCCCGGTGTAATTTCCCGCCAAGTGCAGCAACTCAAGGCCTGGGTCGGCGCGCTCTGATTGCGCCGGTCCTTCTGAATGCGTGAGGTCGCCGCAATTCCGGATTCGCAGGGGACATCGGGTCGGCGACCCGCGCTGACCCCACGTAACCTCTCATGGGAGATCGAATGAAAAGCGTGCTTGTATTCGACGTGAACGAGACGCTGCTGGATTTGCGTGCGCTCTCGCCACAGTTCGAACGCGTTTTCGGCGAAGGGCGGGTGCTGCACGAGTGGTTTGGGCAGGTGCTGCAATCGGCGATGCTCACCGTGGTGACCGATTCCTACCATGATTTCGGTAAAGTTGCCCGCGCCGCTCTGGACATGATTGCGTTGCGTCGTGGGGCGCGCATCTCTGACGAGGACCGCCAGGCGATCCTCGGCGGGATGCGAACCCTGCCCCCGCACGCGGATGTGTTGCCGGCATTCGACAAGCTCAAGGCCGCGGGATTCCGCATGGCCACGCTGACCAATTCGCCACCCGCGGTGGCGCAAGCGCAGCTCGGCAACGCCGGCCTTACGCCGTATCTGGAAAAGATTCTGTCGGTGGACGCCGTGCAAACTCT
>DATKEK010000285.1:0-2798 GCA_035512195.1 Burkholderiales bacterium
GTTGGCGAACGAAGAACTCATGACGAAGCTCGGGTGGCCGGTAGCGCAGCCGAGGTTCACCAGCCGCCCTTCGGCCAGCAGAATGATGCGCTTGCCGTCCGGGAAGATGATGTGATCGACCTGCGGCTTGATGTTTTCCCACTTGTACTTCTTGACCCCGGCTACATCGATCTCATTGTCGAAGTGGCCGATGTTGCAGACGATCGCCTGATTCTTCATCTTCTTCATGTGATCGTGCGTGATCACATGGTAGTTACCGGTGGCGCTGACGAAGATGTCCGCCTTGTCGCAGGCGTAGTCCATGGTCACCACGCGATATCCTTCCATCGCCGCCTGCAGCGCGCAGATCGGATCGATTTCGGTAACCCATACCTGCGCCGACAGCGCGCGCAGCGCCTGGGCCGAACCCTTGCCGACATCACCGTAGCCGCAGACCACTGCAATCTTGCCGGCGACCATCACGTCGGTTGCGCGCTTGATGCCGTCCACCAGCGATTCGCGACAGCCGTACAGGTTGTCGAAC
This sequence comes from Burkholderiales bacterium, assembly GCA_035512195.1. Taxonomy (GTDB): domain Bacteria; phylum Pseudomonadota; class Gammaproteobacteria; order Burkholderiales; family Eutrophovitaceae; genus DATKEK01. The sequence continues at coordinate 524 of DATKEK010000285.1, forward strand.
TTGGACTTGGTCACCGAGTCGTTGACATTGATCGCCGGAAACTTCAGCAGGCCGTCCTTCGCCATCTGGTACAGGCGCTTGACACCGGTGGTGGTCTCCTCCGTCACGCCCTTGATCTGCGCCAGCCGGGTGGAGTACCACTTCGGGTCCTCGGCCAGCTTCGCCTTGATCGCGGCGAACAGCGCGGTTTCCTCTTCGCTGTCGGGGTGGTTGAGCACCGAGGCATCGGTCTCTGCGCAGGTGCCGAGATGCAGCAGCATGGTGGCGTCGCCGCCATCGTCGAGGATCATGTTCGCGTAGCCGCCGTTCGGCCACTCGAAAATGCGGTGCGTGAAATCCCAGTATTCGGTAAGCGATTCACCCTTGTAGGCGAACACCGGCGTGCCGGTCACGGCAATCGCGGCGGCGGCGTGGTCCTGCGTCGAATAGATGTTGCACGAGACCCAGCGCACCTGCGCGCCGAGCGCCTGCAGCGTCTCGATCAGCACCGCGGTCTGGATGGTCATGTGCAGCGACCCGCTGATGCGCGCACCGCGCAGTGGCTGGGTGGTGGCGAATTCCTCGCGGATCGCCATCAACCCGGGCATCTCGGTCTCGGCAATGGCGATTTCCTTGCGGCCCCAGTCGGCAAGCGACAGGTCCGCCACGTGAAAGTCGTTCGGTTTGGTGTTGGATTGCAGGACTGCGGACATCGACACTCTCCTTGAAAAATTATCGGAGCGTCGAAATGACAACGGCGCTCCAAACCGGTTCAGGGGTTTGCGAGCGCCGTTATTCTTGCTGAGCCTGGCCTGTCCTCGGTGGGGCAGGTCGCAGCGCTCCTCAGCAGGGCGTCATTATAGGCCAGCGTGCACGGCCAGGCAAAGTGGTGGCCGCGAGGGCGTAGGGTCAAAAGAGAAGCGTAGACGCAAAGGCCGCAAAGGGGCGCAGAGATCGCAAAGGAGAACCGGCAAGAGACCTGCCCAACCGATTCCCCAGGTTCCGGAAGGGTATGGCGGCGGAAGGGGGCGCGCTAAACTGCGGGCATCCATCGAGCTCACCGGGACCGGATGCCAAACAACAACACGAGCGTCGGAGCGGGCAGCACGGAGGTCGAGGCGTTCATCGACCGCTGGAAGCGTGCGGACGGTTCCGAGAAGGCGAACTACGTCCTCTTTGTCGGCGAGTTGTGCCGGCTGCTTGGCGTGCCGGAGCCTGACCCCTCCCGCGAGGACACCCGCGACAACGCCTACGTGTTCGAGCGGCGTGTGACCTTCGCCCACGGCGACGGTTCGCAATCGCACGGCTTCATCGACTGCTACCGGCGCGACACCTTCGTGCTGGAAGCCAAGAAGCTGCGCCAGAATACCGGCCGGGCGTTCGACGACGCGATGCTGCGCGCGCGCAGCCAGGCAGAGCAGTATGCCCGCGCGCTGCCGGCGGCTGAGGGCCGTCCGCCGTTCCTGGTGGTGGTCGACGTAGGCAACGCGGTCGAGCTGTACTCAGAGTTTTCCCGCTCGGGCGCGACGTACACGCCCTTTCCCGATCCGCGCTCGCACCGTATCCGGCTCGATGATCTGCGCAGCGAGGGGCTTCGCGATCGCCTGCGCCGGGTCTGGCTCGATCCGGTTTCGCTCGACCCCAGCCGCCGGTCCGCCAAGGTCACCCGGGACATCGCGGCGCAGCTGGCCCGCGTTGCCAAGGCCCTGGAGGGCGCAGGTCATGCGCCCGAGGCGGTCGCCGGCTTCCTCACCCGCTGCCTGTTCTCGATGTTCGCCGAGGACGTCGGCCTGCTGCCGAAACGCGCGTTTGGCGATCTGCTCGAAAGCCTGAAACACTCGCCCGAACAGTTCGTCCCCCTGGTCGGCGAACTGTGGAAGGCAATGGACAGCGGCGAGTTTTCGGTGGCGATCCGCACCGACGTGCTGCATTTCAACGGCAAGATCTTCAAGGACCCGCAGGTCCTGCCGCTCAACCGCGACCAGATCGCTCTGCTGCAGGAAGCTGCGCGCTTCGACTGGCGCGAAGTCGAGCCAGCGATATTCGGCACGCTGCTGGAACGCGCGCTGAGTCCGGAAGACCGTCACAAGCTCGGCGCGCATTACACCCCGCGCGCCTATGTCGAACGGCTGGTGCTGCCCACGGTGGTCGAACCGCTGCGCGAGGAATGGAGCAACGCACAGGGCGCCGCACTGCTGCTCGCGCAGGAAGGCAAGCTCGACGACGCCCGCAAGGAAATCCACGCCTTTCACCACAAGCTCTGCGAAGTGCGTGTGCTCGACCCGGCCTGCGGTTC
>DATKEK010000286.1:0-3545 GCA_035512195.1 Burkholderiales bacterium
GCCTTTCAGCGTATCCACCAGACCGGCGGCCTCGATTGCGGCAACCAGAGTGGTGAACGATCCGGCGGAGACCGCGGTATCGACGATGTCGGCGCCGCTGCTGCGGGTATCGGCAGAAGCGACACCCCCGGCAAAGGCAAACACAAGGCCGAGGAGAAGCAAGCGAAAATTCGAAGCGAGTTTCATGAACACCTCTTAAAATTGATGCGGTTTATCGAAACGTAAGACCGAATTCCCCGGCGCCTGCTCCGACTGGGTGTCCATGCGCAGAGATCCGGAGATTTTTCCAGTCGCTGAAGTCTTTTTCCGACAACGAGTTGCAACACATGGAGTACATGCGTGCTTGACCGCCCCCTGGTTTTCCTGGACCTGGAAACCACGGGAGCGACCGCGCATTACGATCGCGTGACGGAAATCGGCCTGGTCGAGGTCGATCGCGGGAACTATGTCGGCGACTGGAGTTCGCTGGTGAACCCCGAGCGGCGCATTCCTCCGGCGATCCAGTCGCTTACCGGCATTACCGATGCGATGGTGGCGGATGCGCCCACCTTCGCTGAACTCGCGCCGTCCCTGCACGAAAGGCTGCAAGGCAAGATACTGGTCGCGCACAACGCGCGGTTCGACTACGGTTTTCTGCGCAACGAATTCAGGCGCGTCGGCCTGCGCTATTCGCCAAAGGTGCTGTGCACGGTAAAGCTTTCGCGCCGCCTGTTTCCTCACGAACGCCGCCATAACCTGGACAGCCTGATCGAGCGGCATGGTCTGAACTGCGACAGCCGGCACCGCGCCCTGGCGGACGCGCGCGTGCTATGGGACTTCACCCGCCAGATTCATCTCGACCTCGGCGCCGGTGTGATTCGCAGCGCGGTCGAGGAACTGCTGAGAACACCGTCTCTGCCATCCGGACTGGATGCCGGCGTGCTGGAGGACATTCCTGACAGCGCCGGCGTCTACGTTTTCTATGCAGAGAACGATCTGCCGCTGTATGTCGGCAAGAGTGTCAACCTGCGAACCCGCGTCCTGTCGCATTTCAACGGCGACCATCGTGTCAGTAAGGACATGGAGATCTCGCGGCAGATTGCGCGGATCGAATGGACGGAGACCACCGGCGACTTCGGCGCCACCGTTCGCGAGGCCCGGCTGATCAAGCAACTGCATCCGATGCTGAACCGCAGGCTGCGCAAGAACGGTGAATTGTGCAGCTACGTCTGGAATCCGGCGGACGGAGCAAGACCGCCGAAACTGGTCGACATCCTGCAGGTCGACCTCGCCGGGGGCAGTGATCTGTTCGGTCTGTTTCGCTCGCGCGCGGTCGCAAACAATGCGCTGAGGGAACTGGCCGAGGAGCATGGGCTCTGCCTGATTCTTCTGGGTCTGGAAAAAGGCAAGGGGCCGTGCTTTGCACACCAGCTGAAACGCTGCCGCGGCGCCTGTGTCGGCAAGGAAAGCGATCGCAGCCACACCGGGCGTCTGGCTGCGGCGCTGGCCCCGCTCGGCGTGCGCCGCTGGCCGTTCCAGGGGCGGATCGGCGTGCGGGAAACCGACCCTACCACCGGACGCTCGGAAGTTCACGTGTTCGACCGCTGGGCGTATGTCGGTACCATGCACTCGCAGATCGATCTGTTCGATGCGATGGAGACCCGCTTCGAGGCCGGTTTCGACATCGACATCTACAAGATGCTGCAACGGGTGTTGAAGCAACCGCCCCCGAACATCCGGATCATCGAACTGTAAAGCCTTTGTGCGGGATCCAGGGCCCGGCAGAAGGCCAGACCAGGTCCTGAGTCCCTAGCCGCGAGTCCGCCTTACCTTTGCGCGCACCCTCCTCAACCGCCAGATCGTTTCCCATGCAGCCTCAGAATCCAACCAGCAACGACCATATGTGCCTGCCCAACTGCTGACTCTCGGCATGGGCGGCCTGATTCCGTTCTTCGCGCTGACGCTTGCCGCCTGGGTTGCTGCGCCCGACAACGCTGCGCTGGCCACTCGCTATCTCGCTTACTACGGAGCAGTGATCCTGAGCTTCGTCGGTGCCTTGCAATGGGGATTCGCCATGGTGCGGCCGATAGACGAATTCGAGCGCGGACGCATCTATGGCTGGAGCGTGTGCCCTGCGCTTGCGGCGTGGTTCGCGCTGATGCTGCCCACCGCGGGAGGGCTGGTGATGATCGCGGTGATGTTTCTGCTGCACTACCGGATGGACCGCCGTGTCACACAACTCGCCGCGCTGCCCGCATGGTATCTAAAACTGCGCCTGTGGCTCACCCTTGGTGCCGTCGCCACCCTGCTCGCCGCGCTCCCCCGTGCGCTCTAGATCGCGACGACGATCGTCACGTCACGAACCGCGATGAACCGGGATGAACCACCGGCGTTGACCTGAAGCGAGATGTTCGTGCCGGCGCAATCGGTTCCTGTATTCAGTGAGCGGAAAGAAAACGCGTCAGCGCGGCGTTGAAGGCGTCGGGCTGTTCGAGATTGGACAGGTGCGAGGCGTTCGGGAGCACCACCAGTTCCGAACCGGGGATCGCGCGGTGCATGGCCTCGGACATCGCCACCGGCGTGCCCGCATCCTGTTCGCCGACGATGACCTGCACCGGGCAAGGTATGGCGCCGAGTTGATCGAGCAGGTCGATTTTCGGAATCGCATGACAGCAGCCGGCGTAACCCTCTGGCGGGGTCGCGCGGATCATGTCGCCGACCCGCTGCAACATGTCGGGCCGCGCAGCGCGGAAAGGCTCGGTGAACCAGCGCGTCAGCGTGGACTCGACCAGCGGCTCCATGCCCTGCCCGGTGGCGAGGCGAATGCGCTCCTCCCAGACCGGCTTCACCTCGGGCGGAAAGCGGCTGGCGGTATCGCACAGCACCAGGCTGCGAAACACGCCCGGATGCCTGAGCGCGAAGGTCATTCCGATCATGCCGCCCATGGACAAGCCGACGAAGTGCGGCTGCTCGACATGCAGTGCCGCAAGCAGGCCTTTCACATCGTCCGCAAGCTGCTCCAGGGTGTAGGCGCCTTTGGGCGCACTGCTGCCGCCGTGGCCGCGGGTGTCGAAGCACAGAATGCGATAGGCATCGGCAAGCACGTCCACCTGCTCATCCCACATGTTGAGATTGCACGCGAGCGAGTGGCCGAACACTACCCACGGCCCCTGCTCGCCCGAGATCCGGTAGTTGATTTCGATGCCGTTTACTTTTGTTTTCATGGGCAGTTCTCCCTCGCGGCAGTATAACCCGGGCGGTGTACCATTCCCTCCTCGGCTGCGCCCGGCGCAGCGCCATACCGGGAGGAGCAAAAAGTGAGACTGGTTCAATTCGTCGGGCGCGACGATGCCCGGCGCGTCGGCGTGGTTTCGGACGACGGATCCCGGCTTGATGTCGTGCGCGGCGTGCGTCGCGTTTACGACCTGGCGCTCGAAGCCGCGCGCAGCGGCAAGCGCCTGGAACAGCTGGCTCAGGAACGACTCGGCGGCAGCAGCGAAAATTACGCGCAGGCGATCGATGAGCAGCGCGTGCTCGTGCCGTTCGACCACCCGGACCCGTACCAT
>DATKEK010000287.1:0-2755 GCA_035512195.1 Burkholderiales bacterium
ACGGCATGAGCATGTGCACACTGGGGATGGCGGCCGAACTGGCGCCGCAGGGTATCGCGGTGAATTCCCTGTGGCCGCGTACCACCATACTGACCGCGGCGGTGGAAACTTTCTTCCCGCAGGCGGCGCCGGCCAGCCGCAAGCCGGCAATCATGGCGGACGCCGCTTACGCGATCGTCACCCGCGACAGCCGCGAGGCCAGCGGAAAGTTTTTCATAGACGAGGAGATCCTGCGGGCGCAGGGCGTCACCGATTTCACGCAGTATGCAGTCAAGCCGGGCACGCCGCTGGCGGCGGATCTGTTCCTCGACTGACCACGTAAAACAGCACCCTGACAAAGCACCGAAGGAGGAGGCGAGATGGCAAAAAAAGTGGACCTGATCTCTCCGGAGACCGCGAAGACGCTGGACGGGATGTTCGCCGAGCGTGTGCGGCGGTCACCGAATACGCTGGCCTATCGCAATTTCGACGAGCAGAGCAGCCAGTGGAAGGACTACAGCTGGCGCGACGTGGACAAGATGGCGGCGCGCTGGCAGGCCGCGCTCGAAAAAGAAGGGTTTCAGCCGGGCGACCGGGTCGCGATCATGATGCGCAACTCGGTGTGGTGGATGGTGTTCGACCAGGCTGCCATGGGTCTGGGCCTGGTTACCGTGCCGCTCTACACCTCTGATCGTCCGGACAATGTCGCCTACATTGTCCAGAACGCCGGCGCGAAACTGTTCTTTTTCGAGGAGCCGGAAACCTGGGACGGCTTCTCAGAAGTGAAGCACCAACTTGAAGGCGTCAAGCGGCTGGTGTCGCTCAAGCCGCTGAAGGACGCCGCGTCCGATCCCCGGCTGGTGGACGCCGATCGCTGGGTGCCGCGGGACGCAGGCGAGACGAAGCACGTCAATACCGACGGCAGCAAACTGGCCAGCATCATCTACACCTCGGGAACCACCGGTCGTCCGAAGGGCGTGATGCTGTCGCATTCCAACATGCTGCAGAACGCCTATTCGACGCTGCAGCGTTTCGAGATGAGCACCGACGACCTGCTGCTGTCGTTCCTCCCGCTGTCGCATACGCTGGAACGCACCTGCGGCTATTACGGCACGGTGATGGCCGGCGCGCAGACCGCGTTCGCGCGCTCGGTGCAGACGCTGGCCGAGGACCTGCTGACCATCAAGCCGACGCTGCTGATCTCGGTGCCGCGCATCTACGAACGGGTGTTCGCCGGCATCAAGCAGAAGCTGGCGGACAGTCCCCCGGCGCGCCGCAAGCTGTTCGAGTTCGCGGTTTCGGTCGGCTGGGGCCGTTTCCTGCATCAGCAGGGGCGCGGTCCGTGGAAACCGGGTTTCCTGCTGTGGCCGGTGCTGAACAAACTGGTCGCATCCAAGGTCACCGCGCGACTCGGAGGGCGGCTGCGTGCCGCGACCTGCGGCGGCGCGGCGTTGTCTCCGGAGATCGCACAGCTTTTCATCGGCCTCGGACTGCCAGTGCTTCAGGGCTACGGCCTGACCGAGACCAGCCCGGTCGTCAGCGCAAACACGATTGAAGACAACATCCCCGCCAGCATCGGCAAGCCGATTCCCGGCGTGGAAGTGAAGATCGGCGAGAAAGACGAGCTGCTTGTGAAGGGGCCCAATGTAATGCTCGGCTACTGGAACAACGAGGAAGCGACCAGGGCGATGTTCACGCCGGACGGCTGGCTCAAGACCGGCGACACCGCGCGCTTTGACGAGACCGGGCATCTGTATATCACCGGGCGGCTGAAGGAGATCATCGTGATGTCCAATGGCGAGAAAGTTCCGCCGGTGGACATGGAAGCCGCAATCATGCGCGACACGCTGTTCGAGCAGGTGATGGTGCTGGGCGAGGGCAAACCGTTCCTGACGGTGTTCGTGGTGCTGAACAAGGACCAGTGGCAGAAGCTTGCGCCGGAGCACAAGCTCGACCCGGAATCGGACTCGGTGATGCGCGGCCCGCAGGCCGAAAAGATCGTGCTCGAACGCATCAAGGCGCAGATCAAGGAATTCCCGGGTTATGCGCAGGTCCACCGTGCGGCCATCATGCCGCAGCCGTGGACGATCGAGAACGGCCTGCTCACCCCGACCATGAAACTCAAGCGCGCGAAGGTGGTTGAGGCGCACAAAAAGGATTTCGACACCCTGTACGAAGGGCACTGACTCGATGAGCGAATCGAAACAGCCGGCGGGATCCCTGCCCGAGGGCAAGGATCCGATGCTGCGCGTGGTGCCGATGCCGTCGGACGCGAATTTCACCGGCGACATCTTCGGCGGCTGGATCATGTCGCAGGTGGACATCGCCGGCAGCATTCCTGCAGTCCAGCTTGCGAAAGGCCGCGTGACCACGGTTGCGGTGAACTCGTTCCTGTTCAGGCAGCCGGTGATGATCGGCGACCTGGTGAGTTTTTACGCGAAAGTGGTGCGCGTCGGGCGTACTTCGATCACGGTTGAGGTGGAAGTGTTCGCGCAGCGCCGTTCGCTGCACGAAACAGTGAAGGTGACGGAAGCGACGCTGACTTACGTCGCAGTCGACGATAACCGGCGTCCGCGGCCTGTCAGTCCGCAGGCGGCGGCGTAAACGGGTTGCAGCAACGGGGATCTGGGATGGATCTCAACAAGGAGGTAATCACGAAGACGAAGTTCAAGAAAGCGGCGCTTGCTGCCGCGGTTGCAGGGACGTTTGCCGGGGCGTCGACCGGCGTGCAGGCAGCGGCGTTCGGCTTGATCGAGCAGAGTGGTAGCGGGATGGG
>DATKEK010000288.1:0-3535 GCA_035512195.1 Burkholderiales bacterium
CGTGATCGTGCTGGAACGCGCGCCCGAGGATGAGTGCGGCGGCAACCCGCGCTTGACCGCAGGCGCGGTCCGTTTTGCCTACGACGGCGTGGCCCACCTGCGAGAGCTGATGCCGGATCTGAGCGACGATGAGGTCGCGCGCACCGACTTCGGCAGCTTTACCGAGGATCAGTTCTTTGACGACATGGCGCGCGTAACCGAGAACCGCGCCGATCCGGACCTGGTCGAACTGCTGGTGCGGCGCAGCCGGCCAACCATGCTGTGGCTGCGCGACAAAGGGTTGCGTTTCGCGCCGATCTACGGGCGGCAGGCATTCAAGGTGGGTGGCCGCTTCAAGTTCTGGGGCGGACTTACGGTTGAAGCCTGGGGCGGCGGACCGGGACTGGTCGAGGCGCACGTCAAGGCCGCAGCGGCCAATGGTATCCGTATCGTCTATGCGGCACGCGCGATGTCGCTGCTGCACGGCGACGACGGCGTGTACGGACTGAACGTGCGCCACCAGGGCAGAACGCGCACGCTGCGCTGCCGGGCGGCAGTGCTCGCCTCCGGCGGCTTCGAGTCGAACCCCGAGTGGCGCACACGCTACCTCGGCCCCGGTTGGGACCTCGCGAAAGTGCGCGGCACGCGGTTCAATACCGGAGATGGCATTCGCATGGCGCTCGATGCCGGGGCCGCGCCCTGTGGCAACTGGTCAGGCTGCCATGCCGTCGGCTGGGACCGCAATGCGCCCGAGTTCGGCGATCTCGCAGTGGGCGACGGCTTCCAGAAGCATTCGTATCCGTTCGGCATCATGCTGAACGCCCATGGCGAGCGCTTCGTCGACGAAGGCGCCGATGTCCGAAACTACACCTATGCGAAGTACGGCGCAGTGATCCTGCGCCAGCCGGGGCAGTTTGCCTGGCAGATATTTGACAAGAAGGTGACGAACCTGCTGCGCGACGAATACCGCATTCGCCAGGTCACCAGGGTGACTGCGGATTCGCTGGAGCAACTGGTCGGCAAGCTGGAAGACGTGAACGCCGCAAAAGCGCTGGAGACCATCCGCACCTACAACGCCGCAGTGCGCACCGACATTGCGTTCAATCCGAACATCAAGGATGGCCGCTGTACCGAAGGGCTGAACGTGGCGAAATCGAACTGGGCCAATACGCTGGACGCGCCGCCGTACGAAGCCTATGCCGTTTCCTGCGGCATCACCTTCACGTTTGGCGGACTGCGCATTACCACCGACGCGCAAGTGGTCGACACCGACGGCGCGCCGATCCCGGGGCTCTACGCAGCAGGCGAACTGGTCGGCGGACTGTTCTACGTCAACTATCCGGGCGGCACCGGGCTGATGTCGGGTGCCGTGTTCGGTCGCATCGCCGGCGACAGCGCGGGGGAAGCAGCTGTAGCGGCGTAATCGGGACGCGGCAAAGACGCCGCCTCCCGCCGATGGCACGGCGAGTTACGTTCGTCGCACGGGTTGCCAGCCGACCGTGTTCAATAACGGCTGTCGCCTTTGCACCGTCCTCCGCACTGTCAGTGCCACCAGCACGTCGAGCATGCAGTAGAAGCTTCCGGCCGCGATCGGCGGATTGGCGCTGCTGAACGCAAAATGCGGCACGTCCGGATGCCAGACCCAGGTGCCCATCCACGTCCCGTAGAACTCCACCGAGAGTGAGGCAACGAACATCACGGCGTAAAGGCGCCGGCCCTCGCCTTGCAGCATGCAAAGGATGAACAGGGCAATCAGAGGAATGCTGATGGTGTCGATGCCGTTCAGCCATGCAAAGACGGCGTAGCCGACCGCGGCGGCAGGAACGAAAATCACGAGCCAGTTGGGCGTGCGTGAGGCGAGCGTCAGACCGAGCCAGAATAGCAGCACGTGTCCGGGCGGGATGAAGAAGGGGACATTTTCCAGCCGGTAGGTATAGAGCCCCCACACCAGCGACAGGAAGATCTCGCCCGCGGTCGCCCAGACCAGGCAGGTCCAGAATGCGAGCCGCCATTCGCGTGGGCTGGTTCTCAGTAACCAGAACATCAACCCCAAGCTCCACGCGCTCACCACAAGCTGTCCGGCAAGACCGAAGTATCGATCGACGATCAGGCCGACGACGAAGGTGGCGATGACCAGCGTGATTCTGATAGCAGTTGACCGATCCACCGGATAGCTTTCGCGCGACTTCACAACCGATACCAGGTGCCCCGTGCCCAGAACAATTCCGCGCCATGCGGGGTTTCTCACAAGGCGTTGCTTCCGTTCCCCTCCGCGCTCTCCGCGTACTCTGCGTTGAGCGCTTGCATCCTCAGTCGAGAATTGCGATCGCCTCGATCTCGACCAGCAGCTCCGGCGCGGCGAGGGCGGAGATGCCGACCAGGGTATGCGCAGGCGGACGCGGGAAATGCTTCTTCACCATTTCGCCGATCCAGATGCGATCCTCCGACTTGAGGTCGACTATATACGTGGTGATCTTGGCGATGTCGCCCATGCTACCGCCTGCAGCCTCGACCGCGATGCGCAGATTCTTCAGCACCTTCTCTGTCTGGGCCTGCACATTACCCACCCCGACTACCTTCGAGTCCGCATCGCGCGCCGTCTGCCCGCTGATGTAGACCGTGCGCTCGCCCTTTGTAATCACCACCTGGGTGAAAGTCGAAGGCTTGAACAGCCCGTCCGGATTGAGAAAGTCCAGCCACGCATCCGCATGCGCCGCGGACGCGAAACCTGCCAGCAAACTCAGGATGATCAGCTTGACAACTCGCATGGCGTCTCCTTTGAAGACGTAAAGAGCGAAACACGAAGGCACGAAGGCACGAAGACACGAAGTAAAACACGCGAAGAAAGAAAACCTCGACGCAAAGATGGCAAGGGACTGCCCAACGGATTCCTCGTCGTTTTTGCATTTCTTCGTGTCTTCGTGCCTTCGTGTGTCGCTTTTTGGTTCTCGCTCTGTGCCTCGACCTTGCCCGATACTCAACCTGGCAGGTACTGGGCGAAATCCTTTTCCACGGCTTTCGGGTCTTTGACGAGGTCGGCGGTGACGCCTTGCGCCATTCCGCCGGGGAAGATGTCTTCCTCGCCGTCTGCCAGCGCCTTGAGTGCGGCGGCGACTACGTTCTCGGGCGGTTCCTTCGGGCCCTGGAAATCGCGTTCCATGTCGGTGTCGCAGGCACCGGGCATCACGCCCATGACGAAGGTGCCCTGCTTGGCGAGTTCCGCGCGCACGCTGTGCGTCAGGCTCCACAGCGCGGCCTTCGATGCGCACAGCGATCCGTAGGCCGGCAGGCTCACGCGTGCGAGCAGCGAGATCATGTTGATGATCGCCCCTCCGCCGTTCTTCTTCAGCACCGGCGCGAAGGCGCGGCACATCGACAGCGTACCGAAGTAATTGGTGTTCATTTCGTCGTGCGCATCGTCCAGCACCGCCGAGGCGATCAGCCCCCTCTTGCGGTTGATGCCGGCATTGTTGATCAGCAGCGTGACGTCCCCCGCCTGCGATGCGACGGCGGCAACCTGCGCCGGTTTGGTGATATCCAGCGTCAGCACGTGGAT
>DATKEK010000289.1:0-8552 GCA_035512195.1 Burkholderiales bacterium
CAGTACCGGCAGAGTGGTTCGAGCGTCGGCTGCCGCCGGTAGATCGCCGGGCGGCGAAGACCGGCCCACTCGAGCTGGAGATAGTCAGTCACTGCTGGAATTATTCGCACTTTCTGGTTTACCAGCTCAGCTCATTGGTGCTGTTCCCGCCCAGCCGGCTGTCCGTCAGGATGACTGTGTTCTATTCGCCGGAAGATCAGCACACGACGTCGTTGCTAGCCTATTTCGCTGGGCTGTCCGTGCCGAACGTTCGCTGGAACTGGCAGGCGCGGCCGAAAGAGCGGCTGTTCCGTCGCGCAATCGGTCGCAATGATGCAGCGCTGGCGACGCGGGCGGACTGGGTGTGGTTCACCGACTGCGATCTGCTGTTTCGCGAGGGCTGCCTCGACACGCTGGCGGACTGCCTGCAGGGCCGCCGCGATGCGCTGCTCTATCCGCGCGAAGAACGTCGTACGCCGCTGCTCGAAAGCGATAACCCGATGTTCACCGCGGGCCAGCGCGAGCCACGGGTGCTCGACATCGACGCGGCGCAGTTCAAGGCCGAACACCCCACGCGCGCTACGGGGCCTTTGCAGATCGCTCACGGCGATGTGTGCAGGGCCGTCGGCTATTGCGACGCTCTCGCGGCTTACCAGAGGCCTTCCGACCGCTGGTGCAAAGCCTACGAAGACCGGGCGTTCCGCTGGCTGCTGCGCACCCAGGGCGTGCCGATCGACATTCCCGGCGTGTACCGCATCCGGCATATCAGCAAAGGCCGCTATGCGGGCGGCACGACCAGTGCGAGGGTCAGAGCCGCTATCCGTCGGGCGCAGTTTCGACTGCGCGACAGCCGCATGCCGTAAGCGGCCTGACGGCCGCGCGCAGCGACGCCCGCAGTGCGTCGTCGATGGCTGCCGCGGAGAATAAAATGACAAGCGGTGCCGCAGCCGCTCACACCTGGAGAACTGGAGAGTCATCTGCTGTCCCTGGAGAGAATCGAGAAGCCGTACCGAGTGGCCGGCGCCTTCACGGCGTTGATCCTGATCGCTTTGCCCGCGCTCATTCTGCACGTTCCCAGTGGCGGCAGCGTGCCCTACCACCTCGCAGCCCTGTTCGGTGTATATGCCATGGCCCGGTGGTCGTCGGCGCAGCGCCCGCTCACCCGCGACGAGAGACTGGCGTGTGTGGGGTTCGGCGCGTTCGCAGTCACGATCCTGATCTCGCTCGGGGATACCGGTGCCAGCAGGCAGGCCGTGCGCGAGCTTGACGTGCTGCTGCGGCCGTTGTGGGCGATTCCGATCATCTACCTGTTTATAAGAGCGCGACCGCCCGAGGGGCTGCTCTGGTTCGGCGTGTCCCTCGGCGCCATCCTGGCCGGGCTGAACGCACTTTACGAAGTCGCCGGGGCTGACGAATACGTCAGGGCCACAGGCGCGACCAGCGCGATTACCTACGGCAACAGCGCGCTGGCGATGGGCTTCATCGCCGCCATCGGCTATTCCTACTTTCGGCGTCTCGGCAAGCCGTATCTGGCGGTGCCCGCCGCCGCCCTGCTGCTCGGTCTGCTTGCCAGCGCGCTTTCCGGCAGCCGGGGCGGCTGGGTGGCCGTGCCGGCCCTCGCGGTGCTGCTGTTGTGGCACTGCTGGCGGCTGCGATACCGGCGGCTTGCCGTCGCCGGCGCGCTTGCGCTTGGCGCGGTCGTGAGTCTGGCGGTGTTGCTGCCTCAGTCCGGCGTCATGAGCCGCGTCGACACGGCCGTATCCGATGTCGAGATGTATGTGCAGGGTACTGCGGTGCTCGCCGACTCGCCGGTTGGCCAGCGGCTGGAGCTGTGGCGCGCGGCCTGGGACATGTTCTTGCAAAGACCGCTGCTGGGGGGCGGCATCGGGCACACCTTCAGGGATTTCCTGCGCGAAGGTATCGCTGCCGGGAATTACGATCCGGCCATCGCCGTGCACACGATGCCGCACAATGTCCTGCTGGATGTGCTGGCGTTGCGGGGACTGGTCGGCCTTGCCGGGGTCCTGGTCCTGTGGCTGGCGCTGGGCTGCGTTTTTTTCAATGCCGCGAGGGAGGCGTCTGCCAGGCTGCGCACTCTCGGCATGGCGGGGCTGGCACTGCTGGTGTCGTATGCATTCTTCGGGCTCACGGACTCGGTCATGGATTACGGGCCGCCGCTGGTCTTCTTCTGTTTTTACTCCGCAGTGATCGTGCATTTGATTGCGTGTGCGCGCCTGGAGGGCGCGCAGGCGTGCGCCGTTGCACCGACGGAAAGCACGTTGTTATTTGACGGCGACACCATCCTCACCCCTCGCAATGCCGTCGTGCCGGGCGCGCAGACGACAGGTGCCCGGGCTGGCGCACGCAAAGCACAGGGCGCGGTCCGATGAACGGGAGTTTGTGCCTGCTGACGCCGACGTGGTCGGGCGACAAGGCGCAATTCGACCTGCTGCGGACTTCGATCGAACAGTCCGCGCTCGCCTCTGCGCGTCACGACATCGTGGTTCAGACGGAGGATCTCGACCTCTTCAGGTCGTACGCTGGCCCCGGTGTCCGGTTGCTTGCCACGGAAGACGTCCTGCCGGGCGACGTCGAGGCGATGCGCCAAAGTGCCCGGCGCCTGCAGGCGAGGTTCGGCCGAGCCGGCACCCGTATTCTGAGCAGCGTCTCGCGATACGCCGGCCGGCCCCGCTGGGTCAGATATACGGGCTGGCAAGTGCAGCAGATCACCAAACTGGCAATGGCAGCGCGCAGCGACATCGACACGGTGGTTTTACTCGACTCCGACGTCATCGTGACGCGGCACGCGCGGGACGAGGATTTTCTGCATCCCGGCCGCATCGTTTGCTTCGGCCGCTGGACACCGGCGGAAGGGGTTGCGGGCAAAGTCGCCAAGTGGAACCGGCAGGCGCACGTCCTGCTCGGCAGTCCGTTTTCCGCAAGCGCGCCGGTGGACACGTATTTCGATACGCCGTTCGTGTTTCACGCGCCGACCGTACGCGAGATGCTGGCCTGGCTGGAACGGCGCTATGGGCGCGCCTGGTGGGAGGTGTTGCTCGCACAGCCGCCGCGGCGATGGTCCGAGTTCGCCACCTATCGGGCTTTCCTCCGGTCGCGTAACCCGGAGTACCCGGTCGAATGGCGCTCCGATCGTGGGATACGCTATCTGTTCGATGCCCGGGATCCGCACGCGCTCCGCAGCCGGGTGGCAAGTCTGCTGGAAGATTCCGAGAGCCACTACATCATCATCCATTCCCAGAGCAGCGGTCGCCAGCTCTGGCGCGCCGAGGACTATGCGGCCCTCCTCAGGCCCATGCTGGAGGCGCGTCAATGAAACGCGCGATGATTTTTTTCGTCTTCTCCTTCAATAGAGGACCGTATCTGCGCAACTGCGTGGCGTCTCTGGAGCACTGCGCGCCGGATGCCGAGGTCGTGATCTTCGACGACCGGAGTGACGACCAGGACACAGTGGAGGCGTTACGCCGGATTGGCGAAAAGCACCGTGTCGTCTCGTCCGCCAATTTCGGCGGCCACAGGCACGGCGGCCTGTATTCGAACATGCAGTCGGCTTTGGAGATGGTCGATGGCGACCGGCTCATCTGCTTCATTCAGGACGACACGCAACTGGTGCGGGTGCTCGACGCAGAGGACTACCAGTTCCTTGCGGACTGCTTCGCGTGCAATCCCGATCTTGGCTTCATTTCTCCATCCTTCATCCGCGGGAGCCAGCTGCGCGGCGGCACACTCGACGTCGCCCACGATTCCGCGACCAACCTGTTTTCAGTGCGGAACGAAAAGCGCAGCGCCGGGACTTATTACTCGGACATATTCCTGTCCACATCCGGCCGCCTGCGCGCCCGCGGGTGGGTGTTTCAGCGGGGGGAACCGGCGAACCAGGCCAGCGCGAAAAGGATGTTCTCGGCCATGGGCTACATGCGGCACCCGTTCGTGATGTGGCTGCCTTACGGCACTGCGTTTCGCGGCAAGAAAAAGACCTTGGCGCTGCGGCTGGCCGAGCGCGCGAGGCGGTGCGGATTCTATCCGTTCGAATATATGGCCGACGACCAGGTTCGCGCCCTGAAAGCGCAGCCGCTCTCGGAACTTCCCGTGGCCGAGCGCTTCCTGACGACGCGGGAACCCGGCCTGAAGAAACCCTGGATCTACAATCCGCTGCAAGGCTCGCGAATACTGAAGCACCTGAATCAGGCAGAGCTCCTGCTCAACCGGCTGCTGAAGAGATAAGCGTGATCGAAGCAGTCCGGAGCCGGGTGGATGTACCGGGACGGCGTCCGAGCCGCGGCGCGCGCGTTATTCGGGCACCGTCTCCTGCCCCACCTCGGATGCCGCCCGATAGCCTTGTTGCAGAAGCTGCGCGATGCCAAAGTCGGTCCGCAGGATGCGTTCTTTTTCGACTCTTTTCCGGAGCACCTCATTGGCGGCGACGGCTACGGAGTCGCGGTAGGGGCGGCCGTGATCGAGGTGGATTACGATTGCGTCGTAACGGACGTGCCGCGGCTTGATGCCGTTATTGCGCAGACGTACGCCCAGTTCCCGGTCCTCGCCGCCCCACGACATGCGCTCGTCGAAACCGTTGACGGCCAGTACGTCGCGTTTCCATGCCGAACCGTTGGAGCCCTTGAAGTTGCACCGCGTCGGCGTGAGGATATTGAGAATGCGGGCCTGGCTGTGGGTGGCGATGAGCTTGAGATTCTTGTAGCTGCGCGACAGGCCGTGCGCCACCAGCCAGTCGAGCTCGAAGCAGCGGCCGCTCACAATGTCATCTTTGGCAATGGCTTCGCTGGTGGACATGGACAGCTTGTAATACCCGCCGGATAGATAGTGGCCGGGCCGTGCCCGCCGGGCGTGCACCGCGAGGAAATCGCGGCGGGGAATGCAGTCGCCGTCCGTGAAGACGACGTACTCTGTTGTTGCGTGCAATACCGCCTTGTTCAGAATTCGGCACTTGCGGAATCCGTCATCCTTCTGCCAGACATGCGTGATGGGTAACCCGGTCTCCGCGCGCATGCGGTCGATCAGCACGGTGGTGCCGCGCTCGGACCCGTCGTCAGCAATGATGATCTCGAAATCGGTGTGCGTCTGCGCGCTATAGCCCCACAGCACCTTTTCCAGCCATTTGGGCGAGTTGTAGGTCGATACGACGACCGAGAGTTTCATGACATTTTCCGCACGGAATTCATTACGACGATGATGGCACGACGGCTCGGCATCCGCGGCCGAAGCATGCATGCCTGAAAGCTATCCGCTTTTTACCTTCAGAGATCGGTCGGAGGGCCGGCGTTCGCCGCGTTCATAACCGCACAGCAGTGCCTGCCAGTCGGTCTCGGAATAGTGAAACGTCGGCTGTTTATGCGCGGACTTCACCAGCGATCGCGCCAATCGCGAAAGATTGCTCTGCTGCCAGCCGCCGGCGGACCGTCGCAGTCGGCCACGATCCCAGTCGATCAGGAAAATTTGTCCGCGATCGTCCACCAGGATGTTGCCGGCGTTGAGATCGGCATGGTCCGCGCCCGTGTCGTGGAACTGCCGAATGACCGCACCGACGCGCTGCCACAGAGCCGACGGCAACGCCTGCTTCGTCAAGAGTTCGGCGAGCGAGTGCGTGTTCAACAGCCGCTCGATCAGGATATCGCCGTAGTAGACCAGCCCCCTGCGCACCAGCCGGGCAGCCGCTGGTCGCGGCACCGGAAGTCCTTGCCGCCACAGGGTGTCGAGCAAGTGCCACTCGCGGAACGGCCGGCTGCGGGTGGCGCCCAGCCACACGTAGCACTCCTTGCTCAGTCTTGCCGCTTGTCCCCCGCGCCAGTAGTGTCGCAGGACGTACTCACAGCCGTCGACGTGCAGAAAATAAACTGCTTGCCGTCCTGCGTGTTTGATACCGAGGACTCGCGGCCCCTCGGGTGTGCCCGGCTCGAACAGCGCCCAACTCGGCTCTGCGATGAGCGCCGGGTCGTACATGAACAACTCGTTCTGCCGTCCCAATGCCGTTGCCACGTCTCTTATCCTGACGTCATGTGAACGTGAACATGGGTGGCTCGCCAAAGCAACACGACCTCGAACCTCTGGACCATTATAAACAGAACCTGTTTGCGTCTTGTCTCCCCTTAACCGACGCTGCCCCTATCACATGTCGATGCAATGATTGCTCGGGGGATTCTCAACAAGCTGCTGACGATCACCGCCGCTGGTCGAACCGCCGGCCGATCAGCGCGGAAGCGATGTTGGTCTTCTGGATGTCGATCGCGCCGCCGGCGATGCCCCAGCCCCAGCCGTCGCGCAGGCGCTGTTCCATCGGATATTCCTTGCTGTAGCCATACGCACCCATGATCTGGATCGCGTGGCCGGTCACCTCGCGCACCATTTCGTTGGCGAAGCACTTGGCGATCGAACTCTGCCGGATCGACGGCAATCCTTCGGACGCGCTGCACACCGCTTGCCAGATCAGCAGCCGCGAAGCTTCCACCCGCATCGCCATGTCGGCGAGTCGAAGCTGAACCGCCTGGAAATCCACGATCGGCTTGCCGAACTGATTGCGTTCCTGCACGTAGCCGAGCGCATACTCGAGCGCGCCCTGCGCGATGGCGAGGCACATGGTGGCGTTGCCGCAGCGCTCGAGGTCGAACGCTTCCATCAGCTTGCGGAAACCACCGCCCGGCTGCACCACGATGTCGGCTGCGGGAATGCGTACGTCGTCGAAGAACATGTCCGCCGAAGGAATGCCGCGAAATCCCAAAAGCTGTTCGCGCTTGCCGAAGGTGAAGCCCTTCGCGCCTTTGTCCACGTACACCGCGCCGATGCCCTTCGCGCCCGGCTCGTCGGACATGCGGCAATAGACCAGGTAGCCGTTGGCGTGGCCCGCACCGGAACACCAGCGCTTCTGCCCGGACAGGCGCACGGTGTCGCCTTCGACCGACGCGCGCGTGCGCAGGTCGGTAAGTGCGGAGCCGGCATCGGGCTCCGACATCGACACCGCGATCACACGCTCGCCCGCTACCACCTGCGGCACCAGGCGCTTGCGCAGTTCTTCCGGCGCGAAATGCGCGATCGCGAGGATCGGGCCGAAGCAGGACTCGAACACCGGAAACGCGACCGCGGGCGACACTTTGGCGAACTCCTCGAGCACGATCACCGCGTCGAGGTGCGACAGTCCGTGCCCGCCGTACTGCTCCGGCAGGTTGGTGCCAAGGTAGCCGAGTTTCGCATAGCGCTTCAGCATGCCCTCCGGAACCGGCTCGTTTTTCTCCTCGAGTTCGAGCGCGAGCGCAGGCAGTTCGGCCTGCGCAAATTTGCGCGCGGCGTCGCGCAACTGTTCCTGCTCTTCGGTCAGGCGGAAATCCATGCGTGCTCCTTTCGGGTAAGTGTCGTTAGGGACCGCGCGGCTAATGCACCGCGGTGCCCGCCCTGTTTGCCACTTCGGCCCAGCGCAGCTGCTCCGAGGCGAGAAACCGGGCGTAGTGTTCGATCGATCCGCCGAGCGGCTCGGAGCCGGTCACCGCGAGCCGCCGGCGCACTTCGGGATCGCCCACGATGCGGTTGATCTCCGCATTCAGCCGCGAAACGATCTCTTTTGGCGTCCCGGCGGGGGCAACGATACCCTGCCAAGCGCCCATCTCGAAGCCCGCTTCGCCGAGCGCCTCGTGCAGCGTCGGCACCGCGGGCAGACGCGGGTCGCGCTGTGCGCTGGCGACCGCGAGCGCGCGCAGCCGTTCGTCCTCGACGTAGGGCAGCACAGTGTTCAGCGTGTCGATGCCCATCTGCACCTGTCCGCCGGCGAGGTCGGCGAGTGCCGGCGCGCTGCCGCGATACGGTACGTGCTGCACGTCGATGCCTGCCTGTGCGACGAACAATGCCGGCGCGAGATGAGTGATCGTGCCGTAGCCGGCCGAGCCGTAGTTCAGCTTCCCCGGCCGCGCCTTTGCGTAGTCGATGAACTGCGCTACGTCGTGGACCGGCAGCGACGGGTTGGTCACCAGCACCAGCGGCACGGTCGCGGTCAGGCCCACCGGCGCGAAGTCATGGATCGGGTCGAAGCCGGGATCCGCGTGGAACGTCGGTGCGATCACGATCGCCGAGGTGTTGTACAGCAGCGTGTAACCGTCCGGCGCCGCCCCGGCAACCGCGGTGGCGCCGATGTTTCCGCCCGCGCCGGCGCGATTCACCACGACCACAGGCGTGTCGAGCGCGCGCGACAACGCATCGGCGAAAATGCGCGCATTGATGTCGGTGGGCCCGCCTGCAGGGAACGCGGCCACCAGCGTGATCGGCCGCGCGGGATAGTCACCGGGGCCGCCGCAGCCTGCCAAGGCGGCGACCACGCACAGCAACAGCCCGATGCGCGTCATCGCCGCGCCGATGCCGCGGGCGCGATGCGTGTCAGCGCGCAAGTTCCTTTGTGTAGCGTTGCGGGTCGAATCCGAGCAGCAGGCTCGCACCGTGTTCCAGCACCGGTCGTTTGATCAGGCTCGGATGCTCGCTCATCAGCCGCAGCGCCCTGGCCTCGTCGAGTCCGGCCTGCTGCTGCGGCGACAGCCTGCGCCAGGTCGTGCCGCGCGTGT
>DATKEK010000290.1:0-21337 GCA_035512195.1 Burkholderiales bacterium
TATCATCAAAGGCTCCAGGAAGCCGAGAACAGACAGGGGACCTACCCGATGAACAAGATTCCTCTCACGGTAAAGGGCGCAGAGCAGCTGCGTGCCGAACTGCATCAGCTGAAGACCGTCGAGCGGCCACGGGTCATCACGGCGATCCAGGAGGCGCGCTCGCACGGTGACCTCTCGGAGAACGCGGAGTACGACGCAGCCAAGGAACGCCAGGGATTCATCGAGGGGCGGATCGCCGACCTCGAATCCAAGCTCGCGAATGCGCAGGTCATCGACCCCGCGCTGCTGGACGCGGAGGGTCGCTGCGTGTTTGGCGCCACCGTGGAACTCGCCGATCTCGGCAACGGCGACAAGGTCACTTACCAGATCGTCGGCGACGACGAGGCTGACATCAAGAGCGGAAAGATCTCGATCAGCTCGCCGATCGCGAGGGCGCTGATCGGAAAATACTCCGGCGACGTTGCCGAAGTCCTGGCCCCGGGTGGGGTGAAGGAATTCGAAATCCTGGACGTCCAGTACTTGTAGCGGGATGCGGGCGGCTAGCGCTGCGACTGAAAGCTGCGCTTGGTGGCGCGCGGAAGTTTTCTGCGCGGACGGGCAGGTGGTTTTTCCCCTTCGGGCTTCGACCGGAACAGAACCAGCACCCGCCCGATGTGTTGCACCGCTGCCGCTCCCAGCCGTTCGCTCAGCGTCTGCAGCATGGCGTCGCGGCCTTCGCGGTCCGTGCCTGCGACCCTGATCTTGATCAGTTCGTGCGCGAGCAGGCAGCGGTCGACTTCACTGACGACCGCTTCAGTCATTCCTTCATCGCCGATCTGTACCACCGGATGCAGGGGATGCGCGCGGGCGCGGAGCCGGCTGCGCTCTGCTGCAGTTAGTGTTATCAAGACAACCTCCTGAAGACGTAACGGATTGTAGCAATGCGTCGCAGCAAGACCAGCGGAAAGTGGATGCGCGAGCACGTCAGCGACCCTTTCGTGCGCCGCGCGCAGCAGGAGGGCTATCGCTCGCGCGCGGCATTCAAGCTGCTGGAGATCCTGCAGAAGGATCGGCTGCTGCGCCCCGGCATGCTGGTGGTGGACCTCGGCGCTGCGCCCGGTGGCTGGTCCCAGGTGGTGGCACCCCTGGTGGCGCCGGCAGGACGGGTGATTGCGCTCGATCTGCTCGAGATGGCGCCAATTCCGGGCGTGGATTTCATTCGCGGCGATTTCAGGGAGAACGACGTGGCTGCGGAGCTTGCAAGGTTGATGGGCGGGCGCGAGGCGGACCTTGTACTTTCGGATATGTCACCCAACATCAGTGGTATCGCCGTGACCGATCAGTCACGATCGATGCATCTTGCCGAACTTGCGCTGGAATTCGCCGCCGATCATTTGAAACCGGGCGGCTGCCTGCTGGTCAAAGTGTTCCAGGGTGCGGGAACCGAGGCGCTGCGCCGGGCATTCGGTCAGGTGTTCGATTCGGTCGTCGTGCGCAAGCCCAGGGCTTCGCGCGATCGTTCCAGTGAGTTCTATCTTCTTGGCCGCGGCCGCAAGGCGGCGAGATGACGGTCGCGGCCCGTTTGCCTGCGAAATGGGTGTAGAATGAGTCTTGATTCGCGCGGTGGTCCGGGCGCCGCGCCTGTTTAGGAGCAACCTTGAACAATCTGATGAAAAATGTCGCGATCTGGCTGGTGATCGCGCTGGTGCTGATGACGGTGTTCAATCAGTTCAGCGCGCGCCACCAGCAGCAGTCGACGATGGAGTACTCCCAGTTCATCGACGAGGTGAAGCGGGGCAACGTGGCCAAGGTGACTATCGAGGGCCGGGTGCTGCGCGTGCAGAAGAATGACGGCAGCCGTTCCACCGTCTATTCGCCCTCCGATCCCTGGCTGGTGTCCGATCTGCTGAAGGCCGGCATCATCATAGAAGCGAAGCCGGAAGACGAGCCTTCGCTGCTGATGAACATCTTCGTCTCCTGGTTCCCGATGCTGCTGCTGATCGGCGTGTGGATATTCTTCATGCGGCAGATGCAGGGCGGCGGACGCGGCGGCGCGTTTTCCTTCGGCAAGAGTCGGGCGCGCATGCTGGACGACGGCGGCAGTTCGGTGACCTTCGCCGACGTCGCGGGCTGCGAGGAAGCCAAGGAAGAAGTCTCGGAACTGGTGGATTTCCTGCGCGACCCGACCAAGTTCCAGAAACTCGGCGGACGCATTCCGCGCGGGGTGCTGATGGTCGGTTCGCCGGGCACCGGCAAGACCCTGCTTGCCCGGGCGATCGCCGGCGAGGCTAAAGTGCCGTTCTTCTCGATCTCGGGTTCCGATTTCGTCGAGATGTTCGTCGGCGTCGGTGCTGCGCGCGTGCGCGACATGTTCGAGCAGGCGAAGAAACACGCGCCGTGCATCGTATTCATCGACGAGATCGACGCGGTGGGTCGCCAGCGCGGTGCCGGACTCGGTGGCGGCAACGACGAGCGCGAGCAGACGCTGAACCAGTTGCTGGTGGAAATGGACGGTTTCGAAACCGGCTCGGGCGTGATCGTGATCGCCGCCACCAACCGGCCCGACGTGCTCGACCCCGCGCTGCTGCGTCCGGGACGCTTCGACCGACAGGTGGTGGTGCCGTTGCCGGATATCCGCGGCCGCGAGCAGATCCTGATGGTGCACATGCGCAAGGTGCCGATCGCGCCCGATGTGCGGCCGGACATCCTGGCGCGCGGCACCCCGGGCTTCTCCGGCGCCGATCTGGCGAACCTGGTGAACGAAGCCGCCCTGTTTGCCGCGCGCTCCAACAAGCGTCTGGTGGACATGGACGACTTCGAGCGCGCCAAGGACAAGATCATGATGGGCGCGGAGCGCAAATCCATGGTCATGCCGGAGCACGAGCGGCGCAATACCGCTTACCACGAGTCGGGGCACGCGCTTGTCGCAAGACTGTTGCCCAAGACCGATCCGGTGCACAAGGTCACCATCATTCCGCGCGGCCGCGCGCTCGGCGTCACCATGCAGCTGCCGCAGGAAGACCGCTACAGCATGGACCGCGAGCAGATCCTGCAGAACATTGCGGTGCTGTTCGGCGGACGGATCGCGGAAGAGGTGTTCATGGGACAGATGACCACCGGCGCTTCGAACGACTTCGAGCGTGCCACCGACATGGCGCGCCGCATGGTGACCCAGTGGGGCATGAGCAAGGAGCTCGGCCCGATGGTCTACGGCGAGAACGAGGGCGAGATTTTTCTCGGCCGCTCGATCACCACCCACAAGAATCTTTCGGAAGCCACCATGCAGAAAGTGGATGCCGAAATTCATCGCATCATCGACGAACAGTACTCACTGGCGCGTCGGCTGATCGAGGAGAACCGCGACAAGGTCGAAGCCATGGCCAAGGCGCTGCTCGAATGGGAAACGATCGATGCGGAGCAGGTAAACGACATCATGGAAGGCCGGCCGCCGCGTCCGCCGAAACCGGCTGCCGGTACCGTTCCGCCGCCGAGCCCGACGCCGCAAGGCGGCGCGCCGGGACCCGAGCCCACGCCTTCCCCGGCGCAGGAGGGATGACCCAGATCCGGGTCCGGCAATGCCCGGCTCGAGGGGTGAGGAGAAATCCTCGCCCCTTTTGTTTGTCGCGTTTACGCACGCGTGAGATGACTGCCGATGGCTGCCGCTGAACCTGTCGAGTTGCGAGCGGGGCGTTTTGCGCTTCCGCTGACCCGGCCGCTGATCATGGGCGTCGTCAATATCACCCCGGACTCGTTCTCGGATGGCGGCAGATTCCTCGATCCGGCGCGCGCCGTCGAGCAGTTGCAAAGGCTGGTGGAGGAGGGCGCAGACCTGCTGGATATCGGCGGCGAATCGTCGCGACCGGGAGCGGCGCCGGTTGCGCTGGAACAAGAGCGGCGCCGGGTGATGCCGGTGCTGGAACGCGTGGTCGGTCTCGGCGTGCCGGTCTCGGTGGACACCAGCAAGCCGGAGCTGATGCGCGAGGCGGTCGCGGCCGGTGCGGCGATGATTAACGACATCAACGGACTACGCGCGCCGGGTGCGCTGGAAGCGGCCGTCGCTGGCGACGCGGCGGTTTGCGTCATGCACATGCAGGGGGAGCCGGGAACGATGCAGCGTGCGCCAGCGTACGGCGACGTGGTGTCGGAAGTGCGCGAGTTCCTGCTCGCGCGGGCGCAGGCGCTGCTCGGCCTGGGCGTTGCGCGCGGGCGCATCGTGCTCGATCCGGGATTCGGTTTCGGCAAGACCGCGCAG
Organism: Burkholderiales bacterium; assembly: GCA_035512195.1. GTDB lineage: Bacteria > Pseudomonadota > Gammaproteobacteria > Burkholderiales > Eutrophovitaceae > DATKEK01. The sequence goes on from DATKEK010000290.1 coordinate 4,232, forward strand.
CACAGCCTGGAGCTGCTGCGCCGGCTGCCGGCGCTGGTCGACTGCGGCTTCCCGGTGCTCGCCGGGCTTTCCCGCAAGTCCGTCTTGGGTAGAATCACCGGGCGGCCGGTCGATTCCAGGCTGTGCGCCAGCGTGGCCGCCGCGATGCTCGCCGCGCAGCGCGGCGCGAGCATCCTGCGGGTGCACGATGTCGCGGCGACACGGGACGCGCTGCTGGTGCAGCGCGCGGTGCAAGACGAAGCGTACACACTGATTGAACACGACTAGAAAATACTTTGGCACGGACGGTGTCCGCGGGCGGGTGGGTGAAGCGCCGATCACCCCGGACTTCGTCATGCATCTCGGCTACGCGGCCGGAAAGGTGCTCGCTTCGAGTGCGCTGCTCCCCCCGGGGGAGCATGCCGGCGTGCTGATCGGGAAGGACACGCGCGTGTCCGGCTATATGCTCGAGTCCGCCTTGCAGGCCGGTCTGTCGGCTGCGGGTGTCGACATCTATCTTGCCGGGCCCATGCCGACGCCGGCGGTGGCCTACCTCACCCGTGCCCTGCGCCTGCAGGCCGGGATCGTGATCTCCGCCTCGCACAACCCGTACGAAGATAATGGCATCAAGTTCTTCTCGGGTGACGGCAACAAGCTGCCGGACACGGTGGAGCAACAGATCGAGTCGTTTCTCGACGCGCCGATGCAGACCATGCCCTCGGCGCAGCTCGGGCGCGCGCGGCGCATAAACGACGCCCCCGGCCGCTATATCGAGTTCTGCAAGAGCACGTTCCCGAATCATCTCAACCTGCGCGGCCTGAAGCTGGTGGTCGACTGCGCGCACGGCGCCACCTATCACATCGCCGGGCACGTGTTCCACGAGCTTGGCGCGGACGTGGTGCTGATCGGCAGCCAGCCGGATGGGCTGAACATCAACCACGAATCCGGTGCGATGCAGCCGCAGGCGATGGTTGCGGCGGTGAAGGCGCATCACGCCGACCTCGGCGTGGCGTTCGACGGCGACGGCGACCGGTTGGTGGTATGCGACGGCGACGGACGCCTTTACGACGGCGACCAGTTGCTCTACGTGATTGCCCGCTTCCGCCAGGCGCACGGCATGCTGCGCGGAGGCGTGGTCGGCACGCTGATGACCAACTTCGGCATGGAGCAGGCGCTTGGCGCGCTCGGCATCCCGTTCGCGCGGTCGGCGGTCGGCGACCGCTACGTGCTGGAGAAGCTGGTGGAATGCGGCTGGCAGCTTGGCGGCGAGAATTCCGGCCACATCATCTGCCTGGACCGGCACACCACCGGTGACGGCATCGTGTCCATGCTGCAGGTGCTGCACGCGATGCGAGTGGATGGGCGCCCGCTGCAGGAACTCACCGCGGAGCTGGAGCTTTACCCGCAGGCGATGGTGAACGTGCGCATCAAGTCGAGATTCGATTTCCTGCAGGACCAGCGCGTACGTGAGGCGGTGGCGTCGGCCGAGGCGCGCCTGGACGGCCGCGGGCGAGTGCTGCTGCGGCCCTCTGGCACCGAGCCGCTGATCCGGGTGATGGTCGAGGGCCGCGACCGGCCGCAGGTGAAGAGTCTTGCGCATTCGATCGCGGCTGCAATAGAGGAAGCGGCCCCTCGCTGACCCTATACGGCCCGCCAATACTGGCCGTTCCGGTCCAGAGCGGGGTTACGTGTGGGCGCCTCCAACACCGCTCGCTGTCATGATTCTGTAACTCCCGGTTGTCACAATCCGGCCACGTGGTGCTGCGTGCATTGCAGCATCGGGCTCGTTGTCCCTCAATCAAAGGAGTGCAGTCGTCATGACATTCAGAAAAACACTGATTACGTTCGGGCTGGCCGCTTTCGGCTTCGCCGCCCAGAGCGCGATCGCCCAAACCGTCCAGGTCGATCCGAATCTGCCCACCTACCGCGCGGCATCCGGGGTTTCCGGCAACTTCACCAGTGTCGGCTCGGACACGCTGAACAACCTGATGACCCTGTGGGCGGAAGAGTTCAAGCGCATCTACCCCAACGTCAACATCCAGATCCAGGGCGCCGGCTCCTCCACCGCGCCGCCCGCGCTGATCGAAGGCGCGGCCAACTTCGGCCCGATGAGCCGCATGATGAACGCCCGCGAGATCGAGGCGTTCGAGCGCAAGTTCGGTTACAAGCCGACCCCGGTGCCGGTGGCGATCGACGCGCTCGCGGTATACGTCAACAAGGACAACCCGATCAAGGGCATGACTATTCCGCAGGTCGACGCGATCTTCTCCGCCACCCGCCAGTGCGGTCTCGCAAGCGACATCACGCGCTGGGGCCAGGCCGGCATGACCGGCGACTGGGCGACTCGCGACATCGCGCTCTACGGGCGCAATTCGGTGTCCGGCACTTACGGTTTCTACAAGGAAGTCGCACTGTGCAAAGGCGACTTCAAGCGCACTGTCGCCGAGCAGCCGGGTTCAGCCTCTGTGGTGCAGAGCGTGACCGGCCAGCTGAACGCGATCGGCTACTCCGGCATCGGCTACAAGACCTCCGGCGTCCGTGCCATTCCGCTTGCCAAGGCGGAAGGCCAGCCCTTCGTCGAGGCCGATCCGGCGCGCGCCACTGACGGCACCTACCCGCTTGCGCGGATTCTCTACGTCTATGTGAACAAGCATCCGAACCGGCCGCTGACGCCGCTCGAGCGCGAGTTCGTGAAGATGGTCATGTCCAAGCAGGGTCAGGAAGTGGTGATCAAGGACGGCTTCGTGCCGCTGCCTTCGCGCATCACCACCAAAGCGCTGGCCGATCTCGGCATCAACTGACAGGAGGCCGGACATGCGACGTAACAGCCTGAAGGTATCGGTCGCCGCGCTGGCCTGCGCGGCGACCATAGGCACCGGTTGCGCCTCGGAAGCCAGGAAGGATTCTTCCGCGCCGGCGCAGGTCGCCGCTGCGGAACCTGTCGCCGGGACCGCCACGCAACCGGTCGCGCAGAACACGACCTACTACTTCGTGGCCTACCCCGAAAACGGGCGCGTCTACGCCATGGGCGACGTCAAGAACTGGTTGCTGTTCTCGGACCACGGCGAGGTACCCTATACCCGGACCCGCATCGGCGCGGGACCGCAGGGACAGACGGTGGTGTTCGGTATCACTTCCGACGACGTCAAGGCGAATGCGCCGAGCGTTGGCGAACGCATCCACGACGGCCAGATGCAGGTCGACGGCGCGTTCTACGCGGAAGTGGTGAAGGACGGCCGCTTCCATGTGTTCGGCGAGTGGAAGGACTTCCAGGATTTCCTCGCGCACAACGAGATCACCTATACTTTCACGCGAATCGGTACTGGTCCGAAGGGCGAGACGGTGATCTACGCCCTGAACAGGGAGAGCAGCAAGCAAGGTGCCCCGGTTGCACTGATCGAGAAGTTCGAGAAACTGCGCAACATGTAAGACAACGGAAGCCGCGGGGGGGCTGACACTTCGGGTTTCAGCCCCCTTTTCGTGCCTCGAGAAAAACCGTCCGCAGAGATGAGCATTCCCGCCGACACCACATCCGACTACCTGCAGCGCGCAATGCGCGGTCGCCTGCTGCGGGACTCCGTGTTCAAGCACGTGATGACGCTGGGCGGGATCAGCGTGATCATCGCCATCAGCGCGATCTTCTTCTACCTCGCAAGCGTCGTGCTGCCGGTACTGATGCCGGCGGACATGGACGAGTTGCAGAGCTTTGCCCTGGCGGGCCCTGCGCAGGAGCGCACCGTGCACCTGTCCGCCGAAGAGCAGCGCGAGATCGGCGCGCGTTTCACCGATCGCGGCTCCGTAACCTTCTTCGAGTTCGGCAGCGGCAGGGTGATCGATCAGCCCGAGGTGCTGCTGCCCGCAAATGCGGAAATCACCTCTTTCGGTTTTGGCGAGCCGGCGCAATTCGTCACCGGCTACGGTCTGTCCGACGGCCGCCTGCTGCTTCTCCGGCAACGTTATGTCGTCACCTTTCCCGACGACAAGCGATTGATTACCCCGCAGATCGAATACCCGGCGGGCGAAACGCCGCTGGTGCTCGATCCGGCCGGCGCCGCGCTGAAGATGGTGGCGCTGCAGCACGCCGGCGAAAATACGATCGCGGCCGGCCTCACCGCGGACGGCCGCCTGGTGTTTACCAGCGTATCCAGCCGCTCCAATTTTCTGACCGGCGAGGTCGAACTGGAACAGGTATCCGCCGAGCTGGAACCGGTGCAGGGCGAGATTTCGCACCTGTTCATCGGCACCCGGCTGCGCGACCTATATATCGTGCATGACGGACGCTACGTCACCCACTACGACATCGGCAACAAGGCCAATCCCCGCTTCCTGCAGCGCAAACAGGTGGTTTATGACGACGAGAGGATCTCCGACGTCACCATCCTCAGCGGCGGCTTCTCGCTCATCGTCGGCACTGACAAAGGCAATCTCGCGCAGTGGTTCACGGTGCGCGACGAGGACAACTTCCCGCACCTGACGCACATTCGCGATTTCCGGCGCATGCCCGGGCCAGTACGCATGCTCGAGCCCGAGTACTACCGCAAGGGTTTTCTCGCGGGCGACGACAGCGGCAACATCGGCATCTATTACGCTACCTCGCGCCGACTGATGCTGCGCGAGCGCATCAGCGATTCGCCGATACGCATCTCAACGTTCACGCCGCGTGCGGACGGCATCATCGTCGAAGACGGCAACGGCAGGCTGCATTCGGCATTCGTGGACAACGAGTTTCCGGAAGTATCTTGGCACTCACTGTGGCAGAAGGTCTGGTACGAGAGCTACCAGGAACCGGAGTACATCTGGCAGTCCTCCGCCGCCACTTCGGATTTCGAAGCCAAGTTCAGCCTCGCCCCGCTGACCTTCGGCACGCTGAAGGCCGCGTTCTACGCGATGATGGTGTCGATCCCGCTGGCGATTCTCGGTGCGATCTTCACCGCGTATTTCATGTCGCCGCGCTTGCGTACTCTGGTCAAGCCCTCGATCGAGATCATGGAGGCCTTGCCGACGGTGATTCTGGGTTTCCTCGCCGGGCTTTGGCTGGCGCCGCTGGTCGACCGCAACCTGGCCGGCACCCTGCTCACGATCGCCCTGTTGCCGGTTGGCCTGTTGTTGGCCGCCTATATCTGGCACCGCCTGCCCAAGGACCTCACCGTGCGAATTCAGCCGGGTTGGGAGGCCGCGCTGCTGATCCCGGTGGTGATATTCGTGGTGTGGTTTGCGTTCGCCATCGGGCATCCGATCGAAGCGGCGTTTTTCGGCGGCGACATGCCGCACTACCTGAGCAGCGAACTCGGCATCAGCTACGAGCAGCGCAACTCGCTGGTGGTGGGCATTGCCATGGGTTTTGCCGTGACGCCGACGATATTCTCGATCGCGGAGGATGCGATCTTCAGTGTGCCGAAGCACCTGACCACCGGCTCGCTGGCTCTCGGCGCCACGCCGTGGCAGACGCTGATCGGCGTGGTGCTGCTGACCGCAAGCCCGGGCATCTTTTCCGCGATCATGATCGGGCTCGGCCGCGCGGTGGGCGAGACCATGATCGTGCTGATGGCGACCGGCAACACCGCGGTCATGGATCTGAGCATTTTCACCGGGTTCCGCACGCTTTCGGCGAACATCGGCGTGGAGATGCCGGAAGCGGCGGTCGGCACCACGCATTACCGCCTGCTGTTCATGTCGGCGCTGGTGCTGTTCCTATTCACGTTCTCCGTCAACACCGTGGCCGAGCTGGTGCGCCAGCGGCTGCGCGAAAAATACAGCTCGATCTGAGGAGCGAAACCACATGCGAGACTGGATAAAATCCGGGGCGCCCTGGATCTGGCTGACCGCCGGCGCGGTGGCTGTCGCGCTGGTGCTGGTGTTCGGGGTGCTGTGGCTGACCGCGGCGCGCGGACTGGTGCATTTCTGGCCGAAACCGGTCGTCGAGACCACGTTCATCGAACGCGACGGCCGGGAGATGCGTCTGATCGGCGAGGTGCGCGAACGCGAGGAGGTGCCAGTCCGCCGCCTGCAGGAATCCGGTTTCAACATCGAGAGCGAAGAGCTCTTCGCGACGCGCTATCTGTTCAAACTCGGCAACCGCGATGTCTACGGCATCGACTTCCGCTGGTTCCCGGAGCCGCTGCTCGGCGCGTTCAGCCATCCGCAAGACCTGATCACCGTCGAACGGCGGGAGTGGGGCAACTTTTACGGATATCTGAAAGCCGTCAAGGAGCGCGGTGTCGTGGTGGCCGAGGGCACCGCGGCATGGCCGGAACTGCAGAAGCGCGTGGATCGCGCCAATCGGCTGTTCCGTCAGATCTACAGCATCGAGAAATACGATATCGGCCGCGTCAATTTCCACCTGGAGCGGTTGCGGCTGCAGGAGCGCAAGCTCGAACTGCGCGACCAGCTGACTCCCGCGCTGACATCGGATTTCGAACAGCGGCGCGAGGAACACATCCTGGCATTCCGCGTTGTGCAGGATCAGATCCAGGCGCTGCGCGGGGACATCGACCGCGACAGCCTGACGGCGGAAGTGCAGACTGGGCAGCTGGTGGATATCCCGCTGTCGCAGGTTGCGGACGCCTATCGGGCGAACGCAATGTCGTTCTTTCACAAGGTTGGCTTCTATTTCCACAAACTGTGGGAATTCATGTCCGAGGACCCGCGCGAGGCGAACACCGAGGGCGGCATTTTCCCGGCGATTTTCGGCACGGTGATGATGGTGATCCTGATGTCGATCATGGTCACCCCGCTCGGCGTGATGGCGGCGGTGTACATGCGCGAATACGCGAAGCAGGGACCGTTGATCCGCGTCATCCGCATTTCGGTGAATAACCTGGCCGGCGTGCCCTCGATCGTTTACGGCGTGTTCGGGCTGGGGTTCTTCGTGTACGTGCTCGGGCACAACATCGACCAGCTGTTTTTCCCCGAGGCGTTGCCCGCGCCGACCTTCGGCAGTCCCGGCATCCTGTGGGCGTCGCTGACACTGGCGATCCTCACGCTGCCGGTGGTGATCGTTTCCACCGAGGAAGGCCTGTCGCGCGTGCCGCGCTCGCTGCGTGAAGGTAGCCTGGCGCTCGGCGCCACCAAGGCGGAAACGCTGTGGCGCACGGTGCTGCCGATGGCGAGCCCGGCGATGATGACCGGGCTGATTCTCGCGGTTGCGCGGGCGGCTGGCGAGGTCGCGCCGCTAATGCTGGTCGGCGTGGTGAAACTCGCGCCGAGCCTGCCGATGGACGGTTTCTTCCCCTTCTTGCATCTCGAGCGCAAGTTCATGCATCTCGGTTTTCACATTTACGACGTCGGCTTCCAGAGTCCGAACGTGGAAGCCGCGCGGCCGCTGGTGTATGCGACCGCGCTTCTGCTGGTGGTGGTGATCGTGGTGCTCAACCTGACCGCAATATTCCTGCGCAACCGCTTGCGCGAGCGTTACCGCGGACTGGAAGGCATGTGATCCGCGGGGTAAAGTCATGCAAATCGAGGACGTCAAAGCCATGAACGACGCAACGAACAGATCACACGGGATAGACATCCGCGCCCTCAAGCGCCCGGGCTCGAGCGCGACGGAGGGCGTGTCCATCGCCGCCGCCGACGTCTGTATCGAAGTGAGGGATCTGAATCTGTTCTACGGCAACACCCAGGCGCTGAAGGACATCAATCTGCAGATGCCGCGCAGGAAGATTACGGCTTTCATCGGGCCCAGCGGCTGCGGCAAGTCCACGTTGCTGCGCTGTTTCAACCGCATGAACGATCTGGTGGACATCTGCCGCATCGGCGGCGAGATCCTGCTCGAGGGCCAGAACATCTACGACAGGAACGTCAATGTCGCGCACCTGCGGCGCAGGGTGGGCATGGTGTTTCAGAAACCGAATCCGTTCCCGAAATCCATCTTCGAGAATGTCGCCTACGGGCTGCGCCTGATGGGCGTGAACGACAAGGCAGTGTTGAGCGAAACCGTGGAGCGCGCGCTGCGCGGCGCCGCGCTGTGGGACGAAGTGAAGGACCGCCTGGACGAAAGCGGGCTCAGCCTGTCCGGCGGCCAGCAGCAGCGGCTGGTGATCGCGCGCGCGGTGGCGCTGGAACCGGAAGTCCTGCTGCTGGACGAACCATGCTCCGCGCTCGACCCGATCGCCACGGCAAAGATCGAAGACCTGATTGCCGAACTGAAAGACAGTTTCACCATCGTGATCGTGACCCACAACATGCAGCAGGCCGCGCGCGTTTCCGATTTCACCGCGTACATGTATCTCGGCGAACTGATCGAGTTCGGCGCCACCGACAGCCTGTTCATCAATCCCAAGCAAAAAGCGACTGAGGACTACATTACGGGTCGATTCGGATAACCGGCTCGATCCGTACTGCAAAGGCGGAGACACGTGCTCGCGGAGTGCCGCCGCAGCTGTGACGCCGGATAGGCGAATCTGCCGTTGAAGCGAACGTGCGGACGTGCCACCCGGGAACGCGTTCCCCGTTGCACGCCGCGCCGGCCGTGTTTTCTACCTAGGACTCAGTGCGTTGGGACCGCCGTGCAGCGTGGCTGCAGGTTACGTTGCATCGCGCAACATTGACCCCCCCTCCCCCGGAACGGTAAAATTCTGCAGTTTTAAGGACCTACAGGCTGATGCGACAGCGGCTGGTGGCCGGCAACTGGAAGATGCACGGCAGTCTTCCGGACAACAAGTCCCTGCTCGAGGCTGTCGCCGAGGCAGCGGACGGCTTGCGGACCGCCGCATGCGCGGTTTGCGTGCCGTTTCCCTACCTGCATCAGGCGCAGCAGGCATTGTCCGGGTCGAAGGCGCAGTGGGGAGCACAGAACGTCAGTCCGCACCAGAAGGGCGCCTACACCGGCGAAGTGTCGGTGTCGATGCTGAAGGACTTCGGTTGCCGGTACGCGATTGTCGGGCATTCAGAGCGCCGGGCCCTGTACGGCGAAGGCGACGCGACCGTGGCGGCAAAGGCGAAAGCGGTGTTGGGCGGGGGGATGGTGCCGATCGTGTGCGTCGGCGAAACCCTGGAGGAGCGCGAGTCGGGCGCCACCGAGCAGGTGGTCGGCAGGCAGCTCGATGCGGTTGTCGCGGCGATCGGCGCAGCGCGAATCGCGCAGTCGGTGGTTGCCTACGAGCCGGTGTGGGCGATCGGGACCGGTAAGACCGCAACACCGGAGCAGGCACAGGCGGTGCACGCCTTCATACGTACGCGGGTCGCCGCCAGCGACCCCGGGGTGGCGCAGGCGCTGACGATTTTGTACGGCGGGAGCGTAAAGGCGGCGAACGCGACGTTGCTGTTCGCGATGGCCGATGTGGACGGCGGCCTGATCGGCGGGGCGGCGCTGAATGCCGAGGAATTTGCCGCGATCTGCGCTGCTGCGGATCGAACTTGAAAGACTGAACAATGGAAACTCTGATTCTGATTCTTCATGTGCTGACGGCCATCTGCATGATCGGGCTGGTGCTGATGCAGCAGGGCAAAGGCGCGGACATGGGCGCGGCTTTCGGCAGCGGTTCGGCCGGCAGCCTGTTCGGCTCGAGCGGCTCGGCCAACTTCCTGAGCCGCTCTACCGCGGCCCTTGCCACCCTGTTCTTCGTAACCAGCATGGGTTTGACCTACATCTCGTTCGAGAAGGCCGCGCCGCAGGGCGTGATGACAACCATCCCGGCGGACGTCGATCCGGCGCGCGCCATTCCCGTGCCGTCCGACGACGCCGGTCCGGCGACACCGGAGAACGGGTCCAGGGCGGGCGAGGTTCCCCAGTAATACCGGGTGACGGGACAGGTGAATCATCCGAGCCCCGTTCCCGTGAGAATTTGGCAGTGCCGACGTGGTGAAATTGGTAGACACGCCGTCTTGAGGGGGCGGTGGCGAAAGCCGTGTGAGTTCGAGTCTCACCGTCGGCACCAGCACGGTAATCCAGGTCAGCGGGGCGCAGCCCGATCGCAGGCAAATCGGGTGTGGTCTGCACCGTTGAGCAAATCGCCTGCAGAACGGTCCGCACCCGCGCGGTCAGGTCGGACGAGAGTTTTTCATGCTTGAGCAGTACTTCCCGATTCTGCTGTTCATCTTTGTCGGTCTTTCGATCGGTATCATCCTGCCGCTTGCCGGCGCCGGCCTGAGCCGGGTGCTCGGCGTGCATCGGCCCGACCCGGAAAAGCTCTCTCCCTACGAGTGCGGCTTCGAGGCCTTCGAGGACGCAAGGATGAAGTTCGATGTGCGCTACTACTTGGTGGCGATCCTGTTCATCCTGTTCGATCTGGAGATCGCATTTCTTTTCCCCTGGGCAATCGTGCTGGACGATATCGGAACTTTCGGCTTCGTCGCGATGGTCATATTCCTGGGAGTCCTGGTGATCGGATTCATTTACGAATGGAAGAAGGGCGCGCTCGAATGGGACTAGAGTCCCCGAGGGGCGCAGGGGCAATGCGCCTGCGGCGTAAACAGGCGTTTTCGCGGGCACACACCGGGTTTTTTGGGAACCTGAACTCACGCAGGGCTGACGCGGGCGGATCATGGACGGCGTAATCGAAAAAGGTTTTGTCACTACCACCATCGACAACGTCATCAACTGGACGCGCACCGGTTCGATGTGGCCAATGACGTTCGGCCTCGCCTGCTGCGCGGTGGAGATGATGCATGCCGGCGCGGCGCGTTACGATCTGGACCGTTTCGGCGTGGTGTTCCGGCCCAGTCCGCGCCAGTCGGATGTCATGATCGTGGCGGGCACGCTGTGCAACAAGATGGCGCCCGCGCTGCGCAAGGTCTACGACCAGATGGCGGAGCCGCGCTGGGTGATCTCGATGGGTTCCTGCGCAAACGGCGGCGGCTACTACCACTACTCCTATTCGGTGGTGCGCGGGTGCGACCGCATCGTCCCGGTCGATGTCTACGTTCCCGGCTGCCCCCCCACTGCGGAGGCCCTGCTCTACGGCGTGATCCAGCTGCAGAACAAGATCCGCCGCACCAACACGATTGCGCGCTGACGTCCGCATGACAGGCACTTCCGACACACTGGCCGCCGCACTCGGGAACGCACTCGGCGACAAGGTTCAAAGCCTGATCGAGCGGCTGGGCGAAACCACCATCATCGTTGCCGCGCAGAACTGGCCGACGCTCGCCCTCGTGCTGCGCGACGAGCCGGTGCTGCACTTCGAACAGCTGATCGACCTGTGCGGGGTGGACTATTCGGCCTGCGGCAACCGCGGCGCGGACGGCCAGCGTTTCGCAGTCGTGTATCACCTGCTGTCGCTGACGCACAATCGACGTTTGCGGGTGCGGGTGTACTGTGCCGACGACGATTTTCCGGCGATGGATTCGATGGTCGATGTGTGGCCGTCGGCCAACTGGTTCGAGCGTGAGGCCTTCGATCTGTTCGGGATCGTGTTTCCGGCGCATCCCGACCTGCGTCGCATCCTCACCGATTACGGATTCATCGGGCACCCGTTTCGCAAGGATTTCCCGCTGTCCGGCTACGTCGAGATGCGCTATGACCCGGATCAGCAGCGCGTCATCTACCAGCCGGTCAGCATCGAGCCGCGCGAGATCGTCCCGCGCGTGGTGCGCGAAGAGCACTATGCAGACGTGGAAAGAAAGACCTGATTCGTGGCGGAAATCAGAAATTACACGATGAATTTTGGGCCGCAGCACCCGGCGGCGCACGGGGTGTTGAGGCTGGTGCTGGAACTGGATGGCGAGGTCATCCAGCGTGCGGATCCGCATATCGGTCTGCTGCACCGGGCTACCGAGAAACTCGCCGAGAACAAGACCTATCTGCAGTCGGTGCCTTACATGGACCGGCTGGATTATGTGTCGATGATGTGCAACGAGCACGCCTACGTGCGATCGATCGAAAGGTTGCTGGAGCTGGACGTGCCGGAGCGCGCACAGTACATCCGCGTGATGTTCGACGAGATCACGCGGATTCTGAACCACCTCCTGTGGCTCGGCGCACACGCGCTGGATGTCGGCGCGATGACGATGTTCCTTTACTGCTTCCGCGAACGCGAAGACCTGATGGACACCTATGAGGCGGTGTCAGGCGCGCGGTTGCACGCGGCGTACTACCGCCCGGGCGGCGTCTACCGGGACCTGCCGGACGAGATGCCAAAGTACCAGGTGTCGAAGATTCACGACGCCAAGGCCGTCAGGGAGATGAATCGCAGCCGCGAGGGTTCGCTGCTGGATTTCATTGAAGACTTCACCAACCGCTTTCCGAAGCTGGTCGACGAATACGAGCTCCTGCTCACTGACAACCGCATCTGGAAGCAGCGCACGGTCGGCATCGGCGTGGTGAGTCCGGACCGCGCGAAGGCGCTCGGCTTTACCGGCCCCATGCTGCGCGGTTCCGGCGTCGAATGGGACCTGCGCAAGAAGCAGCCCTACGCCGTCTATGACCGCATGGATTTCGATATCCCGGTCGGCATGAACGGCGACTGTTACGACCGCTACCTGGTGCGCATCGAGGAGATGCGGCAGTCGAACCGGATCATCAGGCAATGCATCGACTGGCTGCGCAAGCATCCGGGGCCGGTAATGACTGACAACCACAAGGTTGCATCGCCGAGCAGGATGGACATGAAATCGAACATGGAAGAGCTGATCCATCACTTCAAGTTGTTCACCGAGGGGGTTTTCGTGCCGCCGGGCGAGGCCTATGCCGCGGTCGAGGCGCCCAAGGGCGAGTTCGGCATTTATCTCGTGTCCGATGGCGCCAACAAACCCTATCGCATGAAGATCCGCGCGCCCGGATTCGTGCATCTTTCGGCGCTGGACGAGATGTCGCGCGGCCACATGATTGCCGACATCGTTGCCATCATCGGCACCCAGGACATCGTGTTCGGCGAGGTGGATCGATGAATGCGCCGATGGTGCTGAGTCCGGCTGCGCTCGCGAAGATCGACCGCGAGACCGCCAAGTACCCGCCGGAGCAGAGGCAGTCCGCGGTGATGGCCGCGCTCACCATCGCGCAGAACGAAAAGGGCTGGCTGTCCAGGGACACCATTGCCTTCGTCGCCGGTTATCTCGAGATGCCACCGGTCGCGGTGTATGAAGTCGCGACTTTTTATGCCATGTACAACCTCGAGCCGATCGGCCGGCACAAGCTCACCATCTGTACCAATCTGCCCTGCTCGCTGCAGGGCGCGGATGCCGCGGCCGCGCACGTTAAGGAGAAGCTCGGCATCGGATTCAACCAGACTACTGCCGACGGCGCGATCACGCTGAAGGAAGGCGAGTGCATGGGCGCATGCGGCGACGCACCGGTGTGCCTGCAGAACGACAAGAAGATGCTCTCCTGGATGACGCCGGACAAGCTGGATGCGCTGATCGAGGAGCTGCGCGCGAAATGAACGCCCCGCTGCCCCCATTCTCGCCGGACATCTACGGTCCGGACGTGCTGATCCTCAAGGGATTGAACGGACTGAACTGGCGCCTGCAGGATTACGAGGATCGCGGCGGCTACCAGGCCCTGAAGAAAATCCTGTCGGAGCAGATCCCGCCGGAGCAGGTGGTGGCGGAGGTGAAGAAATCCGCGTTGCGCGGGCGCGGCGGGGCCGGCTTTCCGACCGGTCTTAAGTGGAGCTTCATGCCGCGGCAGTTCCCCGGGCAGAAATACCTGATCTGCAATTCGGACGAAGGCGAGCCCGGCACCTTCAAGGACCGCGACATCCTGCGTTACAACCCGCATATCGTGATCGAGGGCATGGCGATCGCCGCCTATGCGATGGGCATCAGTGTCGGCTACAACTACATCCACGGCGAGATCTGGGATGTATACGAGCGTTTCGAGGAGGCGCTGGAGGAAGCCAGGCAGGCCGGTTATCTCGGTCGGAACATTCTTGGCTCGGAGTTCGGCTTCGATTTGCACGCGCACCACGGCTGGGGCGCATACATCTGCGGCGAGGAAACCGCGCTGCTCGAATCGCTCGAGGGCAAGAAGGGCCTGCCGCGATTCAAGCCGCCGTTCCCGGCGAGTTACGGGCTTTACGGCAAGCCGACCACCATCAACAACACCGAGACGTTTGCCGCCGTGCCGTGGATCATCCTGAACGGCGGCGACGCCTTTCTGAACATGGGACGGCCGAACAACGGCGGCACCAAGATCTTTTCCGTGTCCGGCGACGTCGAGCGCCCCGGCAACTACGAAGTGCGTCTCGGCAAGCCGTTTGCGGAGCTGCTGGAAATGGCGGGGGGCATGCGCGGCGGGAGAAAACTCAAGGCGGTGATTCCCGGCGGTTCTTCGATGCCGGTGCTGCCCGCCGACATCATGATGCAGACCGACATGGATTATGACTCGATCGCCAAGGCGGGGTCGATGCTGGGGTCCGGCGCGGTGATCGTGATGGACGAAACGCGCTGCATGGTGCGCTGTCTGCAGCGGCTGTCGTATTTCTATTTCGAGGAATCCTGCGGCCAGTGCACGCCCTGCCGTGAAGGCACCGGCTGGCTATACCGCATGGTGCACCGGATCGAGCACGGCAAAGGCCTGCCGGAGGACATCGACGCGCTTACCTCGGTGGCGGACAACATCGCCGGCCGTACCATTTGTGCACTGGGCGACGCCGCCGCGTTACCGGTGAAGAGTTTCATCAAGCACTTCCGCGAAGAATTCGAGCATCACATCGAAAACAGGAAATGTCTGATCGGATGAACGCATGATCCATCTCGAGATCGACGGCAATCCGGTCGAAATGCCGGAAAACAGCACGGTGATAGATGCCACCAACAAGCTCGGCATCTACGTTCCGCATTTCTGCTATCACCGCAAGCTGTCGATCGCGGCGAACTGCCGCATGTGCCTGGTGCAGGTCGAGAAGGCGCCGAAGCCGATGCCTGCCTGCGCGACGCCGGTCACCGAGGGCATGAAGGTGCGGACGCGCTCCGAGCTTGCGGTCGATGCACAGAAAGGGGTGATGGAGTTTCTGCTGATCAATCACCCGCTCGATTGCCCGATCTGCGACCAGGGCGGCGAATGCCAGCTGCAGGACCTTGCGGTCGGTTACGGCGGCTCCAGTTCGCGCTATCGCGAGCCCAAGCGCGTGGTGCCGCACAAGGATCTCGGTCCGCTGGTGGCGGCGGAGGAGATGACGCGCTGCATTCACTGCACGCGCTGCGTGCGCTTCGGCAAGGAAATCGCCGGCATCATGGAGCTCGGCATGGCTGGGCGCGGCGAGCACGCCGAGATCCTGGCGTTCGTCGGCAGCACGGTGGATTCCGAGCTGTCCGGCAACATGATCGATGTCTGCCCGGTCGGCGCGCTGACGTCGAAGCCGTTTCGCTACCGCGCGCGCACTTGGGAGATGGGCCGCAGGAAGTCGATCAGCCCGCACGACGCGCTGGGCTCCAATCTCGTGGTGCAGGTCATGCACAATCGCGTGATGCGCGTACTGCCGCTGGAGAACGAGGAAATCAACGAGTGCTGGCTGTCGGATCGCGACCGTTTCTCCTACGAGGGACTGAACAGCGAGGACCGTTTGACGCTGCCGATGATCAGGCGTGAAGCAGAATGGGAGGAAGTCGACTGGCAAACCGCACTGGCATTCGTGGCGGGCGAGCTGGCCCGGCTGCGCGATGCGCACGGGGCGGATTCGATCGGTGCGCTTGCTTCACCGCTGGCGACGCTGGAGGAACTGTACCTGCTCGCGGGGCTGACCCGCGGCCTTGGCAGCGACAATGTCGATTTCCGTCTGCGTCAGCTCGACTTTGCTGCGGATGACGCACTGCAGGGGGCGCCTTGGCTCGGCATGAAGGTGAGCGAACTGAACGCCCTGGACCGCGTGCTGCTTGTCGGTTCCACGCTGCGCAAGGACCAACCACTGCTGGCCCACCGGCTGCGGCAGGCGGTCAGGCGCGGCGCGCAGCTGAACCTGATCAACCCGGTGGATGACGATCTGCTCACGCGGATTCACGGCAAGCTGATCGTGGCGCCGGGCGCACTTGCGGCCGCGCTGGCGGCGGTAGTGAACGCCGCGGCAGGACTCAAGGGCGTCGCCGGGCCGACCGCGATCTCCGGCGTGCAGGGCGGGGAAGGCGCACGGCGCATCGCGGAAAGCCTGATGTCCGGCGACAATCGTGCGATTCTGCTCGGCAATATCGCCGAGCATCACCCGGAGCGCGCGCAGCTTCACGCGCTGGCGCAGGTGTTTTCCGGCATCACCGGCGCGCGGCTGGGCTTTCTCGGCGAGTCGGCCAACAGCGTCGGCGGCTACCTCGCTGGTGCGCTACCTGCCGCCGGCGGGATGAACGCAGGCAGCATGCTGGAGCAGCCGCGCAAGGCGTACCTGCTGTTGCATGCGGAAATAGAACTGGATTCCGCGAACCCGCGGCGCGCGCGCGCCGCGATGAATGCCGCCGAGTTCGTGGTCGCGCTGACGCCATACAGGCATCGTGCCATGGAGTACGCACAGGTGCTGCTGCCGGTGGTGCCTTTTACCGAGACCGCGGGCAGTTTCGTCAATACCGAAGGCCGGCTGCAGAGTTTCCTCGGCGTGGTGCGGCCACCGGGCGAAGCGCGACCGGCATGGAAAGTCCTGCGCGTGCTGGGCAATCTGCTCGGTGTGGAAGGCTTCACCTACGACAGCGCGGAAGCGGTGCGCGAGGAACTGCTCGGAAAGCTGGGCAACATCGCTTCGCGACTCGACAACGGGCTCGACCGGCAACCGCAACCGGGTTCCGCGGCGGCGGGCGGCATCGAGCGCATCGGCGAGATTCCCATATATCACACGGATCCCATCGTGCGCCGCGCGGTTTCCCTGCAGCAGACGCGCGACGCGCGCGTGGCGATTGCCTGGCTGCCGGGATCGTTGATCGAGGCGCTCGATTTGCAGGCCGGGGACCGCGTGCGCGTGCTGCAGGATGGCGGCGAGGCGGTGCTGCCGTTCGCGCGCGACGACCGGCTGCCCGCAGACTGCGTGCGGGTTGCAGGCGGTTGCCGCGAGACCAGCGGTCTCGGCGCCCTGTTCGGCGCGGTGCGCCTGAAACGCGTCCCGGTGCACGACAGGGTGGTGGCGTAAATGGATTTTCTCGAGAGCCTGATCGGAGTTCCGGCCGCGACCACCGTGTGGACGCTGGCGAAGATCCTCGCCATCGTCGTGCCGCTGATCCTGTGTGTCGCCTATCTGACTCTCGCCGAGCGCAAGGTGATCGGCTACATGCAGA
>DATKEK010000291.1:0-6284 GCA_035512195.1 Burkholderiales bacterium
GGAAAAACGTGCATGAGGCACTGCAGTCGGGCGACCGCGCGAGAATCCAAGAGACCCTGAAAGACGCAAGACGGGCCTGCATCGGCTGCCATGTTGCCGAAGGCGTCGCTTACATGAACGCAACGCGCGCGCTGCGCCAGACCGCTCCCTGAAGCGAGCCGGTCAGCGCTTTGGTTTGATCGCGGCGGCGGTCAGGCTGGCGACGATGAAAATCGCAAACCAGACCAGCGCCCATTCCGCGATCGACAGGCCAAGGAAACGCCACAGCACCTCGGAGCAGTCGCCGGTACCGCGGAAAATCATCGGCAGTGCCTCTGCCAGAGGGAACGCGTCGATCATGTAGCCGAGATCCGCGCCGCAATCGTAAATATTCGGCGGGTTGCGTTCCAGCCACACGTGACGTGCGGCGACGCCGGCGCCCAGGCCGCCCGCGACGGCGATCAGCACGCTGTATATCCAGCGGCCAACGCTCCCCGGATTGTGAATCGCCGCGGCGAGCGCAATTGCACCGAGCACGATGAACGCGTAACGCTGCAGGATGCACATCGGGCAGGGCTCCAGGCCCTGCGCGTGCTGCAGGTACATCGCGAACGCGATCAGCCCCGCGCAAACCGCGAAAATTCCACCGTAGATGAGTCTCGATTTCAGCATCAGATCCGCTTGAATGCCCGGTCCAGGTCGGCGATCAGGTCCTCGATGTTCTCGATACCGACCGAAAGCCGCACCAGATTGTCGGTGATACCGAGCTTGGCGCGCCGCTCCGCCGGAAGCGAGCCATGGCTCATGGTCACCGGATGCCCTATGAGACTCTCGACCCCGCCGAGAGATTCCGCCAGGGTAAAAACTTCGCATGCCTCCAGTGCGCGGCGCACGCCGTCCATGTCGGTTTTGAGATAGATCGAGATCATCGCGCCGAACTGGCCGTTCATTTGCTTCCAGGCCAGCCCGTGTTGCGCATGGTCTGGTAGTCCGGGGTAGATCGTGCGCTCGACCTGCGGGTGCTGATGCAGCCACTTCGCAAGCTCCATCGCGTTCTCGCAGTGCTGCTTCATGCGCAACGGCAGCGTCTTCACGCCGCGCAGTGCGAGGAAACAGGAGAAGGGGTCGAGGATCGAGCCGATCGCGTTCTGCATGAACTCGAGCTTCTCCGCCACGTCCTTGCGGTCGCGCACCACCACGATGCCACCCACCATGTCCGAATGGCCGTTGATGTACTTGGTCACCGAATGAACCACCATGTCGATTCCGAGCTCCAGCGGGCGCTGCACCCAGGGTGAGGCGAAGGTGTTGTCCACCACGGTGAGGATGCCGCGCTCCTTGCCGACCTTCGCCACCTCCGCGAGATCGGTCACCTTCAGCAGCGGGTTCGACGGCGTCTCCACCCAGATCATGCGCGAGTCCTGCTGCAGCGCCTTTGCCACCGCGCCGGCCACGTTCGGGTCCGCATAGGACACTTTCAACCCCATCGAGCGCTTGCGTACGCGCTCGAACAACCGCCAGGAGCCGCCGTACATGTCGTCGATCGCCACCAGGTGGCTGCCGGTGTCCATCAATTCGAGCACCGTGGCGCTGGCGGCGAGGCCGGAGGAGAACGCATAGGCATACGCCCCGCACTCGAGGCTGGCAATGCAGTGTTCGAACGCGTGCCGGGTCGGGTTCTGGGTACGCGCGTACTCGTAGCCGGTATGCACCCCGGGCGATGCCTGCTTGAACGTGGACGTCGCATAGATCGGCGTCATCACCGCGCCGGTGGCCGGATCGGGCTGCTGCCCCGCGTGGATCGCGCGGGTGGCGAAACCGTGCTTCTGCTCTTTGTCAGTCATGATGGAAACGCACCTTTGGAGTCGGACCTGCCGTGCTTCGGAACGAAACTTACCACAGCGGAAAAGAAGTGCAGCGGAACTCCGGACCTATGGCGAAATCACCGCACGTAACGATTCCGGTTTTCTGCGTGCCCGCGTCGCGGCGCTGCCAGCCGTGCAGTCTCACGGTGCCTTGTTGCGCAGATGATTCAGCACGTCCATCCGCGTGATCAGGCCGTAGAACTTTCCGCCTTCCACTACCACCGCAACATGTCCCTTGTTGAACATCTCCATCAGCTCCTGCAGTGCAGTCCCGAATCCCGCGGTTTCCACGCGGTTGGTCATCGCCGAACGCACCGGATCGCGGAAGCGGTCGGGCCGATCCTGCACCGCGGTGAGCAGATCCCATTCGTCGATAATACCGACCACGCGGGTTTCCTCGTCCAGCACCGGCAGCTGCGAGATGTCGTACAACTTCATCCGCGCGTAAGCGGTCATCAGCTTGTCGTCCGGTGCGACCGTCACCACCGCGCGCTCATCGTAGCGGCGCGAAATCAGGTCGCGCAGATCGCCGTGCTGCTCGCGCTCCAGGAAGCCCTGGTCCATCATCCAGTAGTCGTTGAAGACTTTCGAGAGATATTTGTTGCCGCTGTCGCAGGCGAAGGACACCACGCGCTTTGGCGCGCTCTGCTCGCGGCAGTAACGCAGCGCGGCGGCAATCAGCGTGCCGCTGGACGAGCCTGCGAGGACACCCTCCTTCTGCAGCAGTTCGCGGACCACCGTGCATGACTCCTGGTCGCTGATCGGATAAGCGCTCCCGACGCCGGACAGATCGGCAACCGGCGGGATGAAGTCCTCGCCGATGCCCTCGACGATCCAGCTGCCGGCTTCGCCGACCTTGCCGGTGCGGACGTACTCGGTCAGCACCGAGCCGACCGGGTCGGCCAGCACCATTTCGGTCTTCGGCGAGACTCTGGCAAAAAAACGCGACAGCCCGGTCAGCGTGCCGCCGGAGCCGACCCCGCACACCACTGCGTCGACGTCGTGCTCCATCTGTTCCCAGATCTCCGGCCCGGTGGTGGTCTCGTGGGCGAGCGGGTTGGCGTGATTGGCGAACTGGTTGACGTAGAACGCGCCGGTCTCCGCGGCAATGCGCTCCGCCATGTCCTGGTAATACTCCGGGTGGCCTTTGCCGACATCCGATCGCGTCAGGATCACATCGGCGCCCATTGCCTTGAGATGAAAAATCTTCTCGCGGCTCATCTTGTCCGGCACCACGATGATCAGGCGGTAATCCTTCTGCGATGCCACCAGCGCCAGCCCGAGGCCGGTGTTGCCGGCGGTGGCCTCGACGATGGTGCCGCCGGGCCTGAGCTTGCCCTGCTCCTCGGCGGCCCGAATCATCGACAGGCCGATGCGGTCCTTGATCGAACCCGCGGGGTTCTGGTTTTCCAGCTTCAGGAACAGCCGGCACTTGCCGGCATCCATGCGCTTGACCTCGACCAGCGGCGTGTTGCCGATCAGGTCGAGGACGGTGCGGGTTGCCATCGGATTCTCCAGTAACGGGCGCGTTCAGCCCGGTCAGACGGCGGCGGTGACTTTTCCGCGGTCGATCGTATACACCGTGTCCAGCATCTCCCTGCTGTGGGACAGATCGGATGCGGTGATGACGATCGACAGGCCGTGTTCTCCGAGGCCGGCAATGACCTCTGCGAGCCGGCGCGCCAGCACCGGCGCCACGCCTTCGAACGGTTCATCCAGCAGCAGCAGCTTGCTGCCGCACATCAGGGCGCGCGCGAGCGCCACCAGTTTCTGTTGTCCCCCGGAAAGCAGCAGCGACTTGCGCTGGGCGAACTGGCGCACCTCCGGAATCATCGAATAGACCGTCTCGAGGCGAGCCGCGTGGTCCGCCGTGCCGCCGGACCACGCGGGAATCAGCACGTTTTCCTCCACCGTGAGATCGGGCACCAGCCGCCGGTCCTCAGGCATGTAGCCGATGCCGCCGCGCGCACGCATGTGCACCGGCGATCCCTGCAGAGGCTGGCCCTGGAAGCTGATGCTGCCGGCCTTCGGCGGCAGCAGGCCCATTACCGAGCGCATCAGCGTGGTCTTGCCGGCGCCGTTGCGTCCGATCAGGCCGACGAACTTGCCGGCGGGCACTTCCATGCAGACGCCGCGCAGCACGCTGACCGCACCGATGGAGACGTCGAGATCCTTAACCTGCAGCATGGCCCCCTCCGTGGGAGATCTGCAGCTTCTCGCCGATCACGTGCTTGCGCACTTCGGCATCGTCCAGCACGGCGGACGGCTCGCCGTCGGCGATGATGCGCCCCTCCGAAAATGCCAGCACGCGGTGGGTATAGCGATTGACGATCTCCATGTCGTGTTCCACGAACAGCACGGTGACCGCTTGCGCGCGCACGGCTTCCATCACCATGTCCATCAGACCGAACTTCTCGTCCGCGGAAACGCCGGAGGTCGGCTCGTCCAGCAGCAGGATCCTGGGCCTGACCACCATTGCCATGGCGATGTCCAGCAGCTTGCGCACGCCTTCGGGCAGCAAGCCCGCGGCACGGTCGCGGTACGGTCCCAGTTCGAACCGTTCGAGCATGGTCGTGGCGGATTCTGCCGGAGTGCCGGCGAGCGCCGCGCCGCCTGCCCAGCGCCTGCCCGCGGCGGCGACGATGCCGACGCCGACCAGCAGGTTGTCGTAAACCGACAGCGTATTGAATAGTTGCGGGATCTGGAATGACCGGCAGATGCCGAGACGGGTGATCCGGCGCGGATCGAGTGCCGTGATGTCGCGGCCATCGAAATGGATCGAGCCGGAAGTCGGCTTGAGATAACCGGTGACCATGTTCAGAAACGTGGTCTTGCCGGCGCCGTTGCTGCCGATCAGGCCGACCACGGTGTCTGGCTCGATCGCCACGTTGATGTCGGCGGCGGCAGTCACTGCACCGAAGTAGCGGTTTAGCGCGCGCGCTTCGAGAATCGCTGCCATATCAGCCTGTCTTTCGCGTGCGCGTGAACAGCGACCACACGCCGCCCGGGAGGAACATGATCACCAGCAGCATGGTGATGCCGAGCGTCATCTGCCAGGTATTCGGCGAGTACTCGTAGGCGAAACTGCGGATGGTCTCGAAGATCGCCGCGCCGAGGAACGGCGCGAGCACATTGCCGGTGCCGGCAAGGATGGCGATGAAAACGAACTCGCCCGATGTCGTCCAATAGGCCATCACCGGGTCGATATGGCCGACGCTTACGCCTGCCAGCGCGCCGCCGAGCCCGGCCAGCACTGCCGAGATGACGTAGTTCAGGTGGATGGTGTTGCGCACCGACGCGCCCATGTACTCCACGCGCAGCTCGTTGTCCCGGATCGCCCCGGCCAGCCGGCCGGCGTGCGAGGCCAGGTACTTGTGAATCCCGACCGCGGTGGCGAAGGCGCAGATCACCGTGATCGCGTAGATCACATAGCGCTCGTACGGCGTGCCGGTGAGCGTGAAACCGAACAGCGTGCGCGCGGTCACGTTGAAACCGTCCGAGCTGCCCAGCGAGGAAGTCTTCACCAGCAGCCCGTACAGGATCATCGAGAATGCCAGCGACAGCATGGCGAAGAAGATCTCGCGATATTTTCGCAACAGCAGCCCGAGGATCGCCGCCACCACACCGCTCAGGGCCATCGCCGTGAGCAGCATCACCGCCATTTCGGACGTGCCGAAGAACATTTCCAGGGTGCCGGCTGCGTAGGCGCCCAGGCAGAAGTACAGGCCGTGGCCGAATGAAACCAGGCCGGTGCGCATCAGCAGCATCATGCCGAGCACCACGATGCCGTAGCAGAGCGCGATATTGGTGAGGAACATCGCCCAGCGCGGCACGAACGGCCCGGCCAGCAGCAGGATCAGCAGCGCGTAACCGAGTATGGCGACGGTGCGATCGCGCTTCATATCTTGCGTGCCTCCGCTGCGCTGAACAGGCCCTTGGGCCGCAGAATCAGCACCGCTGCCATGACCAGGTAAATGCTGAACAGCTCGACCTCGGGCAGGTAATGCACTGCGGCCGAGCGCACCAGACCGACGATCACCGCGCCGAGGGCGGCGCCGGCCAGGCTGCCGAGGCCGCCGATCACCACCACCGCGAACGCCAGCACGATCACTTCGACGCCGATGCCGGGTTGCACCGAAATCGTCGGCGCAGTCAGCGCGCCGCCGAGCGCACCAAGCATCGCGCCGATGGTAAAGGTAATGAAGTAGACGCGGCCGACGTTCACGCCCAGCGCGCCGGCCATTTCGCGGTCATGAATTACCGCGATCAGGATTTTTCCCTGTCGTGTCTTCGCCAGCACCCAGTAGAGCGCGCCGCCGATCAGCAGTGCGGCGCCGAGCAGCACCAGGTTGTAATTCGGATAGGTCAGGCCGCCGATGTCGAAATTGCCGAGCAGGCCGTAAGGCTGGAACAGGAAGTAGGGGTCGACGCCCCATACCA
>DATKEK010000292.1:0-5487 GCA_035512195.1 Burkholderiales bacterium
CTGGCTGGCCCCATCACATTCTCGATGAACGAGGAACGCCGCGTGCTCCTTCTTGAACTTCCCCGCGCGGTCAGCCCAGTCCTGCTTGATGGTGTTGAAGAACTCCGAACTATGGGTCGAAACGAAGAGTTGCCGGCAGGCTTTCAGGGTCGTAATGAGTAGATAGGCCACGTCATAGATGTGATTGGCATCAAGGCTGCAGATTGGATCGTCGATGAAAACGATTTGGTCCTCAAGCCGTTTCCCATTCTGCCCCAGGCTGACGAGGAAGTACGCCAGCGAGAGAGCCGTCCTCTCGCCGTCGCTCATGTTGGTGGCCGGCTGTCCTTCCCGGTTGAATCGGATCCGGTTGTCCTGCGCTTGCTCCACCGAGATACGAGGACCCAATAGCCGCTTGATGAGGTCATTGATCTGATTCGCCGCCACCGAGCTGCGTTGCAGTTCTGCGTGTGCCGCCTCCGATTGCCCCTTGATCTTCTGGCCGACCTTCTGCACTCGGTCCAGGATCGCGCCCGCCCGACCGAGTGTCTCGATCGCCTCCGAAGCTCCTGGGTCGATCAAGTACCTGACGGCGAAGTGCGCCTTGGCCCTGTCAGCCGCGCCCCGCCGGGTAGCGCTCAGCTCTTCGCATGCCCGATCATGCTCGTCTTTCGCCTGGTGCAGATCAGCAAGGACTGCTTTCAGCTCAGACGCACGATCCTCGACCGGGTCTGCAGAGAACACGGCATCCATGTTGATCAGCTTCTCTCGAAGCAGTCCTGCCCAGGTGGATCGATTTTCCTTCTCTCGAGCGCTCCAAGCCTCCAGCCGGCGCAGGGCGTCGTTGAACTTTGGCCGCACGCCGGGCACCCATTCTTTCTCATGCGGGAAGTTGGGCAACTCCCTTGGCTGCTCCAGCCGCTCGATAGCGGACTGGATGGCCGCATGCTGGTGGCGATACTCGTCAGAAAAGTGCCTGGCATATGTCGCCAACACCTGCGACGCGTCGCCTCCGCAGAAGGCACAGGTGGAGGTGTGCTCGTGGAACGACAGGCCCCTGCGTACCCATTCGCTCAGTGCCGGGTCGTCCGCCAGCCGCTTGATCGCGTTCTGCTGGGGCGTCTCCTTCAACAGTTGCACGACCTTATTGACCCCGGGAGACTGAGGCGCCGCCACTGCGGGCAAGCTGCGGAAAGGCATGAACTCGCTCTGATCCCTTGCTTGCGCCACGACCGTCTGCAGCGCGGCTTCGTCGAGCAGATGCTCCGCGGGGCTGGCCAGGCGCTGCGCGAGTCCTTTGAGGTTTGGCGCCCTGAAATCGCGGACACCCAACATCGTTCCGCAATCTCGGGCCAAACCAGTCGCCGCCTTCTCTCGGGCCCCGTTGGCTTCGCTCTGCGCCTTCTGGACCTCCCGATACATCTTCGCCAAACGATCGCGTCGCCGCGTTAACGACGCGATGCGGCTACTCAGCCGGATGTTCTCCTGGCCGACGATGAACAGTGCGGGTGCATGCGTGTAGTCATCCCTCTGCAGGTTGTCGTCGATGAAGTCGCGATTGAAGATCCGAACGGTAATCCGACCACGATCCTGTTCCTTCGAACTGTCCAGGATTTCTTGCCCGACGTATACGCGAACGCGGGCACCGGCCGGCAGCCGTGTAGAGCTGGATCCTGTGAACAACCCGATGACACGAGATAGGGTGGTCTTCCCGGATGCGTTCCAGCCGTAAATCAGGTTATAGCGCTCGAAGTCTGGGGCAGAACTCGCTCGCCCGTCGTAACCGCTCCACACCGCCGCGCTTGCAACACGCTCAATTCGTCGAAACATGCTTCCCCTTTCAAGCATGGCTTGTTAGGACAGCCTACCTTTATCGGAACTCTGCAGTGCGTCCTGCCTTCGGTGCAGTCACTCTAGGGCCGGTCAGTGTCCCCTTAGGGTCGAAAGCGGAACTCCGTGATCAGCGGCCCGTCGATCCATTCGGCAAAGAAGTCAGTGAGGTCACGGCCAGCCGCCGCCGTAATTGCAGCCTTGAAGTCGTCGGTGTCCACCGAGCGGCCGGCATGCTTGCGTGTGTACCTGCGGATGCCCCGCCAGAAGGCGTCTTCGCCCATCTCAAGTCGGAGTAGGTGCAGCACGTAGGCGCCCTTCTGGTACACGACCGCACGGTCATCAGCGGACGGTTTCGACCAGGTCGCATAGACCAGCGAACGGTCGGTGCCGGCGGCCTTCAGCTTCTCCCAGCGGCTCTTCCACTTCTCCACCTGCCCCGCGTATTCCGACGCGCCGTGGCGATGTCCAAGGTAGACCGCACTCATGAACGTTGCGAAACCCTCATTGAGCCAGAAGTGGCCCCAGTCGCTGCAGGTTACGGAAACGCCCCACCACTGGTGCGCGATCTCGTGGGCGATCAGCCCCTCGGCGGTCGAGTCCTCCAGGACGGTCCTTCCGTACTGCTCCGACAGCAACGCCAATCCCGCGGCCTCCTGGCCGATGGTCCTCGTGACAAGCACCTGCGTGTAATCGCCCTTGAATGCAGTACCGGCGTGACGCTCGAAGAAACGGATCATGTCGCCGGTGTTCGCGAACACCTGCCGGAGCTCGTCAGTACCCATGTCGGTGGAGAGGAAGCGCAGGCGCGTGCCCGCGGACGCGTCGCGTGCCTCGGTGTAGCGGCCGGCCGCGAAGCCGTACGTGAAGCTGGGCGCCGGCGTCGTCAGTCGCCAGCGGTGGGCGACTCGCCCGTCGCCCGTGCGCCTGCGGCCCGCAGAACGTCCTGTCGCCGCCACGACGAAGTCGAAAGGCAGCACGATCTCGAGGTCCAGCGTCGCCCGCTCCGAGGGCGCGTCGACGCTGACCAGCCATTGGCTCGTCGAAAAAATCGTGTAAATCTCGTTCCGATCCGGATGGAACTCCAGGCCCAGACGCGGCGCACCGTGGTAGCGCACCTGCAACGTCGATCGGCGGGTCAGGCGCCTGGGCAGGGCGATCCGGAGCTTCGAACCATCGCGCACGAAAGACACGGGACTTTCCTTCAACTCGACACTGTCGATCTTCAGCTCGCCCGCGTCGAAGACAGCTTCCTTCGCGTCCCCGACGAAGGCGATGGACACGACCCCCCGAACCGTGCGGGTGGCCAGATCAGGCTCGACGCGGGCCTGATAGTGCTCCACGTCGATCACCGGCTCATCTGCGGTGGCGGCGAACGGCATGCACCCGACCGCTGTGGCGAGCAGGTACACAAAGGCGCGCCGTGCGCTGCTCATGAAACGGTGGCCACGGGTCGAAACATCCAGGTCCATCCGAAATCGCCCTGTTGATAGGGGTCCCCGTCCAGGACAGCGCAACCACAGTGAGTGCTGCGATCGTGGCGAAGCCCAGCATGAATGAAGCGCTCGCTTTCGGGCAGAAGTTCGCCATGAGGCCCAGCGCAGGCCCGGCCGCTGCCGCCCAGTACCCATGCCGATGGGCGACTCACAGCTGCAGTTCCCAAGCCAGTCGGAACCTCGGATGCGACGTCCTGTTGCGTTCCATGGTGAGCCGGCCTTGATCTGTCTGGTACGTAACGATGCTGGCGTCGTCGCGCGAAAATGCATCGGCCACGCTGATGCGCAAAGTTGATCGCGACGAAATCCGTCTGCGCACATACAGATCAAGATCGCCCTTCGGTGACGATCGCCGGACTTCAAAAGCGTTTGCCTGTACGGCGCCGCCGCTGCGGTAGCCGAAACTGCCGCCGCCCGACCACGGCCCATCACCTGTCCAGTCTGCCGCCGCCGTCGCGATGAAGGCAGGCTGGCCTGGGATTCTGTCGTCGGGCCCTGGAACGCCATCGACCGACGACCAATGGCGGCCCGCACTGAACCGGAGTTCGAAATCGGGTGCCTCGACCCACCACCTGCGCAACGGCGATCGCGCTTCGAACTCGACGCCAAGGACTCGCGCGCGCCCGCTGTTGACGGGCGTACTGACCCAACGCCCGTGTATCTGGCGTGTTTCATCCAGGATCAGGTGATCGATGTCCTTGGCGTACATACCAATGCTGACGAGTGCGTTCCTGTCCCAGAACCGCTCATAGGCCAGGTCGAGCCCCAGCGCGAGTTCGGGCCGCAATCCGGGATTGCCCCGATGGTCCGGGTTGAGCGGTCGGTTGTTCGTGGATGTGTACGGCCGCGCACTAAGCGCGCGTGGACTTGGGGCGCGGTACGTGCGCCCAATGCCGACGCGCAGTCGGTCGTCAGCCGCGCTCGGCGGCTTCCACAGGGACTGCACGATGGGCGAGAAGATGGACCAGGCGGCCTGCGAATCGCCGGTTCCGCTTCCCTCGGTCATGGTGTCGATTCGTTCCCATCGCCCACCCAGGTAGAGCGCCCAGCCAGGCAGGACGCTCCAGTCGTCCTGCACGAAGGCCGCCATTCGCCTGACTCGTGTATCGAACGACAGATCGCTCACGGTGCGCGGATGGTCCCCAAGTGCCGCGAGCGTCTGGCTGCGCTGCTCGTATCGTCGATCATCGCTTGCGTCCCAGCCCAGCTCGACGGTGTGGGCCCCTCGGGCAGGAAACGCATGCTTGCCAGTGGTGGCAGTGTTGACGACGCGCAGCCGAGCGTCGGTGACGTCATCGAGGTTCAGCGCATTCTCCAGGTCATAGCCTCGCTCACGAAACCGGAATTGCTCGCGGTTTCCACCGATGCTGACCTTGGCGGTCAGTGTCCCGGCGTGCTCGAAGGGCTGGGTCCAAGTAGCGTCCGTTCGCAGTTGGGCGACCTCGATGCCGGTGAACTGGCGATATCGCACATGCTCCAGCCCTTCTCCCAACTGCGTATCCCAGCGGATGTTGGCGTGCTTGTCGTAAGAGCTGGCATCGAAGAACACGTTGAGGGCGGCTGACGCACCGCTGACCAGTGTGCGGTTTAGACCGGACGACACCGCAAGGCTATCGCGGTGCCCTTCCACATGCAGCGCAGTCGAGCGCAGAAGACTGCTTTGGCCAGCGGGACCGACACCCGTTTCGGTGCCCGCTTCCTCTACCAGGAACTCGCGACGGCCAGCCGCAATGGCCAGCCGATGGCCTCCGTACTCAGCGCGCCTGGAGCGTGTCCAGCTGGCAGTAGGCTGCCACTGCCCATTGTTAGATCCGAGTCCGATCGCCAGTTCCTCGGTATCGGTTCGTGCTGACTTTTCCAGGATGATGTTGATCGTGCCTGCGATCGCCTCGCCACGCAGATCCGCGGTGGTAGTGCGCAGGATATCCACGCGCTCTACCAGCGCGGGCGACAGAGCGCCGATGTCGAACCCAGCCGGTGCTGGCTGGCCATCGAGCAGGATCTGTGTGTAGCCCCCGGCGAGTCCGCGCAGCGAGATCGTCCCGCCGCCACCGGGCGCTCCCTCGCTGACGACTACGCCGGGTTGACGCTTGAGGGCATCCGCCAGGCGGGTATCGCCGAACCGTGTCAACTGGGCACGGCCGACGGTGGTACGCGCGGCGGTGTCCTCCTTGCGTGCATC
>DATKEK010000293.1:0-4366 GCA_035512195.1 Burkholderiales bacterium
GGTCAAGCCGTTCGAGGACGCGGTGTTCGCGATGAAAAAGGGCGAGATCAGCGAGCCGGTGCAGACGCAGTACGGTTTTCACATCATTCGCGTCGATTCGATCAAGGCGGTGGAGACCACGCCTTTCGCGCAGGTGCGCGAGCAGATCATGGAAGAAGTACGGCGCGATCGCACGCAGCAGGTGTTCTCGGTAGCGGCGCAGACGTTCAGCGACATGGTTTACGAGCAGTACGACAGTCTCGAACCGGTCGCCGAGGCGCTGAATCTCACGATTCAGCGCAGCGACTGGGTAAGCCGGCTGGGCGGCAACATGAACCCGCTGTTGAACGACGAGAAGCTGCTCAATGCGATTTTCTCGCCGAGCACCGTGCAGGAAAGCAAGAACACCGAGGCCATCGAGGTGCAGCCGAGCATGTTGATGTCTGCCCGCGTGGTCGAACACGCGCCGCCGACCACGATCCCGCTGGAGCAGATCAAGGCGGAAATCATCGATCACCTGGTGGTCGTGCGTGCGACCGAGAAAGCAGAGAAGGAAGGTCGCGCTGCGCTCGAGCAATTGCGCAAGGGAGAGAAACTGAACCTGAAATGGTCACCGCCGCAGATCGTGACACTGCAGCGGCGGCAGGGCTTGCATCCGGAGGGTGTGCAGGGGGTATTCAGCGCGGATACCAGCACGCTGCCTGCGTATGCGGGCGTGCCGGTTTCTGACGGCAGATTCGTCATCTACCGCATTACCGAGGTGCACAGCCTGGATGAGGTTTCGCCTGACCAGATCAACCTCGCGGCAAGGCAACTCACCCAGATGGTGGCACTGGAGCAGTACACCGCATTGCTGGGCAGCCTGCGCGAACGCGAGAACGTGAGTATCGACGTGAGAAGGCTTGCCGCGCAGGAGTGAACGGCAGCGGAGGTTTACTCCGGGATTGCGATGCCGACGATATTGAAGCCGGCATCCACGCAGGTGATCTCACCGGTGACGCCGCTGGCCAGATCGCTCATCAGAAACGCCGCTACGTTACCGACTTCGTCGATCGAGACGTTGCGGCGCAGCGGCGACACCTTCTCGCTCAATGCCAGCAGCTTGCCGAAGCTGCCGATTCCGGCGGCGGCAAGCGTCTTGATCGGACCGGCGGAGATCGCATTCACCCGGATGCCGCGCTGTCCGAGACTCTGCGCCAGGTAGCGCACGTTGGCTTCCAGGCTGGCCTTGGCCAGCCCCATTACGTTGTAGTTCGGAAATACGCGTTCGGAACCGAGATAGGTCAGCGTCAGCAGGGCGGCATTGCGCCCTTCCATCATCGGCAGGCCCGCCCTGGCCAGTGCGCCGAAGCTGTACGCACTGACGTCGTGGGCGATGTGAAACGCTTCGCGGCTGACCGAATCGATATAGTCTCCGGCCAGCGCTTCGCGCGGGGCAAAGGCAATCGAGTGCACGATGCCGTCCAGCCCGTCCCAGTGTTCCTTAAGCGAGTCGAACAGCGCCGCGATCTCGTTGTCGCTAGCTACGTCACAGGAGAAAACCAGCTCGCTGTCGAATTCGGCCGCGAGATCGACGACGCGTTCCTTGATTTTCTCTCCCTGGTAACTGAACGCCAGCCGTGCGCCTTCGCGATGCATTGCCTTGGCGATGCCGTAAGCGATCGATCTGTTGCTGAGCAATCCGGTGACGAGATAGTTCTTGTTAGCGAGGAATCCCATGGCCGTTTCCACTTGAGGAAAGCGCCATTATAGCGAAGCAGGCACGGGCGGTTCGGTGCCCCGCTTGCGGCTTTCCGCTAAACTGCGAAGGAAATGGCCTGCGTAAAGAAGACTGTCGCGGTAGCCGCGCTCTCCCTGGGCCTGGGAGCTTGCACGGGTCCCTGGAACGATCCCTATCCTGCCTCCGACCGCGGCAAGAATATTCTCTATTCCTCGTTTGCCGAGCGGCCCAAGCATCTCGATCCGGCCCAGTCTTACTTCGAGAACGAGTTCGTGTTCACCGGGCAGATCTACATGCCCCCGCTGCAGTATCACTACCTCAAGCGGCCATACGAGCTCGTTCCGTTCGCTGCGGCGCAAATGCCCGAAGCGCGCTACTTCGACTCGAATGGCAGGCGGCTGCCCGACACCGCGCCTGCGCAGCGTGTGGACTTTACGGTCTACGAGATCCGGATACGGTCGGGAATCCTGTACCAGCCGCACCCTGCGTTCGCAATGGGTGAAGACAGCCGGCCGCTCTATATCGGCCTTGGCCAGAGGGAGCTGCGCCGTTATCGCAACCTGCCGGACTTCCGCGAGACCGGCACCCGGGAGCTGGTGGCCGAGGATTTCGTCTACCAGATCAAACGCCTTGCCCATCCGAAGCTGCATTCGCCGATCGTCGGTTTGATGAGCGAGTACATCGTCGGACTGCGCGACTATGCGCACCGTCTGGAAGATGCTGCGCGCAATCTGCCGAACGATGTCTATCTCGATCTGGACCAGTTCAACATCAGCGGCGTGAGATCGGTCGACCGCTATACCTATCAGGTTCGCATTAACGGCAAGTACCCACAGTTTCTGTACTGGCTGGCGATGCCTTTTTTCTCGCCGGTGCCGCACGAGGCGGAGCGGTTCTACCGCCAGCCGGGGATGCCGGCCAACCTCTCGCTCGACTGGTATCCGGTTGGCACCGGACCGTACATGCTGACGCTGAACAATCCGAACCGGACGATGCGGCTGGAGCGCAATCCGAATTTCGCCGGCGAGCCCTATCCATCGGAAGGCGAGGACGGCGATGCGGAAGCCGGGCTGCTCGACGACGCCGGCAGCACAATGCCCTTCATCGACAAGGCGGTATTCAGTCTCGAGAAAGAAAGCATTCCGTACTGGAACAAGTTCCTGCAGGGATACTACGACGCCTCGGGAATCACGCCCGAGGGTTTCGACCAGACGGTCCTGTTGACGCCAACAGGCGAGGCCCGGCTGACCGAGGAAATGCGGGAGCGCGGAATCAATCTGCAGACCTCGGTGTCGACGTCGACCATCTACCTCGGTTTCAACATGCTGGATCCGTTGGTCGGCGGCCGCACGGAGCAGGCGCGCAAGTTGCGGCAGGCGATCTCGATCGCAGTCGACATGGAAGAGCTGATTTCGATTTTCCGCAATGGGCGCGGCGTGCTCGCGCACAGTCCGCTTCCTCCGGGGATCTTCGGTCATCGCGAAGGCGAGGAGGGCATCAACTCCCATGTTTACGACTGGGTCGACGGCACGGTCCAGCGTAAACCGGTCGAGGAGGCGAAGGCGCTGCTGGCCGAGGCCGGCTATCCGAACGGCTTCGACGCGGAAACCGGCAGGCCGCTGATCGTGTACCTGGATACCACGCTGGTCGGCCCCGAAGGCAAATCGCGGGCCGACTGGTTCGCCAAGCAGTTTCAGAAGATCGATCTGCAGCTGGTGATCCGAATCTCCGATCTGAATCGGCTGCAGGAAAAGCTGCGCAACGGCACCGCACAGATTTACTTACTTGGATGGAACGCCGACTATCCGGACCCGGAAAACTTCATGACCCTGCTGTACGGTCCGCGCTCGCGCGCGAAAGTCGGCGGCGACAATGCATCGAATTACGCGAATCCGGAGTTCGATACGCTGTTCGAGCGCATGCGGAACATGGAGAATACGCCGGAGCGCGAGCAGATCATCCGGCGCATGACCGGCATCGTGCAGCGCGATGCGCCCTGGGCCTTCGCCTTTCATCCGACGGATTACACTCTGCACCATGCCTGGGTGTACAACCGCAAACCGAACAAGATGGCGATAAACGGGCTGAAGTACCAGCGCATCGATCCGGACATTCGCGAGCAGATGCGCAGGGAGTGGAACCGGCCGGTCGTCGCGCCCCTGCTGGCGACGATCGCCGTGCTGATCGCGATCCTCGTTCCGGGAATCCGCGCGTGGCGCAGGCGCGAAGGTGCCGCAGCAGTGGCTCCGTTGAACTGAGGCGACCTGTTTGCTCAACTACCTTGTTCGCCGTGTGCTGTATGCGATTCCGATCCTGATCGGGGTCAATCTCATCACCTTCATGCTGTTTTTCGTCGTCAACACGCCGGACGATATGGCGCGCCTCGCGCTCGGGGACCGTTACATCAGCGGCGAGGCGATCGAGAGGTGGAAGCGTGACAAGGGTTACGACAAGCCGCGTTTTTACAATGCGGAAGCCGTTGGGTATCGGAAGCTCACCGACACCATCTTCACGACCAAGTCGGCGAGCATGTTCCTGCTCGATTTCGGCAAGGCCGACGACGGGCGCGAGATTGCCCACGAGATCCGCACGAGAATGGGCCCCAGCCTCGCGATCGCGATCCCGGGTTTTCTGGTCGGGCTGGCCTGCTACGTGACCTTTGCACTG
>DATKEK010000294.1:0-4566 GCA_035512195.1 Burkholderiales bacterium
GGAAAGTTTCTGCGCAGCTGGCTGGCGCTGGCCGCTTCGCGCAGCAGGTCGAGTTCGTGCCGCAGGTGCTTCTCGAATTCTCCGACCACTTCGCGCGGCTTGAGCCGCCTGCCGTCCGCCCAGAGCTTTTCCATCAACCCGGCGGCAACATCCAGCAGCGCGATGTCCTCGACGATCACGCGATCGATTCCCGGGCGCAGAATCTTCACCGCCACTTCTCGCCCATCGGGCAGTTCGGCCAGGTGCACCTGCGCCACCGAGGCGCTGGCGATGGCAACCGGGTCGAAACGCCGGAACACCTGCGCTGCCGGCTTGCGGTACGCGCGCTCCAGCACCGGGTCGATGATGTCGAATGGCAACGGCGGGACCTGGTCCTGCAACTTCGCGAGTTCGTCCGCGATATCGGACGGCAGCAGGTCGCGGCGCGTGGACAGCACCTGGCCGAATTTCACGAAGATCGGCCCGAGCGCTTCCAGCGCCAGCCGCAGCCGTTCGCCACGCGGCCGTTCCAGCCGCCGCCAGAACAACAGGAATTTGACCAGCACCCGCAGCGCGCGCACCCGCTCGTGCCCGAGAATGAATTCGTCCAGGCCGAAGCGGATCGAAACGCTGAAAATCTTGAGCAGGCGGAACAGGTGCATGTCGCGCCGCCGTTCAGCGATCCGCCTTGTCGGCCGCGCGCGCTTCCAGGCGCTGCAGACGCTTTTCCAGGCGTTCCGCAGCGTCCCGCAGCTCGTCCACTTCTAACAGGAAAGCCTCCGCCTCGAGACGCGTCGGCAGCGCGTGGCGCTCTTCGGTCAGATACTCTGCGACGTTCGCCGCGGCCGACTCGGCCGCCGCCGCCGGAAAGCGCGCTGACGCGCGCAGCAGTTCGCCCAGGTGCTGCGCGGCGACGTCCCCGACTACCCGGCTCAGATCCTCTTCGAAATCCCAGCGCAGGTTGGCCGCAACGAACGAGATTGCGGATGCCAGATCCGCATCGCCCTCGACCCGCGCTTCCTTCCATGCGGCCTGGCGATCCTGCAGGAAGCGGACCGCCGCGGCAGGCGCCAACTGCACGCTGACGTCGGGCGGGTCCGCAGACTCGACGGCCGTCAGAAAACCGTCGCCTGCGATCTCGAACGCGACGTATACCGGCGGAACTTCGATGCGCGCGCGCTTGCCGGCATGCGGCACGAGGCGCGCCGTGGCCCACTCCGCGTCGCGGAGCAGGCGGTTGACTGCGGCAGCGAAAGTCCGGGACAGCACGCGCCGGCCTTCAGCTCTTGAACCCGCGATGAATTGCGACCACGCCGGCACTCAGATTGAAGTACTCCACCCGCGCGAAGCCGGCCTGCTCCATCAGCGACTTCAGTTCCTTCTGCGAGGGATGCATGCGGATCGACTCGGCGAGATAGCGGTAGCTGTCGGCATCGCCGGCGACGGTTTTGCCGAGCCAGGGCAGAAACCGGAACGAGTACAGGTCGTACAACGGCGCGAGCGGTTTCCAGACATGCGAGAACTCCAACACCAGCGCGCGCCCACCGGGGCGCAGCACGCGCAGCATCTCCGCCAGCGCCGCCTGTTTGCGGGTCACGTTGCGCAAACCGAAGCCGACGACTACGCAATCGAAATAATCGGAAGGAAAGGGCAGCCTCTCGGCATCGCAGCGCGCGACCGGCAGCGCCTGCCCTTCGTCGATCAGGCGGTCGCGCCCGCGCGCGAGCATGTCGGCATTGATGTCCGTAAGCCATACTTCGCCACGCGCGCCCGCGCGCCGCGCGAGCAGGCCGGCAAGATCGCCGGTACCGCCGGCCACGTCGAGCACGCGCGCGCCTTCGCGCACCCCGCACAACTCCACCGCGAAACGCTTCCACAACCGGTGCAGCCCGCCGGACATCAGATCGTTCATCAGATCGTAGCGCCCGGAGACCGAACTGAACACGCCTGCGACCCGGCGCGCTTTCTCACCTTCCGGGACCTGCTGGAAACCGAAGTCAGTGGGTTTCTTGTCCATGGATCCGCATCAATCAATTAACCGCAGAGGCACCGAGAGGGCCATGAATCCGATCGGCTGCACACTCCCCGGTCCGACTGTTCCTGATGGTTTGCAGTTTTCCCAAGTTCCTTTGCAACTCTGTATCTCTGTGGCTCCGCTGCGCTCGTCAAAGCTTCTTCCAGCCGGGCTGCGGCTTCGGAGTTGTCGGTGGAGCGGTGGCGGGC
Source organism: Burkholderiales bacterium (assembly GCA_035512195.1). Lineage (GTDB taxonomy): Bacteria > Pseudomonadota > Gammaproteobacteria > Burkholderiales > Eutrophovitaceae > DATKEK01. The sequence goes on from DATKEK010000294.1 coordinate 2,203, forward strand.
TCGGCTTCGCGGCTGGCTCCAGCCTTTTCCAGACGCTCGAGATATTCCCGCCACAGCGCGTCCTGGTCCTTGCCGAGCGCATACAGATAGTCCCAGGAGTACAGTCCGGTATCGTGGCCGTCGCTGAATATCAGTCTGACCGCGTAGTTGCCGACCGGCTCGATCTCGGCGATGCCGACCGCTTTCTTGCCGGTCTGCAGTACCTCCTGCCCCGGGCCGTGACCGCGCACTTCGGCCGACGGCGAATAAACGCGCAGCAGTTCGCAGGGCAGGCGGAACCGCTTGCCGTCGTCGAACGCGATCTCCAGCAGGCGCGACTGGCTGTGAAGAATGATGTCGGTTGGCCGGGGTACCCCGGAGTGCAGGCCTGCCACGGGAATGCCTTCAGGAAAGAGCGTGTTCGTCTCGCCGGGAAACCGCCGAGACTGTCGGAATGATAACGGCAGGCCGGCAGACCTTCCAGCCAGCGCCGCAGCAACCACGCGAGGTGTCACGGACTTGTAACATTTGCTTCATAGTATTGCAAACGCCCCCGAAAGCCACCTCATCAGACCCATGAGCGCCACCATACTAGTCGTCGAAGACGAACCCGCGATACAGGAACTGATCGCCTTTAACCTGAAGCAGGCCGGCCATCAGCCGATGCGGGCGGATAACGCCGAACAGGCAATGAATCTGGTTTCCAATGCCCTGCCGGACCTGATCCTGCTCGACTGGATGCTGCCCGGCATGAGCGGCATCGATCTCGCCAGGCGGCTGCGCACCGACAAGCGTACCAAGACTGTGCCGATCATCATGCTCACCGCCCGCTCGGAAGAACAGGACAAGCTGGCCGGGCTCGACACCGGCGCCGACGACTACATCACCAAGCCGTTTTCGCCGCGCGAACTGAACGCGCGCATCAAGGCGGTGCTGCGCCGGCGCGCCCCGCAGATGACCGACGACGTAGTGCAGATCGGCGGCTTGCGTCTCGACCCGGGCAGCCACCGCGTCAGCGGCAACAGCGAGCCGGTCGAGCTGGGCCCGACCGAATTCCGCCTGCTGCATTTCCTGATGACCCATCCCGAACGCGTGCATTCCCGCACCCAGTTGCTGGACCACGTCTGGGGAGACCATGTGTTCGTCGAAGAGCGCACGGTCGACGTGCACATACGCCGTCTGCGCAAAGCGCTCGAGCCGACGCGCCTCGACCGCCTGATCCAGACGGTGCGTGGCACCGGATACCGTCTGTCGGGGGGCTGATCGTTCGCCGCCCGGGCGCGGGACAGATCAGCGGGGTTTCGAGCTGCCGGCGGTTTCTGTGATAATGACGCTCCCGCCGCGATAGGGGACGGATCGTTTGAGACAGCTTTGGGGCAGACCCCTCGCCACCGTCATCCTGTTCTGCTGCCTGGCCTTCCTGAGCTGGCCGGTCCTCGGGGGTATAGGCGCGCTGCTGCTATTGTCCGTCCTGCTGCTCGCCCTCCTGCTGCACCACATCCGCAATCTTTCCGAACTGTATCGCTGGCTGAACGAGCCGGGCATCGAGAACCTGCCTTCCGGCGACGGTGTATGGGGCGATGTTTTCTACCAGGTCCTGCGCCTGATGAAACGCCAGCAGCGCAGCGAAGCGCGCCTGTCGTTCGCGCTGCAGCGCTTTCAGCTCGCGGGCGCGGCTCTGCCGGAAGCGGTGGTGCTGCTGGACGAGAGCGACGCGATCGAGTGGTGCAATCCGAAGGCAGCCCAGTACTTCAGTCTGGACCTGCAGCGCGACCGCGGCCAGCAGATCACCTACTTCGTGCGCCATCCGCAGTTCGTCCGCTACCTGGCCGAGCCGCGGCCGAGCGAACCGCTGACGCTGCATGTTGCCGTTGGACACAGCGACTACACGCTGTCGATCCAGCTGGTTCCCTATGGCGATCGGCAACGCCTGCTGTTGGGCAGGGATGTCACGCGATGGGAGAAGCTGGAGATCACGCGTAGAGATTTTGTCGCCAACGTTTCCCACGAGCTGCGCACGCCGCTTACCGTGGTGCGCGGATTCCTGGAGACGCTGGAAGACATGCAGCAGCCGGATCCTGAAATGACCCGGCGCTCGCTCCGCCTGATGTCGGAGCAGGCCATGCGCATGACCCATCTGGTGGAGGACCTGTTGACCCTCTCGCGCCTTGAGAGCACGCAGACCCTGCTTAGGGAGGAGGACGTCAACGTCCCCGAGATGCTGAAGTCTCTTACGCAGGATGCAAACGCGCTGTCCGCCGGCCGGCACAAGGTGCGGATGAACATTGCGTGCAACGACTGGCTGAAAGGCAGCAGCGACGAGTTGCACAGCGCGTTCGGCAATCTGGTGAGCAATGCCATCCGCTACACGCCCGAGGGTGGCGA
>DATKEK010000295.1:0-13292 GCA_035512195.1 Burkholderiales bacterium
GAGTGGATCGCGCAGTTGCAAGCCCTGGCGCCGGGCTGCACGATCTACAACCACTACGGTCCCACCGAAACGACGGTTGGCGTGCTGACCTGTCGTGCCGGCGCGCAATTGCCGGGCACGCGCTCCGGGACATTGGCATTGGGCCGGCCCCTGCCAAACAGCCGCGTGTACATTCTCGACGGCAACGCTCAGCCGGTGGCCGTCGGCGAACAGGGCGAACTGTGCATCGGCGGCAGCGGCGTCGCACGCGGCTACCTAAACCGCCCCGACCTGACCGCGGAGAGGTTCGTGCCCGATCCGTTCAACGAGCAACCGGGAGCGCGCCTGTATCGCAGCGGCGATATTGCGCGCTACCTGCCGGACGGAAACCTCGAGTTCTGCGGCCGGCTCGATCACCAGATCAAACTGCACGGGTATCGCGTCGAGCTCGGCGAGATCGAAGCAACGCTGCGCGGGCGGCGCGGGATAGGCGACGCAGTGGTGCTGGCGCGCGAGGACGCGCACGACAAACAGCTCATCGCTTACGTGGTTCCGCAGCGGGCCGATCAACCCCTGTGGGATTGCAACCCGTCAACCGTGCTGCCGGACGGAGCGCCGGTGGCGCATCTGAACAAAAACGAGACGGACTACATCTACAACGAGATCTTCGTCCTGCAGGCGTATCTGCGTCACGGCATCACGCTGCGCGACGGCGCCTGCGTCCTCGATGTCGGCGCCAATATCGGCCTGTTCACCGTGTTTGCCAATCGCGTGGCCCGCGGCCTGCGGATGTATTCGTTCGAGCCGAATCCGGCCGCGTTCGCCTGCCTCAAGGCAAACGCCGCAGCCTGGGGCACGGCGGTGAAATGTCTGCCGATCGGACTGTCGCGCGACAACAGCTCGGCAGAGCTGACTTTCTTCGAAGGCATGTCGCTGCTGTCCGGATTCCACACCGACGCCGCCACCGAACGCGAGATGGTGAAGAACTACGTTCTCAACCAGCAATCCGAACCGCTGGGCGATGCGCAGCTGCTTGCGCAGATCGAGGAACTGATCGATGACCGGCTGCATTCCACGACCGTGCCGGCGCAGCTGCGAACGTTGTCCAGCGTCATCGCCGAGGAGGGCATCGAGCAGATCGACCTGCTCAAGATTAATGTCGAAAAAAGCGAGCTGGAGGTGCTGCTCGGACTGGACGCCGACGACTGGCCCAGGATCCGTCAGCTCGTCATCGAAGTGGACCGGCAGGACAACCTGGCGCCGATCGTTGCCCTGCTCGACCGACACGGCTTCGAGCATCTGGTAGAACAGGATCCGTTGCTCAGAAAAACCGAATTGTGCTACGTGTACGCGATCCGGCCTTCTGCCGAATACGGCCGGCTCGTACGCCAGCAGCGTGCCACGGAGCATGTCCGCCGCTTGCCGGCCGCCGACCAGGACATCCTGGTCCCGGCAATCCTGCGCGAGCACCTGAAGGCGCATCTGCCCCCGCATATGGTTCCATCCGCGTACGTCCTGATGGAGAAGTTTCCGTTGACCTCCAACGGCAAGGTCGATCGCCATGCGCTGCCGGATCCTGCCGGCGATGTGCGGCAGTCCTCCGTGGAGTTCGTCAGTCCGCAGAGCGAAACCGAAAAGGCGCTGGCGGCGATCTGGACAGAACTGCTGAAGGTGGACAAGCTGGGAATCAACGATGACTTCTTCGACCTCGGTGGACACTCTCTGCTGGCGATCAGGACGGTGTCGAAAATCCGCGATGCGTTCCAGGTGGATGTGACCCTGCGCAATCTGTTCGAGTCGCCGACGGTGGCCGCCCTCGCCGCGGTCATCGACGGCCTGCAGTGGCTGACCGGCGAAGCGGCACCCGCCCCTGACGCCCGCGACCGGGAGGAGATCGAACTGTGAACCTGCAGGCTTTCCTGGCCGACTTGCGCCGCCGCGAGATTCACCTCTCGGCCGAAGGCGAGCGCCTGCGCTGCAATGCGCCGGCCGGCCTGCTGACACCCGAGCTGCGCGAGCAGATCCGGCAACGCAAGAGCGAAATATTGGCATTCCTGCGCTCCGCCAGTGCGCTTGCCCGGCAGCAGCGGGCCATCGTCCCCCTGCAACCGCGCGGCACCCGCACGCCCGTCTATGCGGTGGCCGGCCACACCGGCGATGTTTTCGCCTACCGGGATCTGGCGCGGCGTCTGGGCGAGGACCAGCCCTTCTTCGGACTGCAGCCGCCCGGTCTCGACAATCACAGCGAGCCGCTCGAGCGCGTCGAAGCCCTCGCCGGCTACTTCGCAACGCAAATCCGGCAATTCCAGCCCGAGGGACCGTATGTCATCGCCGGCTACTGCGCCGGTGGCGGCATTGCATTCGAACTTGCGCAGCAGCTTCAGCGCGCTGGCGCGACTGTCAGTTTCATCGCCCTGTTTGCCTGCCCGTATCCGCCCACTTACCGGTTTGCGCCATTTCTTGCGCAGCGACTCATCCGCAAGCTGGCAGGCATGCGCAGGCACGTCCTTGCACTGGCAGCGCTGCCTTCAGGCGAACGCAGGCGTTACATCGCCGAAACGATCCGCCAGCGCAGATTGTCGCGCGATGCCGAACACGCCGCCGCGACCGACCCGGCGCTGGCCATGCGCACCAGGCTTGCGCGTGTCACCGTGGCGGCAGTGCGGCGCTATGTCCCCGGCAGCTTCTCCGGGCGCGTGGGCCTGTTCCTGCCGAACCGCCAATGGCTGCGCTCCGGCGCCGGCCCGCTGCGCTGGCGCTCGGTGGCCGCGCACACCGAGGAATTCTATGGTCCCGCGAACTGCAATCCGGATCTCCTGCTGAACGAGCCCGACGCACCCGTGTTTGCCGCACTCTTCCAGCAGTTCCGGGACAGATGCGAAGGCAGCCGCGCCGTGACAGCGCAGACCGGCGGACCGCAGCAGGCCGCACGCGCGGCTCACGTCACCGACCGGACGGGCCGCACCGGCGGCTTCTCCGCCGGCAATCTGCAGGGCCGCCCCGAATAGCGCACGCAGCAAGCGTCGCAGACCACAAGGGTCAAAGGCAGGACCGCGTCACGAGATCAATTTTCCTTTGTGTTGCTTCGTGTCTTCGTGCCTTGGTGGTTCGCTTTTCCGGTCTTTCTCACCCACGGCTCGCGCTGCCGGCCTCCAGAGCGCGTCGTAGGCAGCCAGCAGCCCGGGCACCTCGTGGCGCCACTCCAGTTTTTCGGTCACGCGCCTGCGCCCGAACTCGCCCATCCGCGCGCGCTGTTCCGGGTCGTCGAGAAGCTGCAGGAGCTTGTCGGCCAGATCCGCAGCGTCGTTCTTTCTCGCGTACAGCGACGCCTGCTGCGCCGACACCCGCCCTTCCGCAAGGTCGAACTGCACGATCGGTTTACCCAGCGCCATGTACTCCATGATCTTGTTCATGGTGGACTTGTCGTTCATGTCATTGGCGAGGTCGGGATTGACGCAGACGTCCGCAGTATTGAGCATCGCCAGCAACTCGCGATCCGGCACGCGCCCGGTAAACGTCACGAAGTCCGCAACCCCAAGCTCGACGGCATAGGCCTTCATCTCCTCGAGAGAAGTGCCGCCGCCGACCAGGCCGAAATGCACATCGCTGCGCCCGAGTTCATGCACGATGCGATGCACCGCGCGCAACAGGTAGTCGATGCCCTCCTGTTTGCCCATCACCCCGACATAACCGACCAGAAAGCGGCGCCCGCACCTGAGCCGCGCCTCGGCCGGCAGAATCTGCAGGCGCTCCAGGCTCGGTCCGCTGCGCACCACGAAGACCCGCCCGGCGGGCATGCCACCGCGATCGATGGCGATGCGCCGGTAGGAATCGTTGGTGGCAATCGACACGTCGGCGGCGCGAAAGGTCCAGCGCTCGAGCTTCAGCATCAGCCGATAGAAGAAATCGCGCCGTCCGAACTTCGCTTCGTAGAGCTCCGGGTTGAGATCGTGGTGATCGAACACGAATTTCTTTCCGAACAGCTTGAAGAATCCTCCGATCAGGAAGAACAGGTCGGGTGGATTGCAGGCGTGAATGACGTCGAATCCGCGGGTGAAGAACACCCGCCAGGAAAGCGCGAAGCTCGCGGCGAGCGCGATGCCATATTCCACCGCGTAGCCGGCGGCGCCTGCGGCCTCGACCGGCAGGCGGTAGCGGTAGATGTGGATGCCGTCGATCGCCTCGAACCTCCGTTCGTAGCCGCGTCCGGTCGGGCAGATGATCGATACGATGTAGCCGGCATCGCGCAGCGCACCGGCTTCCTGCCACACGCGACGGTCGAACGGACTGGGCAGATTCTCCACCAGCATCAGGACGCGCCTGGGTCTGCCCTCGATGCGCCGCGCGGATTTCTCCGGTATCGCCACGACGTTACCAGCAGATGCCTTCGTAGACACCGCTGACGCTGCGCGAATCGGTGACGCGCACCAGATCGATGATGCTCTGGTCGTCGCCCAGGCGCCTGGGAATATCGCGGAACTCCGTCCCCGCATTGCCAATGACGATGGTGCGGGCATGCTCGAGCACCTCGTCAACGCTGCCCACCATCAGCCGGGAGATGTGCGGAATATGGTTCAGGATGTAGTCGCGATTCGCCCCGTGGATACGTGCAAGATTCACGTTCCGGTCGTAGATCCTGAGGTCGTAGCCCTTGCCGATCAGGCGCTCGGTCAGGTCCACCACCGGGCTTTCGCGCAGATCGTCGGTGCCGGCCTTGAAGCTGAAGCCGAGTATGCCGACCTTCCTGCTGCCCATCTCGACCACCGCCCGCACCCCGCGCTCGACCTGCTGCTCGTTGCTGGGCAGGATGGCGGACAGGATCGGCAGCGAAACATCGAGCGTCTTCGCCTTGTACAACAGGGCGCGCAGATCCTTCGGCAGGCACGAGCCGCCGAATGCAAATCCGGGCTTGAGGTAATACGGCGAAAGGTTGAGTTTGGTGTCCTGGCAGAAGATGTCCATCACCCGATGGCTGTCCACCTCGACCCCCTTGCACAGGTTGCCGATCTCGTTGGCGAAACCGACCTTGAGCGCATGCCAGGCGTTGTCCGCGTACTTGACCATCTCCGCCGTTTCGATATCGGTGCGGATCAGCGGCGCAGTCAGCTGCGCGTAAACGCTCGCCAGCAGGTCCCCGCTCGCGCGATTGAGTTCGCCGATGACGGTCTTGGGCGGATTGAAGTAATCGTGCACTGCGGTGCCCTCGCGCAGGAACTCGGGATTGATGCAGACGCCGAAATCCACACCCGCGCGACGTCCCGACGCCGCCTCAAGCGTCGGGATCACCACGTTACGGATGGTCCCGGGCAGCATCGTGCTGCGAATCACCACCGCAGGCGCACCGGGGTGGTGGCGCAAGGCCGCGCCGATCTGCTCGCACACGCGGCGCACGAACGTCAGTTCGATATCGCCGTTGGCGCGGCTCGGCGTGCCCACGCACACCATGGAAAGATCGGCCTGCCCGACCGCAGAGGCCACGTCGGCGGTTGCGCGCAGCCGTCCGGCCGCCACCTGCCGCTCGATGATCGTGCCGATGTCTTTCTCGATGATCGGCGTCTTGCCGTCATTGATCAGATCGACCTTCCTCGGCTCCGGATCGACGCCGACAACTTCATGGCCTTCCTGGGCAAGACAGCCCGCCGATACCGCTCCGACATAGCCAAGGCCCAGCACACAGATTTTCATTTTCAACCTTCACGATTCCAGTGACCCGATGCACGCCGGATGCGATCCGCATCGGCGCGTGACATCGACAACAACGGCAACGGCAACTCACCACCCGACCGTTGCGCCCGCACTTCAGGCGGCGCCAGCGATACAGGATAGAAGGCCGGCGGTGACGCCCGTCCAGCGCACGCGGAGCGCGACATGATCCGAACGGATCAGCAGTCGATCTCCGTGTGCAGAACGACATTGCCCCTGATCCGCGCCCGCCAGGCCACCGTGGGCGCCGGCAGCTTCTGGTCGTAGCCCCTCGATACCCAGCCGAGGATGGGTGCCGTGCTGCCGCGATGCACCTGCGCGGACGAGCCGTCGACCAGCGGCAGCTTCAGCGAAACCGTCCTGCCGCCCTGGCGCAGCATGAAGCCGTCCGCCGCGGGCTCGATTTCGCAGCGCTCGCTGCAATGGAAGAAAAGGCCGATGTCGTGCTCGCCGGCCATCTGCAGGCAGTCCTCGATCACCACGCGCCGTGCCGGCTTGTCGAGCTCGACCCGGCGCCGGTGCATCACCGGGTCGTCCAGCCGCATGAAGCCGTCCTGCCAGCCCTCGAACAGGTCCCTGCGCGGCGTCGCGGACCACACAACGCACCCTGCGTGCGCCTTCTGCAACCACATGAAGTTGCCGCCGGACTGCGACTGGTCCTGCCCGTCGACGCACACGGTGTTGTGTGCCGAGGTGCCGCGGAAGTATTGCCGCCAACTGGCGTCGGTGTGATAGGCGAACGTTCCGGGATCGATCAGGAACTCGAGGCCGCCGATCGACAGGGTGAACGCAAGCGCGTCGGCATGTCCGTGCGCGGCGATCGTCTGATAGCCCAGCGGACCGGCATCGACGATCAGACGGATTTCGTTCTCTTTTTCGAAGTCGCTGCCGAGCACGTAATAACCGCCCCGGGGAAACGCCTGCCGCACCGGCAGCCGGGCCTCGGCCGTGCTCAGTTCGTCGAACGACGCATCTGCCTGCGCACCCATGAGCCAGCGCGTCTTGTCGTCCAGAACACCCGCCTTCAGTTTGAAGTCGCCGCGACCGAGCAGGATCGCCCCGCTTGCAAGCAGCGATCGATGCGGCGAGAAGTCGCCGTCTTCGGCAAGCCTGAGCACCACCCCGTCATCGGAATCGCCGAGCATGGGAACGTTGCCCCCCGCGTCCATGATCGAGGCGAGATACTCGAGCATCGACTCGATACGCGATTCGTAGGCAACCGGGAACCACTGCCCGTTCGCCTTGCCGGCGAGCAGGGTGAGCAGCAGCAGGTCGAGCACGAACCGCTGATAGGCCGCGGACTGTTCGCGGTTGACGCCGTCGGGCGCGTTCTGCAGCAGCGCTTCGCGCTCCAGGATGGCCTTCGCCGCTGACAGCCATTCGCGCGCGCACGACCAGTGCGGCCAGGTCAGGGCGGCGATGAACAGCCCCGTTGCTTCACCGATCAGGTGATTGTTGGCCGAGGAGTGGAGCGAGAAATGACCGCGCACGAACCGCGCATGCCGGTACACCGAAGCGAGCCAGCGTTGCCGCAGGCGCGCACCCTCCACGCTCTGAAACAGCGGCGAGCGCACCCCGCCGAGAAGCTGCCAGGCGGCCGACCAGTTGATCAGCCTGATTGCGCTTTCGAGCGAGCTAGTCCAGTTGGGACCCATGCCGTAGGGACACGCGTCGAACCAGCTTTCCAGGTGCTGCCGCAGGACCCGGAAATGACGCGGGTCGCCGCTAAGCGCATGGGCCTGCGCCAGCGTCACCAGATGCAGATGCCGGTTGGGTTCCCACAGATACTTGATATCCCCCACCACTCGCGGATCGCGGTAATTGATCAGCTTGCCGAAGCGCAGCGGCGCCTCCACGCCCGTCTTGGGGTCGCGGTTCCAGCGCGGCGGAGAGCCCAGATACGCGTCGTGCATCGCAAACACGTCCAGCCTGCCGGCCGCAATGCGGTCGGCGGCGGCCAGATATGGCGCAGCATCGACTACCGGCGTCGCGCACAGCCAGAATTTCGGCGACGGCGCGAGATCGGGCGGCGGAACGTAGCCTGACCCGATCAGTCCGGCGCGTTCCGCCTGCGCGGACAGCGCGCGGCCAACTCGATGCGAAACTTCCGCGGGTGTCATGCAGCGCAGGCGGTTGAAATACCACTCGAACCGCTGCCTGATTCCTGCGGCTATCGCCCCCGGATCGAATCGCGGGGAATGTACGAAGTCATGTGCGGACATATTGTCGGTGCCAGATTTCCAGGTTGAGCAGCGTCCACAGAAGCTTCTCGTGGTTTTGCCTGCCATTGAGGTGTTCGCGCAGGAAGCGGTCCAGGATCTGCGGGTCGAAGTAGGCCCGCGTCATCGACAGACCGCTCTGCAGGTGCTCCAGCAGGTATTCGCGCATCGCCCCGCGGAACCAGCGGTTCACCGGGACGCGGAAACCCACTTTCGGCCGCGTCAGAATGCGTTCGGGAAGCAGTTGTTTGGCGGCTTCGCGCAATATCCATTTGGAACGCAGTCCCCGCACCCGGTAGTTGTCCGGCAGCGAGGATGCAAATGCAGCCAGCTCATGATCTAGGAATGGCACACGCGCCTCGATCGAGGCCGCCATGGTCATGCGGTCCGCACGTTCGAGCAGGTTGTCCGGCAGCCAGCTGGTCTGGTCGTAGTAGAGCATGCGCCTGAGCATGCTGCTTTGCGGATCTGCATCGAACGGCGGCGCATTGCCCGCCGGCGTGCCGTTCATGCGCAGGACCGACAACCGCTCGCGCTCGCCGCGGTTCATCGCCCCGAACCAGCGCACATAGCGCTCATGCCAGTCCTCGATGTTCAGGTTGATGACCGCGGTTTTTGCGCGGCGGAACGCGTAGGGAAGCGCATGCACCAGCGGCTCGACGAGGCGGTGGCGGACAAAGCCCGGCACCATCTGATAGCCCTGCGCAAAACGCTCGACGACATGCTTCGGATAACCGCCGAGTATCTCGTCGCTGCCCTCGCCGGTCAGCACCATCTTGACGCTGCGCGCCGCTTCGCAGGACAGCATGTGGATCGGAATATCGGAAGGCTCGGCCACGGGCGCATCGCGAAACGCGACCAGCCGCGGAAGCCTGTCCACCATGTCGCGTTCGGTCACGACCAGCTCATGGTGCTCGGTGGCGAAGTGCTTCGCCACTTCGGCCGCGTAGCCGAGCTCGCTGTAACCGTCCTCGCCGAAACCCACCGAGAACGTTTTGACGGTGGAGTTGTGGCGGCTCATCAGGCCGACGATGGCAGAGGAATCGAGCCCGCCGGACAGGAACGCGCCGAACGGCACATCGCTCACCATCTGCAGTTCGACCGCTTCATCCAGGCGCGACAGGAATTGCCCGACGGCATCGGCTTGCGCCGGACCGGGCGCGCGCAAACTGCGGTCAGGTGCGGACCAGTAGCGTGCCTCCCTGAGCCTGCCCTGTTCCCATATTGCGAAGGTGCCGGGCATCAGTTTGCGGATGCCGCTGAACAGCGTATTCGGACCCGGGACGTAGCGATAGGCCAGATAGTCCCACACGGCCTGCAGATCCACCGCGGCGTTGACGCCGGGAATGCGCAGCAGCGCCTTGACCTCCGAGGCGAAGTACAGCCCGCCTGCGTCTTCGTGCAGGTACAGCGGCTTCTCGCCGAAGCGGTCGCGGGCGAGGAACAAACGCTGATTGCGCGCATCCCAGATGGCAAACGCGAACATGCCGCGCAAGTGGTCGACCACGCCGGTACCCCAGTGCTGGTAGGCCCGCAGCAGCACTTCGGTATCCGAGTCGCGCCGGAAGACGTAACCGAGCGCGCCGAGTTCCTTGCGCAGGGCGCGGAAGTTGTAGATCTCGCCGTTGAAGGTCAGCGCGAGGCCGGCATGGTCGTCGCACATGGGCTGGCGCGCCCCTTCCGGGTCGATGATCGCCAGCCGCCGGTGCCCGAGAAACACCTGGTGCCCGCTGCTGCCACAGTCAAACGAGCGGGTGCCCTGTCCGTCCGGCCCGCGATGGGCGATCGCCTGCAGCATCGACTCGAGCGTCTGCATCGAGAGCATCCGCTCCGGTCTGGCCACCCACCCTGCAATTCCGCACATGTTCATTTTTGCCCGGTGATTGAGTTCAGCTTCGGGTCAGGACCTTGATGCGTTTCGCGGCGCACAACTCTGCATAAAGCCGGCTTAACTCCCCGGCCAGCCGGTCGATCGCGTAGCCATCGGCAATACGCGCGCGGCACGCCGCGCTCATCCGCGCGAGCAGCCCGCGGTCCGCTGCCAGCTTGGCGATCGCCTGCGCGATCGCAAGCGGGTCTTGCACCGGAACGAACAGTCCATGCACGCCGCCGAGCATCACATCCGGGATCGCCCCCACGCGCGTGGCGATCACCGGAACCCCCGCGGCCATGCTTTCGAGCAGCGCATACGGCAGACCCTCGCCGTGGCTGGCCAGCACGGACACATGCGCCGCGCGCAGCAGTTCCGTCTTGCGGTTGCCGAATACCGGGCCTGCAAACGTCACCACGGTCTCCAGCCCGAGTTCCACCACGGATCGCTGCAGGCCTGCTTCGTCCGGCCCGCTTCCGGCAATGACCAGCCGCACCCTGATGCCGTCCGCATGCGCCAGTCGCACCGCCTGCAGCAACTCGTACAGACCTTTCTCCCGTGCCAGGCGCCCGATGTAGCAGAGCCGCAACGGCATCGCGGGGGCGGACGCTTCCTGTGCAGGCTTTGTATATGACGCGCAATCGATACCGTTCGGAAGCACCAGGATCTGCTGCAGCGGAACGAAGCTGCGATACGCCTCCAGCTCGGACTGCGCCAGCACCACCACGGCATCCGGCAGCATGAGCATCCACCGCAGGATCGCGGTGAGCACGCGATTGCCCTGGAAGAACTGCCGCGGCAGGGCACCGCCATGCACCTGGTAGAGAATCTGCGCACCGCAGGCCTTGGCGACGATCAGGTAAACCAGATCCCGCCAGTAGGCACCGCCATTGAGCGACGTGTTCAGATGAACCAGCGCCGCATTGCGCCGCAGGATCGCGATCGCGAGCAGCAGCGGGCTGATCACAAGGCGCGCCAGACGGCCGGGCCGGCTTTCATCCCGCCCTTCCCTGCCGACCTGGAAATGCACCAGCTCGAATTCCTCTCCCAGCCTGGAGTCGAGCAGCAGGTTGAGATGGGTGCTGACGCCACTCACCGCCCCGCGGTCCGGGGCAAGGACGATCGCCACCGGGCGTCCCGTGTTCAAGCCGTTTGCATCCTGTGCGCACATCAACGCAATCCCGGTGGGTGCGGGTTGCGGGTTGCAGCCGCGTCCGGCCGGCCTGTCAGTTCGATCGCCATGGTTTGCTTTCTGCGCCGGGCGTCATACCGGCCGGCCCGGTCGTGACCGCCCGCAGTACGCTCGCGTCGTGCGCTACACGCCACCGAGTGCGACCGCGGGGCGTGCCGTTTCGCGGGGCACTGCACGGCGCGGCCCGAGGTCCGCGACGTACCATTCGAGCGCGTGCGCCAGCCCCTCCCGCACAGGGCGCAGCGGCCGGTAACCCAGAAGCTGCCGCGCCTTGCCGATATCGGCCTGCGACACACGCACGTCCCCCTCGCGGAATTCCCGATACACCGGGCGCAGGCCGTGCAGGCCGGGATAGCGCGGCTCGAGCAGCGAGCGGATCGACTCGAACAGCCGGTTGAGGGTGATTCTTTCGCCGAGCGCGATGTTGTAGACCTGGTCCACCGCAGCCGGGCCATCGACCGTGGCCGCGAGCAGATTGGCCTGAACCACGTTGTCGATATGGCAGAAATCGCGAACGGTCTCGCCGTCGCCGTTGATGAACACCGGATCGTTGCGGATCATTGCCGAAATCCACGCCGGGATGACCGCAGCGTAGGCGCCCTGCGGATCCTGGCGCGAACCGAACACGTTGAAGTAACGCAGGCCGATCGACTCCAGCCCGTAACAGCGCGCGAAGATTCCGGCGTACAGCTCGTCGACGTACTTGGTCAGTCCGTAGGGCGACAGCGGCCGGCCGATGCGCGACTCCACATTCGGCAGTCCGGGATCGTCGCCGTAGGCGGCGCTGGAACCGGCGTAGACGAAGCGTTGCACGCCTGCGCCGGATGCCGCCTTCAGCATGTTCAGAAACCCGGTGACGTTGACTTCGTTGGCGGCGACCGGATCTGCAATGGACTGGGGCACACTGCCGAGCGCGGCCTCGTGCAGTACGAATTCCACCGAGCGGCACGCCTGGCGGCAGATGCCGGGCGAACGGATGTCGCCGTCGATGAATCTGAAGTTTCCCCGCTGGCTTTGGCTGACCGCGTCCTTCACCTGTCTCAGGTTGCGCCGGCTGCCAGAGGAAAAATTGTCCAGCCCGACCACCCGCTGGTCCAGCCCGAGCAGTTTCTCCACCAGATGAGATCCGATGAAGCCTGCCGCGCCGGTGACCAGCCAGGTGCGCGGACCGCTCTTCAGACGCTCTTCGACTTCTTCGATCATGGCCGTACCTTCCCTGTGCATGGGAACAGTTTCGGCCGCCAGCATGTCGGCCCTGCGATATCGCCATGGTCCGGATGGATGCACGCCCGCCCGCCGGGGTGGGGCGAGCATCGCCGCCCGCGGCCGACGGACTGCTCACGCCATCAGCGAAACGCCACCTCACCGGCGCCGGCGCCCACCTGGCACAGATCCACCAGCAGCCGTTCATAACGATCCAGCATCGCGGTTTCCGAGAACAGCGTTTGCACGCGGGCGCGGGCATGGCGGCCCATGCGCTCGCGCGCCATGGGGTCGGCAAGTTGTGCCAGACAGTCGACCAGCGCACCGGTATCGCCGGGCGGGAACAGAAAACCGTTGTCGCCGGGAACGATCATCTCCGCGGCACCGCCGACATCGGAATGGACAAACGGTTTCCCCATGGCCATCGCCTCGATCGCCGCCAGGGAAAACGCCTCGGTATGGCTGCACAGCACCATGGTGTCGCAGACCGCGATACAGCGACGCACGTCCGGCAGGAATCCCGTGATCACCACGGCCCGCCCGACTTTGCGCTCACATGCCCGGGATTCGATCGCCTGACGCAACTCGCCGTCGCCTATCATCAGAACGCGTGCCGGAATGCCGCTCGCGCGCAGCATCACGACCGCATCGACCAGTTGCAGGTGATTCTTCTCCGGGCTCAGTCGCGCCGATATGCCGATCACGTAGTCCCCCTGCGCGAAGCCGAGCGAGCTGCGCAGCCGCGCGCGCTCCTCGGGACTCGAGCGGTCGCGGAACGCCTCGGTGTCCACGCCGTTGTAGATCATCTCGTTGCGGCGCGACATCACGCCGCGCCGCAGCCAGCGGCGCCTTTGCTTTTCGCAGACGAATACCGAACAGTCTGCGGCCCAGAAGAACGGGCGATAGAAGACCATCTGCAGCCATTCCTTCATGCCGAGCATCCGGTTCGAATGAAAGGTAACGACCAGCGGCACACGCAGGCCCGAAAGCCGCAGCGCAAGCCACGCATACATCAGCGCATAGGCATTGGCCGCCACGATCACCGAGGGCCCGATGCGGGCGATGTGCGCTGCGAAATCCGCCACGGCGCGGCGATCCAGGTAGCGCTGCGCATCCAGACAATGCA
>DATKEK010000296.1:0-11517 GCA_035512195.1 Burkholderiales bacterium
GGCTCGGCCCGCTGGGCGACGTGGCATCGGCGAGGGGCGGTCCGGTGCCAATCGGAGCGGCGACCTACACGGACCGGCACACGGTGGAACAGGAGCTGCCGCGTGCAAGGGAGGTGTACAACGAGGCGCAGGAGGTGGTGAATCGTATTCGCGAGGACGTCGGCAAGAACCGCGTGTTCGACGCCAGGCGCGCCACGGTGCTGGTGAATGGCCTGGTGGACAGCATCATCGCCAATCCCGAGGCATTGATGCTGCTGCTGATGCTCAAGCAGGAAGCCGAAAGCGCGTTCGATCAGGCGGTCATGGTCGCGGTCAACATACTGGCGTTCGGGCGTCAGCTCGGGCTGCCGCGCGATGAACTCTCGGTGCTGGGGCTCGCGGGAATACTGCTCGACGTCGGGATGGTGCAGCTTCCAAAGGAACTGCTTGCGAAGAAAACGCTGACGCCGACCGAGCATGCCATCGTCAAGCGCCATGTCGGCTTCAGCCAGGATCTGCTGCGCAAGTCGCAGGGCGTGCCGGAGCGCGTGGTGGAAATCGTCGGCGAGCATCACGAGCGCGAGGACGGCAGCGGCTATCCGCGCGGGCTGATTGCCAACGAGATCAGCGTGTACGGCAAGATGGCGGCAATCGCGGACTGTTACCGCGAACTCACCACCGGCACGCACGGCAGGCTGCGCATGTCGGCCTACGAGGCGCTCGAGATGATGCACGGCTGGTCCGGGCGGTTCTTTCATCCCACGCTGGTCGAGCAGTTCATCCAGAGCATCGGCATTTACCCGGTTGGCAGCCTGGTCGAACTCAACACCGGGGACGTGGCGATCGTCATGGAGCACAGCCGGACGCGCCGGATGCAGCCACGCGTGATGTTGATTCTGGATCCCAAGAAGCGTCCTTATGCGACTCCGAAGGCGGTCGACCTGGCCCACGGGTCGCTGAGCGATGCCGGCGTGCCGTACGAGATCACGCGCGGCCTCGAACGCGGCGCGCACGGCATCGACCCGAAGGACTACTACCTGTGAATGCGACCGCTGCCGGCGCGCTGCAATACGCGGAGTTCGTCGCGCGCGTCGACGCCTCGGTCAGGAAGCACGGCGACGGCATTTGCGCGGCACTGGCGATCGATCTCGGAGAGATCTGGCGCATGGACGGGACGCTCGGCCTGCGGGCCACCGACGAACTGGTCAGCGGCGTGGCCGAACGGCTGGGGCGCGCGCTGCGCGGCAGTGACACGGTCGGTCATATCGGCAGGCACCGGCTCGGCTGCCTGCTGGTCAACCTGCCGTCGCGAGAGCATGCGCTGCTCGCGGCCAACAAGGCGTTCAGCGTGGTGTCCGAGGCGACCCGGGTCGGTGAGCAGGTGATTTTTCTCAATCCCCGCATCGGCATCGCCGAGGCGGACGCTACCTGCGACAGCGGAAACGAACTGTTGCGGCGCGCCACCATGGCGGCAACCGATGCGCGAACCCGCCACGAACGCACGGCAAATTACGACGGCACCGGTGACCCGCTCGCGCTGCTGCAGTTCGACATGCATGCGGACCTCAAGCAGGCGATCGAGAGCAACGACCTGCGACTGTGCTATCAGCCCAAGATCAATCTCGCCACCGAACGGGTCATGGGGGCGGAAGCGCTGTTGCGCTGGAGCCATCCGAAGCGCGGCGAGGTGCCGCTGGGACGGTTGGTGGAAGTGGCGGAGGCGACCGGACTGATGGCCGATCTGACGCTATGGGTGGTGAACACGGCGCTGCGCGAATGCGCCGAGTACCGGCGGCAGGGACTGGAGATCGGTGTCAGCATCAATCTTTCCCCAAGCAATCTGCGCGAACCGGATATCGCACAGGTGGTGGCGCAGGCGCTGGAGCTGTGGGGCGTTCCGCCCGACAAGGTGGCGCTGGAGCTCACTGAAACCGCCGTGATGGATGACCAGCCGCATACGCTGGACGCCATCGTCGAGCTCAAGGATCTCGGCGTCGAGCTGTCGATGGACGACTTCGGCACCGGCTACTCTTCGATGGCGCGGCTGCGGGATCTGCCGCTGGACGAACTGAAGATCGAGATGACGTTCGTGCGCAACATCAACAAGGCGCCGGTGCACGAGCATATCGTGCAGTCGATGGTGGGGCTCGCGCACGGACTGAACCTGCGGGTGGTGGCGGAAGGCGTGGAGGATCACGCAATCCTTGCCAGCCTGCAGGCAATGGGCTGCGACTGCGTGCAGGGCTACCTGTTCGGCAAACCGGAACCGCTCGCCGGGTTCATCAGTACCGCACGGGCGATCAAGGGCATCCCCCGCCCCTGACCGGCGATTAACCCGCGCCCCGGCGCTGGCAATAACCGAGGAAACCGCAGTGGCCAAGACTAAGACCGTTTATGCCTGCACCGAATGCGGCGGACAGACGCTCAAGTGGCAGGGGCAGTGCCCGCACTGCACGGCGTGGAATACGCTGGTTGAAACCGTGACCGAGAGAGCGCAATCGCGGTACCAGCCGCTTGCCGAGTCCAGCCGTGTCACCACTCTGGACAAGGTCGCGGCGGCAGATTCGCCCCGGCGCCCGACTGGCATCGGCGAGCTGGACCGCGTGCTTGGCGGTGGCCTCGTGCGCGGCGCGGTGGTTCTGATCGGCGGCGATCCGGGAATCGGCAAGTCCACGCTGCTGTTGCAGGCGCTGTCATCGCTCGCCGGCGATTGCAAGGCGATCTACGTGAGCGGAGAAGAATCGGCGCAGCAGATCGCGTTGCGCGCCAGACGCCTTCAGCTGGACGCGGCGAAACTGCAATTGCTGGCGGAAATACAACTCGAGAAAATCCAGTCCGCGCTGCTCGCTGAGAAGCCGGAGGTGGCGGTCATCGACTCGATCCAGACCGTCTATTCCGAGGCGCTCACCTCCGCGCCCGGCAGCGTTGCCCAGGTGCGCGAGTGCGCGGCGCAGCTTACGCGCCTTGCCAAGGCAACCGGCACGGCGATGCTGTTCGTCGGCCACGTCACCAAGGAAGGCGCCATTGCCGGTCCGCGGGTGCTGGAGCACATGGTCGATGCGGTGCTGTATTTCGAAGGCGATACGCATTCGAGCTTCCGGCTGGTGCGTGCAATCAAGAACCGCTTCGGCGCGGTGAACGAACTCGGCGTGTTTGCCATGACCGACCGCGGTCTGCGCGGCGTCAGCAATCCCTCCGCGCTGTTCCTGTCGCAGCACGGCGCCGATGTCGCGGGCTCGTGTGTGATGGTGACTCAGGAAGGCACGCGACCGCTGCTGGTTGAGATCCAGGCGCTGGTCGACGAGGCGCACGCGCCGAATCCCCGACGGCTGACTGTCGGGCTGGAGCAGAACCGACTGGCGATGCTGCTCGCGGTGTTGCACCGGCATGTCGGCGTGCCGGTATTCGACCAGGATGTATTCGTAAACGCCGTGGGCGGGGTGAAGATCGATGAACCTGCGGCGGACCTGCCGGTGCTGCTTGCCATCGTCTCTTCGCTGAAGGCGAAGCCGCTGCCGCCGAAGATGGTTGCGTTTGGCGAAATCGGCCTCGCCGGCGAAGTGCGTCCGGTGCAGCGCGGTCAGGAGCGGTTGCGCGAGGCGGCCAAACTCGGGTTTCGCATGGCGATCGTGCCGAAGGCGAATGCGCCCAAGACGTCGATCGACGGTCTGGAAGTGGTGGCGGTCGAGCGGGTGGAGGAGGCGATGGCGCGCGTGCGTTAGGGCGCGGTTCGAAGCCCTGCCCGGATGCCGGGCAATCGTCGTCAGCGCAACAGCAGCAGCAGTCCGGCGGCAGCAGCCAGCACCACGCTGGCAATCCACACGTAACGCAAATGAGGGCCGTCTGCCTGCTGATTGCTGCGGCGGGGGCCGGGCGCAGGCGCGGCCGCGCTTTGCCATGTCGTGCTGTCGGACAAAGTCGGAACCTTTCCGCCGGCGCGCTTGGCGTCCGACAACGCCTTTAACCGGGCAATCTTCTGCGTCTCGGAAAACTGGTCGAGTTCCTTTTCCATGCCGGTCAGGGCGGCGAGCCGCATGGTGGCGTCGAACGAATCGAAAGCTTTCGACAAGGGCAGTGCCGGCGAACTGGTGGTATCGCCGACCCCCAATTGCTCCTCGGGCTCGACTTCCTGCTCGGGCTCGGATTCGCTTATGCCGGTGACCGCCGCCCGCCGGTCTTCCTGTCTGGTCAGGGCAACGGAAGGTGTCACGAACGGCGCGGCATCCAGCGGGCGCGAGGCGACCAGCGACGGGTTGTCTGCCACGCCGAGCACGGCGGCGCGCGCCTCGCGCAGATCGTTCGAGAAGCCCTTCGCGGTTGCGTAACGGTCATCCAGATTCTTGGCGAGCGCCTTGGCAACGATGAAATTCAGGACGTCCGGCAGTTCCGGGTTCAAGGTCTTCGGAGCCGGCGGGTTGAAATTGATCGTCTGGTACATGACGCCGTGGATGTTGTCGGCTACAAACGGCGAGGTGCCGGTCAGCATCTCGTACAGCACCACGCCGAGCGAGAACAGGTCGGAACGCGTGTCCGCGCGGCGGCCGGCGACCTGTTCGGGCGACATGTACTTCGGCGAGCCGAGGATCATCCCGGTTTGCGTCTTCACCGCGTTGTTGCGCATGCGCGCGATGCCGAAATCGGTGATCTTTACCAGGCCGTCGTCACACACCATGATGTTCGCCGGCTTGATGTCGCGGTGAATCACCTGCCGGTCGTGTGCATACTGCAATCCGTCTGCCACCTGCGCGGTGATTTCCAGCGCCTGCTCCACCGGGATCGGCGTGCGCGAACCGAGCATCGTACGCAGCTCCTGGCCCTGCAGCAGTTCCATCGCCATGTAGGCGAGGCGGTCGCTTTTGCCCACGTCGTAGATGGTGACGATATTGCGATGCGAGAGCTGTCCTGCCGCCTTGGCTTCCTGGTAGAAGCGGGCCTCGTATTCGGCCACTTCATCTTTCGGCAGGTTGAGGTTGACCGTCTTGATGGCGACGATGCGATCGAGCAGCGGATCGCGCGCCTTGTACACGGTTCCCATCGCCCCCTGGCCGAGTTCGGCCAGGATTTCGTAGCGTCCGAGCATCGAGATCATCGCGATTGCACTCAACGCTTCTGTTGCGCCTTGACGCTCTGGTACACCGGCCCCCAGATCGGGTGGCCTACCTCGGCGGCGCTGAGTTCGAAGGCGGGGTCGAGGTAAAAGGCGATCTCGAACTCCTCGCGGCAGGTGAATTGCTGGCCCGACACACACGCGATGAACGCCAGATACTTGTGTGCCAGCACCCGGTTCTCCCTCGACAGACCTTCCTCGAGCCCGAACTGCAGGCGTCTGGCGGCTACCCGGTAATTGCCTTCCTCGTACTGGTGTATGCCTTCTTCCAGGTACGGCGCGCCGGCGGTGCCGCCAAAACGGAAATCGGAGAAGGGGCCGCTGGCGCATCCGCCGAGCAGAATGGCGCAGGCGACTGACAGGGAAACTGAACGGATCGTGCTCATGCCTAGTTGAATTTGTGCCTTATTCTGATTCTATCGTCGGCCTGCAATTCGACCGTCTGAGTGTAAACGGGAAAGTCGCCATTGCGAATCTGGATGCTGCGTCTGCCCGGCACGACCCGCACTTCGTTTACCGGCGGGCTGACGCCGACGCGCTGGCCGTCGACGAACACTTCGCCCCAGGGCGTAATCGCCAGCGCGATCACTGCAGTTGCCGCGGGCCTTGGCGTGGAGGCCGCAGGCTCCGGCTGTTCCGAGGGCGTGAAATCCAACCGGGTTCTCGCCTCGGCTTTCTGTTCTTCGGTGACTGGCGATTCCGCCTGTTTCTTTTCCGGCGCACGCGGCGGGAAACCGAAGATGCCGGTTTCCTCGCCGGGAACCTCGGTGACGGTGGGTTGCTGTGCCGCAATTTGCTGCGCTGCCTGCAACGGCCGGTCTTCGGCGGCCGGTTGTTGCGGACCCACGAAGTTCAGCAGCAGCGCCAGTGCGAAGGCGGCGACGGAAAGCGTGGCCGTGCCGTAGGCGATCGAGCGGTTGTTCAGCCAGGGTTTGATTTTCTTCAGCAGGTTGCCGGTGACCATGCTTGCGGTGGCCGCCTGCTGCGCGCCTTCCCGCGTCGATGCCTGGGCGCGTTCGGCCGGAGAGCGGATCAGGCTGGCGCGCGCCTGGCTGTAGCCCACGCTGTAGATCTCGTGCTCGCGTACATGCTTGTCGGTGCGCGAGCCCTCGTATCGGAACAACTGCCCGTAGCCCTCGGAGATGTGCGACACCACTTCGTAATAGGAGCGCGACACCACGATCTGTCCCGGCCGGGCGAATCCCATGACCCGCTGCGCGACGTTGATGCCGTCACCGATGATGTTCGGTTGCGCGTTGAGGTCGCGCACCAGGCGCACCGGCCCCAGGTTGATGCCGATGCGTGCAGGCAGGGCGGGCGGAGCATCCGGGTCCGGCGCAAACGAATCGCGCAGACTCATCGCCACAAACAGGGCGTCTTCCGGGTCGCCGAGGAAATTGACTGCAACCCCGTCCCCGGTATCGAGGATGATGCGGTCGGTCGCCGGCACGTCGCGGATCGCCTCCGCGATCAGTTCGTTGAACCGATCCTTCAGGCGGATCTGTTCGGCTACCGGTTTCCGGGAGTACTCGACGATGTCCAGGAACAGCACACTGCAGATGAATGTGCGGTTCGCGCGCTCAGACATCATCGCGATCTCCATCCGCTATCTGGTTCAACAGCTTACCCCGGGGTTGGACGCAATCAAGGGACGCTAATGGTAACACCATTCAGTCGCTGTTCCGTAAAGCTTCTGGGCGGATTTTTCATTTGAGTCAAGTGCTTTTAGCGCAAAGCTGCATGGGATTCTAAGTTCGGCGCGGGCCTGGAGGCAGGCATGCCGAATGCGATCCGCTATCATTCGACGCTTTCCCGCGGGGTGGACTTGTGTGGAAGCCACATTACCGGCGAACGGATCTTCGGAGCTGCCTTGAATCGCAATAATCCCTACGACATCGGGCTGGACAGGAATTCGGCCAATTACGTTCCGCTGTCCCCGAGTTCTCTGCTCAAGTGGGCGGCGGATGTCTATCCGGAGCGGGCTGCAGTGGTTCATGGCGAATCCGCGCGCAGCTGGGCCGAAGTCTACCGGCGCTGTTGCAGGCTCGCCTCGGCGCTGAAGCAGCGCGGCATCGGCAGGGGCGACACGGTTGCGGTGATGGCATCAAATACGCCGGAGATGTTCGAAGCGCACTATGGCGTGCCCATGGCCGGCGGCGTGATCAACGCCCTGAATACCCGGCTGGATCCCGAGGCGGTCGCCTTCATGCTGTCGCACGGCGAAGCGAAGCTGCTGATCACCGATACCGAGTTCGCGCCGACGGTCTCGCGGGCGCTGGCCATGCTGGACAAATCGCCGCAGGTGGTCGACATCGCCGATCCGTTCGGTCCGGGCGGGGATCGCCTGGGCGGAACCGATTACGAGGAATTCCTGCAGTCCGGCGACCCGCGTTTCGCCTGGAGCCTGCCACCGGACGAATGGGACGCGATCGCGTTGTCGTACACCTCCGGTACTACCGGCAATCCGAAGGGGGTGGTGACGCATCACCGCGGCGCCTACCTGAATGCGATCGGCAACATCGTGACCTGGGCGATGCCGCATTTCCCGGTGTACCTGTGGACGCTGCCGATGTTCCATTGCAACGGCTGGTGTTTTCCGTGGACGCTGGCCGCGGTCGCGGGTACCAGCGTGTGCCTGCGGCGGGTCGAGGCGGCGCAGATCTTCGATCTCATCCGTCGGCATGGCGTGACACATTTCTGCGGTGCACCGGTCGTGCACAACATGCTGCTGAATGCGCCTGCAGAAATGCGCAAAGGCATTTCGCACAAGGTCAGGGCCATGGTCGCCGGCGCGGCGCCGCCGCAGTCGGTGATCGAGGGCGCGGAGCGGATCGGCGTCGAGCTGACGCATGTCTACGGGCTGACCGAGGTTTACGGCCCGGCCTCGGTTTGCGCCAAGCACCCGGAATGGGACGAACTGCCAATGGAGCAGCGCGCCGAAAAGAACGGACGGCAGGGCGTGCGCTACGTGCTACAGGAGGCAATGGAGGTGCTCGACCCGGCGACGATGAAACCGGTGCCGCGCGATGGACAGACCATGGGCGAGATCTTCTTCCGCGGCAACATCACCATGAAGGGTTACCTGAAGAACCCCAAGGCAACCGACGAGGCCTTTGCCGGGGGCTGGTTCCACACCGGCGATCTTGCGGTGGCGGACGCCGACGGTTACGTCAAGATCAAGGACCGCTCAAAGGACATCATCATCTCGGGCGGTGAGAACATCTCGACCATCGAGGTCGAAGACGTGCTTTACCGGCATCCGTCCATTCTCGAGGCGGCCGTGGTCGCAAGGCCGGACGACAAGTGGGGCGAGATCCCCTGCGCCTTCGTAACGTTGAAATCCGGCGCCCCCGCGGTCACGGA
Source organism: Burkholderiales bacterium (assembly GCA_035512195.1). GTDB lineage: Bacteria > Pseudomonadota > Gammaproteobacteria > Burkholderiales > Eutrophovitaceae > DATKEK01. The sequence continues at coordinate 8,450 of DATKEK010000296.1, forward strand.
ACAGGACGTCATGGTTTTCTGCCGGGAACGTCTCGCGCATTTCAAATGCCCGAAGAAAGTGATATTCGGGCCGCTGCCGAAGACCTCCACCGGCAAGATCCAGAAGAACGTCCTGCGCGAACAGGCCAAGGCGGGATAAGTTCGAAACCATACGGCTGGCCGTGGGGCGGAGGTCATGGCCTGCGTTCCATTTGCCTGCAGGTTTCCGGAGTTAATCGCGCAACTGTTGCGCTGCGGTAAAATCGGGCACTTTCCCAATCAACCGAAGGGCTTGCGATGAAGGTACTGGTCCCCGTCAAGAGGGTCGTGGATTACAACGTCAAGGTGCGGGTGAAGGCCGATGGCACCGGCGTCGAGACCGCGAACGTGAAAATGTCGATGAACCCGTTCGACGAGATCGCGGTTGAAGAGGCGGTGCGGCTGAAAGAAGCCGGCACGGTGACCGAGATCATTGTCGTCTCGGTGGGGCCGACGCAATGCCAGGAAACCCTGCGCACGGCGCTTGCGATCGGCGCCGATCGCGCGATCCTGGTCGAGGCGCCCGCTGACGTGCAGCCGCTCGGCGTGGCCAAGGTCCTGAAGGCGATCGTGGAGAAAGAAGCACCCGGGCTGGTGATCATGGGCAAGCAGGCGATCGACGACGATTCCAACCAGACCGGGCAGATGCTGGCCGCGCTGCTCGGCTGGTCGCAGGCGACGTTCGCCTCGAAGGTGAAAGTGGAAGGCGACAGGGCCGAGGTCACGCGGGAAATCGACGGCGGGCTGGAAACCATCAGCATCAAGCTGCCCGCAATCGTGACCACCGACCTGCGCCTGAACGAGCCGCGTTACGTCACGCTGCCGAACATCATGAAGGCGAAGAAAAAACAGCTCGAGACCGTCACACCCGATGCGCTCGGTGCCGACGTTGCGCCGCGGCTGAAGACGCTCAAGGTGGTCGAGCCGTCCAAACGCACTGCCGGACAGATGGTGAAGAGCGTCGGCGAACTGGTCGAAAAGCTGAAGAACGAAGCGAAGGTGATCTGAATGGCAATCCTGGTAATTGCGGAACACGACAATGCCGCCATCAAGCCGGCGGTTCTGAGCACGATCGCGGCGGCCGTGCAGATCGGCGGAGACATACACGTGCTGGTTGCCGGGCACGAGTGCTCGGGCGCCGCCGGGTCGGCGGCCAAGGTCGCCGGCGTGACCAAGGTTCTGGTGGCGGATGCAGCGCACTATGCGCACCCGCTGGCGGAGAATGTCGCCGCGCTCATCGTGCCGCTGGCAAAAGACTATTCACATGTGCTGGCGCCCGCCACCAGCTTCGGCAAGAACATCATGCCGCGCGTGGCGGCGCTGCTGGATGTGGCGCAGGTATCCGACATCGTCAAGGTCGAATCGCCGGATACGTTCGTGCGGCCGATCTATGCAGGCAATGCAATGGCAACCGTGCAGTCTTCCGACAAGACCAAGGTGATCACGGTACGCGCAACTGGATTCGACGCGGCGGCTGCAGAGGGCGGCAGCGGCGCAATCGAGAAGATCGACGCCGGTCCGGACGCTGGATTGTCAAGCCTGGTCGGGCAGGAACTGACCAAGTCGGCGCGCCCCGAACTTACCGCGGCGCGGGTGATTGTCTCGGGCGGGCGCGGCATGGGCAGCGGCGAGAATTTCAATATTCTGGAAGGGCTGGCGGACAAGCTCAACGCAGCGGTCGGCGCGTCGCGCGCCGCGGTCGATTCCGGTTTCGTGCCGAACGATTACCAGGTCGGCCAGACCGGAAAGATCGTCGCGCCGGAACTGTATATCGCGGTGGGCATCTCCGGCGCGATCCAGCATCTCGCCGGCATGAAGGACAGCAAGGTGATCGTGGCGATCAACAAGGACGCCGAAGCGCCGATCTTCCAGGTCGCCGACTATGGCCTCGTCGCCGACCTGTTCGAAGCCGTCCCCGAACTGACCTCGAAACTCTGACCGCTGACGAGGATATAGAAACACGTTTCACCACGGAGGACGCGGAGGACACGGAGGAAAACCTGGAAAAGCGAAACACGAAGGCACGAAGGCACGAAGAAATACAAGAACACTTAGATTGTTTTTCTTTGCGCTCTCTGCTCCTTTGCGGTGAGATCTGTCTTCGATTTTCCTCCGTGTCCTCCTTGGCAGGTAAATTTCATCGGGAGTGAATGATGTCCACATACGCTGCGCCGATTCGCGACATGAGGTTCGTGGTGAAGGAGCTGGTCGGCATTGACGATATCGCCCAGTTGCCCGGCTGCGAGGAAGTTACGCCGGATCTGGTCGATGCGGTGCTCGATGAAGCCGGCAAGTTCGCGGCGGGGGTGCTCGATCCGCTGAACCGGCCCGGCGACCAGAGCGGTGCGAAGCTGGAGGGCAACGTCGTCACTTCCGCGCCCGGATTCAAGGATGCGTTCCGGCAGTTCTGCGAAGCGGGCTGGGTGTCGCTCGCCAACGATCCGCAGTGGGGAGGGCAGGGCCTGCCGCATATCGTTTCGGTGCAGACCTCGGAGATGTGGAACGCCGCCTGCATGTCGTTCTGCCTGTGCCCGATGCTGACGGCGGGCGCGGTGCTCGCGATCACGCGCCACGGCACCGACCAGCAGAAGGCGGCCTACCTGCCGCATCTGGTGTCGGGCAAATGGACTGGCACCATGAACCTGACCGAGCCGCAGGCCGGTTCGGATTTGTCCGCGGTACGCGCAAAGGCGGTGCCGGAAGGCGATCACTACCGGATCTACGGCACCAAGATCTTCATCACCTGGGGCGAGCACGACATGGCGGAGAACATCGTGCACATGGTGCTCGCGCGCACGCCGGACGCACCGGAAGGCGTGAAAGGCATTTCGCTGTTCATCGTGCCCAAGGTCCTGGTAAACAAGGACGGCAGTCCCGGTGCGCGCAACGACGTGAACTGCGTGTCGATCGAGCACAAGCTCGGCATTCACGCCAGCCCGACCTGCGTGATGGCCTACGGCGAAAAGGACGGCGCGATCGGTTATCTGGTAGGCGAAGAGAATCGCGGCCTCGAATACATGTTCACGATGATGAACTTCGCGCGGCTGGAG
>DATKEK010000297.1:0-6489 GCA_035512195.1 Burkholderiales bacterium
TTTGTCCGTCCATCACGCAATCGTCTACCCCTAGGAGAGTTAAAGATGGCCTCACCAGCCGACGTAATCAAGCAGATCAAAGAAAACGACGTCAAATTCGTCGACTTGCGGTTTACGGATACCCGCGGCAAGGAGCAGCACGTATCCGTGCCTGCCAAGCAGTTCGACGCCTCGAAGTTCGAGGACGGTCACGCTTTCGACGGGTCGTCCATCGCCGGCTGGAAAGGCATCCAAGCCTCGGACATGCTGCTGATGCCGGACGCGGACTCCGCGCGGATGGACCCGTTCACCGACGAGCCGGTCCTGAATATCACCTGCGACGTGATCGAACCATCCGACGGCAAGGGCTACGATCGCGACCCCCGGTCCATCGCGAAGCGCGCCGAGGCCTACCTGAAGTCAACCGGTCTTGCCGACACCGCATACTTCGGGCCTGAACCCGAATTCTTTGTATTCGACGGCGTTCAGTGGAATGTCTCGGCAAGCGGGAGCTTCGTGAAGATCAGTTCCGAAGAAGCGCCGTGGTCGACCGGGCTTGACTTCGAGGGCGGCAACCTGGGTCACCGTGCCCCGGTAAAGGGCGGCTATTTTCCGGTGCCGCCGGTCGATTCGCTGCAGGACCTGCGTAATGCAATGTGCCTGGCGCTGGAAGCGCAGGGCGTGGAAGTCGAGGTGCATCACCACGAGGTGGCTGCCGCCGGCCAGAACGAGATCGGCACGAAGTTCAACAGCCTGGTCAAGCGCGCGGACTGGATGCAGATCCTCAAGTACACGGTGTGGAACGTCGCCGCATCGTACGGCAAGACCGCGACGTTCATGCCCAAGCCGGTGGTCGGCGATAACGGGTCGGGCATGCACGTGCACCAGTCGCTGTGGAAGGGTGGCGAAAACCTGTTCGCAGGCAATGGCTACTCCGGGCTGTCGGAGATGGCGCTGTTTTACATCGGCGGCATCATCAAGCACGCGCGCGCACTGAACGCGATTACCAATCCGGGCACCAATTCCTACAAGCGCCTGGTACCGGGCTTCGAGGCGCCGATCAACCTCGCCTACTCGGCGCGCAACCGTTCGGCGGCGGTACGCATCCCGCACGTGGCCAGCCCCAAGGCGCGCCGCATCGAAGTGCGCTTCCCGGATCCGACTACCAACCCGTATCTCGCGTTCACCGCGATGATGATGGCGGGCCTCGACGGCATACAGAACAAGATTCATCCGGGCGATCCGATCGACAAGAACCTCTACGACCTGCCGCCGGAAGAGGCGGAGAAGGTGCCGCACGTCTGCGCCTCGCTGGACCAGGCGCTGGAGACGCTCGACAAGGGGCGAGCATTCCTGACCAAGGGCGGCGTATTCACCGACGACCTGATCGATGCCTACATCACGCTGAAGATGGAGGAAGTCACGCGCTTCCGCATGACCACGCATCCGGTCGAGTTCGACATGTACTACAGCTCCTGAGGGGCGGCCCCGCACCGAAAAAGGGCGGGCCTACCCGCCCTTTTTTATCCACGGCGCGCGCCTGCCGCGGAACCATTCCGGATTGATCATCGCCAACAGCTGACTTAGACTCCGGTGAACGAAGCCACATCCCCTGACAAGTGCCTTCCCCGGCACACCGCAACGGATGATCCGTACGCCGAATCTCGCTTCATTTCTGCCCGCTCTCGCTTTCGCCTTCTGCGCCATGACCGCGCACGCGGACGAGATCTGCCTTTACATCGACGAGGACGGTCACGTGACCTACTCGAATATTTCCAGCTCGCCCCCGAAAGGCACGCGCAAGGTGCGTTGCTTCAAGGAGGCCAAGCCCCAGCCGGCCGCGCCCGCACCGCCGGCTGCACGACCGCAGGAAACCTTTCCGCGGGTGGATGCCGATACCCAGCGCGGTCGCGACGCCGCGCGGCGCCGGATTCTCGAGCAGGAACTGGTAGCGGAGCAGCGCCGGCTGGAAGCCGCGCGAAAGACTCTGGAAGAACAGGAATCGGTTCGTCACGGTCACGAACAGAACTACCAGCGCTATCTCGACCGCGTGCAGCCGCACCGCGACGCGGTCAACAGCCACGAGCGCAATATCCAGGCGATCCAGCAGGAAATCTCCAACCTGCGTTGACCGATCGGCCGGCGGCAGCATACGCCGGCCTGATGCCCATCATCCGAAGCCATCTCACGTTCACCGGCCGCGTGTGCCCGCCGGGGATCGGCGATGCTTGACCAGGCCATGCCGGCGCTTTCCTTCCCAGGTCTGGACGCGCTGGCAACCGCGGTGTTTCTGCTCGACGCAGAGAGGGTGATCCGCTACGTCAATCCGGCAGCAGAGAATGTGTTCGCCATCAGCGCGAAGAATATCGTCGGCAATCCGCTCGAGCGCGTGTTCCCGGACACGAGCACACTTGGCGCAGCCATCAGCTACGCGCAAGACAACAACTGCAGCCATACCCAGCACGAACTGACGCTGCCGATATCGGACGACACCCGGCTGGAACTGTCCTGCACCGTGACGCCGGTCGAAATTCTCGAACTCGAGGGCTATCTGCTCGAGTTCAACCCGCTCAGCCAGCAGCTCAAGATCGCGCGCGAGGAGCGTCTTCTCGACCAGAGCGCCCGCAATCGCGAGCTGATCCGCAACCTGGCGCACGAGATAAAGAATCCGCTGGGTGCGCTGCGAGGCGCGGCTCAGCTGCTCGATAGGGAGCTCGATCGCGAGGAACTGCATGAGTACACGCATGTGATCATGAACGAGGCGGACCGGCTGCAGGCGCTGATGGACCGCCTGCTGACCCCGCACCGGCTGCCGCAGATCATGCAGTTCAACATCCATGAAGCGGTCGAGAGGGTACGCAGCCTGATCCTCGCCGAGTTCCCGGAGGATCTCGTCATCTGGCGGGACTACGACATCAGCCTGCCACCGCTCACCGGCGACCGCGAGCAGATCATCCAGGCGCTGCTGAACATCGCACGCAACGCGGCCCAGGCGATGCAGGGCAAGGGCGCAATCACCCTGCGCACCCGCGTCGCCCGGCGCATCACGCTCACGCGCCGGCTCTATCCCCTGGCGATCGTCGTGCAGGTAATCGACAACGGTCCGGGAATTCCGGAAGAACTCAAGGAAAGGATCTTCTTTCCGCTGGTATCCGGCCGCGAGGGCGGCAGCGGCCTGGGCCTGACGCTGGCGCAGACCTTCATCAGCCAGCACCACGGCACGATAGAGCTCGAAAGCCGGCCAGGTTATACATGTTTCACCGTATTGCTTCCAGTTCAGGAGCAGAAATGATAGTGCATGCCCGGTACCAGAAAGAAATAGTTGAACCATCCACCGTGTGGTAATGCCATGAAATCAGTCTGGATCATCGATGACGACCGTTCGATACGCTGGGTATTCGAGAAAGCACTTGCCCGCGAGGACATCCCGTTCAAGGTGTTCGGTTCCGCGCAGGAAGCGCTTGCCGCATTGGACACGTCATTGCCACAGGTGGTGGTGAGCGACATCCGCATGCCGGGCGGCTCCGGGCTGGATCTGCTGGAGAAGCTGAAGGAACGGCACCCGAATCTGCCGGTCATCATCATGACCGCGTACTCGGATCTGGAAAGCGCGGTTGCCGCATTCCAGGGCGGCGCATTCGAGTATCTGCCGAAACCCTTCGACGTAGACCACGCGATCGATCTGATCCGGCGTGCCGTGGACGAGAGCCTGCGGCAGGACGAGGTCGCCGAAGCGCCGGTCGAATCCCCGGAGATCCTGGGCCAGGCATCGTCCATGCAGGAGGTGTTTCGCGCAATCGGCCGCTTGACCCAGTCGCACGCCACGGTGTTGATCAATGGCGAGTCGGGCACCGGCAAGGAACTGGTGGCACGCGCACTGCACCGTCACAGCCCACGCGCAGCCAAGCCGTTCGTCGCAATCAATACCGCAGCCATTCCGCGGGACCTGCTCGAGTCGGAGCTGTTCGGTCACGAACGCGGCGCGTTCACCGGCGCGCAGGCGATGCGTCGCGGGCGCTTCGAACAGGCAGAGGGCGGAACGCTGTTTCTGGACGAGATCGGCGACATGCCGCAGGAACTGCAAACGAGGCTGCTGCGCGTGCTTTCAGACGGGCACTTCTACCGGGTGGGCGGCCATCAGCCGATCAAGGCAAACGTCCGCATCATCGCCGCCACCCACCAGGACCTGGAGTCGCGTGTCAAACAGGGGCTGTTCCGCGACGATCTGTTCCACCGGCTGAACGTCATCCGCTTGCGGCTGCCGTCGCTTCGCGAACGGCGCGAGGATATTCCGCTGCTGGCGAAGTACTTTCTTCAGCGCAGCGCGCGCGATCTCGCGGTCGAACCAAAGCGCCTCACCGAAAGTGCGCTCAAGTACCTGACCTCGCTGGACTGGCCTGGCAACGTGCGCCAGCTGGAAAACCTGTGCCACTGGCTGACGGTGATGGCGCCCGGTATGAACGTCGACGTCAAGGACCTGCCGCCGGAGATCCGCGAAGGGCAACAGCCCGTCGCCGAGCAGAGCTGGGTGTCCGCGCTGGAACACGAGGCCGAAACCCGGCTGAAGCGCGGCGAGAGCGGAATACTCGACGAACTCTCGCAGCGGTTCGAACGCGCACTGATCCTGCGTGCGCTGGCCCACACCGGCGGCCGCCGCATCGAGGCCTCGCAACTCCTCGGCATGGGCCGCAACACCCTTACCCGCAAAATCCAGGAACTCGGCCTCGAGGAGGAGTTACAACGGGAGAAGTAGCGCGCCCTAGAATGCTCGCTGCAGAGAAAACTTCAAGACAAGATTCATTTCACCACCAAGGCACCAAGACACCAAGAAGATCGAGATCTGTTCCGTCTTTTCTTGTTGCCTTGGTGCCTTGGTGGTTGATCGCTGTGTGGTTACGTTTTTACCTACGGCCAGCGTGTCCGCGCGCCTCAAAGCTCGGCGATAACGGGCGCGTGGTCCGAGGGGCGTTCGGCTTTGCGTTGTTCGATGTCGATCACCACCGACTTGCACTGTTTTGCCAGCGGTTCGGACAGCAGGATGTGGTCGATGCGCAGGCCCATCTTGCGTCGGAAGGCGTTCATGCGGTAATCCCACCAGGTAAAAGATTTCTCGGGCTGGTCGAACAGACGGAAGGCGTCCGTCAACCCCAGATCGAGCAACCGGCGGAAAGCCGCGCGCTCCGGCTCGCTGAACAACACCTGCCCTTCCCACGCCTTGGGGTCGTGCACATCGCGCTCGTCCGGCGCGATGTTGAAATCGCCAAGCACCGCAAGCTTCTCGTGGCGGCCCAGTTCGTCGCCGAGCCACCTGGTCGCGGCCTCAAGCCAGCGCAGCTTGTACTGGTACTTGTCGGAATCGACGCTCTGGCCGTTGGGAACGTAGACGCAGACGATGCGCATGTCGCGAAGCGTGGCAGCGATCACGCGTTTCTGATCGTCCTCGAAACCCGGAACGCCGGCAATCACGTCGGTGAGCGGCTCGCGCGAAAGTATTGCAACGCCGTTATAGGTCTTCTGGCCGGCATACGCCGCATGGAAACCGATGTCGCGCAGGCTCTGCGCCGGAAAGTTCGCGTTCTCGAGCTTGGTTTCCTGCAGGCAAACCGCGTCGGGCAGTTGCCGCGCCGCCCAATCGACCAGTTGCGGCAGTCTGACTTTCAGCGAATTGACATTCCACGCGGCGAGCTTCACTCGTCCGCCGCATCCGGTTCGGCTTCGAGTTCCTCCGCTGGCTCCTCCACAGGCGGCGGAGCGGGTGGCGCCGGCCGTCGTGGCTGCACCTCGACCAGGGCGGTGCGCGGATAGCCGGCGGCGTCGAGCGCGGTGTTCCACTGTCCAGGCTCAAAGCCACGCAGCACCTGCCTGCCAACGCGAAGCACCGGCACCACGACATTGCCGCCGGTGAGGGTTCTGATCTCTTCCTGTGTAGCAGACTGCGCCGCATCCATTTCTGTATGCGGAACGCCGCGCGTAAGCAGGAACTGGCGGGCATCCGCGCATGCGGCGCCGCAATCGCTCACGAAATGGGTCACGGGAAAGTTGTCGACCGCCCGCTGCAACTCGAAAGGCAATTGCGACTGTCCGGCGGGCGCGCCCGACACGGTCCTCTCCTCAACCTCACGCGCATCGGCAGGCGGAGGCTGGTCGCTGTAGTGCACCCTGCCTTCGGAATCCACCCATTTGTAGAGCTGTTCTGCCTGCAATGCAATTGCAAACAACGACAAGGCACCCAGCAGCAGGATTTTCCCGGCACGCATCATCGATCGTCTCCCCGTCGTACGCGTGAATGATTGTGAATACGTTCCGGTCAGGCAGCTTCTGCCATGCCCGAGTGTCGCAACAAGGCTTCTATCCTCGGTTCGCGGCCACGGAACGCAACGAAAGACTCGAGCGCCGGCCGGCTGCCGCCGCGCGCAAGGATCTCCTCGCGGAAGCGCTCGCCGATTTCCGGGTTGAGCGCGCCCTTCTCCTCGAACAGGCTGTACGCGTCCGCCGACAGCACTTCGGCCC